>DASTRO010000118.1:0-23321 GCA_035761165.1 Gemmatimonadaceae bacterium | reverse complement strand
TCGTGCGCGCCGAACTGCACGTACTGCAGCACCTCGGTCACCGTGTCGCCGTGCACCAGGTGGGTGATCTCGTAGCCGCTGCGGCCGCTGCCGAGGCGGATGTGGACGGCGTTGGTGTCGCCGAAGAGGTTGTGCAGGTCGCCGAGGATCTCCTGGTAGGCGCCGGTGAGGAAGATGCCCAGGATGTAGTCCTCGTCCTCGGCGACGGCGTGCAGCTCGAGGCTGGGTCGCCCGTTCTTGTCGCCCACGAAGCGGTCGATCTTGCCGTCGGAGTCGCAGGTGACGTCCTGCAGCGTGCCGCGCCGCGTCGGCTCCTCGTCCAGCCGGTGGATGGGCATCACCGGGAAGAGCTGGTCGATGGCCCAGCTGTCGGGGAGCGACTGGAAGAGGGAGAAGTTGCAGAAGTAGCGGTCGACGAGCGCGGCGTCGAGATCGGCGATGACCTCCTCGAAGGCGTCGCGGTCGTGGTTGGCGACGCGGGCGACGGCGTTCAGCGTGGCGAAGTAGATCTGCTCGGAGAGCGCCAGCTCGCGCAGCGAGAGCACGCCGCTGTTGAAGAGGCCGCGGGCGCGCTCCTTGTCGAAGGTCGCGTCGTGATAGACCTCGAGCACCTTGCGCGGCGGCACGTCGTTGCGGCGGACGACGTGGTAGTCGGCCACCATCTCGTGGAGCAGCTGGTGATCCTCGTCGGCCAGCGTCGGGACGGGCGGCTCGGCCGCCGACTCGACGTCGATCACCCGCACCAGCAGCAGGGCGTGGTGCGCGGTGAGCGCGCGCCCCGACTCGCTGATGAGGTGCGGCATCGGCAGGTCCTGCGCGCGGCACGCCTCGGCCATCGTGTAGACGATGTCGTTGGCGTACTCCTGGAGCGTGTAGTTGACGCTCGCGTTGGACGTGGAGTTGGTGCCGTCGTAGTCGACCCCCAGCCCGCCGCCGACGTCCACGTGGGTGATGTTCACGCCGGCCTGCCGCAGCTCGGCGTAGAAGCGGTTGATCTCCTGCAGCCCCGCCTTGATGTAGCGGATGTCGGTGATCTGGCTTCCGAGGTGGAAGTGGATCAGCTTGAGGATGTCCAGGCGCCCCAGCTCGCGCAGCCGCTCGATGAGGCGCATGAGCTGCACGCTGTTCAACCCGAATTTCGACTTCTCCCCCCCGCTCTGCGCCCAGCGGCCGTGGCCGGCCGAGGCGAGCTTGATGCGCACGCCGGCGGTGGGCGTCACCCCCAGCTCGTCGGCCACGTCGAGGAGCACGTCCAGCTCACTGAGCTGCTCGAGCACGATGAACACCTGATGGCCCAGCTTCTGCCCCATCAGCGCCAGCCGCATGAACTCGTGGTCCTTGTAGCCGTTGCAGACGATGAGGCTGTCGGTGCTCTCGTCGAGCGCGAGGACGGCCTGCAGCTCGGGCTTGGAGCCGCACTCCAGCCCGACGCCGAAGGGGCGCCCGAACTCCACGATCTCGTCCACCACGTGCCGCTGCTGATTCACCTTGATCGGGTACACGGTGGTGTACCCGCCGGTGTAGCCGAACTCCTCGATCGCCGCCCGGAAGCGCGAGCTGAGCTGCGCGATGCGCGAGTGCAGGATGTCGGAGAAGCGCAGCAGGACCGGAAGGTCGACGCCCTGCGCCTCGAGGTCGTGGGCCAGCTCGAGGAGGTCGAGCTCGCGCGTGCGGTCGTTGATGTCCGGCCGCACGACGGCGTGGCCGCGGGCGTTGATGTCGAAGTAGCCGACGCCCCAGCCCTGCACGTTGTACAGCGCGCGCGCGTCGTCGATGGTCCACGCCGGCGCCGGCGCCTGATCGGCGGTGGCGGGCTCCGGGACGGAGGGGGAGCGGGTGCTCGTCATGGGCGAATTGTAGAGGGTCGCCGAGTGTGGTGGAAGTCGTTGTGCCACGGGCAGCTGCGCGCCCGTGGCGGAGCCGCCGCGGACGGCGAGCCGACGGCATGAGGAACTGGATCGGCACCGCCGTGCGCCTCGTCGCGCGGCTGGAGGCGACGGTGGACCGCGTGCGCTTCGGGGCCACCGACGAGGTGCGCGATGCGCGGGTCGTGCCATACGACGGCTACGGCACGGCCACCTCGCTCCTCGTGCTCGGCCGCGTGCTGCGCAACGCCCCCCTCCGCCCGTCGCGCGAGGACGCGTCGCTCTGGCAGAACCTGGTGGACACCTACCGGCGCTTCGAGACCGACGAGGTGCCGCACGCGCGCGTGCGGGTGGCCGCCGGCGGTGCCGCGCGCGAGGCCACGGCCGATGCGGAGGGGCACCTGGCGGTGCGCCTCGTCCTCGACACGCCGCTGCCCGCCGGCCGCCAGTGGCACGACGTGGCGTACACGCTGCTCAGCCCCGTGCCGGTGGACGCCCCGGCCGTCGTCACCGGCCGCGTCCTGGTCCCGGCCGACACGGCGGGCTTCGGCGTCATCAGCGACATCGACGACACGGTGGTCCGCACCGACGTGCGCCAGGTGGCGCGGATGGCGCGCACGGTGCTCTTCGGCAACGCGCGCACGCGCCTCCCCTTCCCCGGCGTGGCCGCCTTTTACCGCGCGCTGGCGGCGGGCTTCGCCGGCGCCGGCCCGAACCCGCTCTTCTACGTCTCGAGCAGCCCGTGGAACCTGCACGACCTGCTCGTCGAGTTCCTCGACCTGCAGGGGATCCCGCGCGGCCCGCTGCTGCTCCGCGATTGGGGGATCCAGGCGCACGAACTGCTGCCGACGGCCCACGGCGCCCACAAACAGGCGGCCATCCGCCGCATCCTGGCCGAGTATCCGTCGCTCCCCTTCATCCTGATGGGCGACAGCGGCCAGGAGGATCCGGAGATCTACGCCTCGATCGTCCACGACCACCCGCAGCGCGTGCTGGCCATCTACATCCGCGACGTCACGCGCGACGCGGCGCGGACGGATGCCATCCGCCGCCTGGCGGCCGAGGTGGAGCGCGCCGGCTGCTCGTTGACGCTGAGCGAGGACACGGTGGGCGCCGCGCGCCACGCCGCGGAGCACGGCTGGATCGCCGCCGAGACGCTGCGCGAGATCGCGGGCGAGGCCGAGGCGGACGATCCCGGCGGCACGCCGGCCCCGCCGGTCGTCGTCGAGTAGCGCCAGGAACGGCGGAACGGTGGCCGCGGATCACGCGGCGGGCCTTCGACGCGACCCGGATCGGCTCCCTGGTACGCCGGGGCTCCTCGCGCTCTGGGCGGGCATCAACGCTCATGGGGGATGCGGATGCGGCGGAGGCTCCGGATGCGTCGGATCGTCCCTCGCCACTCCACACCTCCTCGAGCCAGGCGCGGAACTGACTGGTGGGTGGGGTGCTACCCGTCTCACGGCTCCCTGCGCCGGGGCCGGGACTGCATGAGGCGTGGCGATCGGGAACCGCCCATCCCTCCGCGCACCGGGGCCGAACGGCGGCCTCACGCGGAGGCGCGGAGCCGCGGAGGAACGGCCAGGGCGAGAGGCGAGGCGAGCAGACGCGCGCTGGACGGGGCGAGGGGAACGGCGGCAGCAGCACGGCGCGTGGCGAGCGGCCAACTGGACAGCGGCCAGCCACGAGCGAAGTGCGCTCGGACCGTGCGTACCGCGTGGCTGGCCTGGGTGCGCGGAATGGTCGCAGCGTCGTCGCTCGTCGCGCACGGCTCGTCAGCTGGCCGCTCGCCACTCGCCGTCCATCAGGACTGCCCCGCTCCGCGCCCTCCGCGCCTCCGCGTGAGCCCCCCGCGAGACCGTCACGACCCGGAACGGGTGCCTGGGCGCGCGAGTCTCAGCTCTGCAGGCCGTTCCCCCCTCCAGCTCGGCCACTGGTGCGAGGAGCCGTGGAATCGCCGGGAACGATCCGCGTGATCCGCGGCAGTACCCGCGGCGCAGCCGCTCCGCGTCGACCCGCGGCACGCCGTTCCCCGGCGCGCCGATCATCGGCTACGGATAGAGCGTCCGCACCGTCCACTCGCCGTCCGCCCCGCGCTCGTAGAGATCGCGGTCGTGCAGGCGGCTCGGGCGGCCCTGCCAGAACTCGATCCGGTGCGGGACGATCCGGAAGCCGGACCAGTGCGGCGGGCGCGGCACCGGCCCGTCGGCGAAGCGGCGCTCGTACTCCGCCACGCGGCGCTCCAGCTCGCCCGCCGGCTCGATGGCGCGGCTCTGCAGCGACGCCCAGGCGCCGATCTGGCTCCCGCGCGCCCGGGTGGCGAAGTAGGCGTCCGCCTCGGCCGGCGTCACCGGCACGGCGGTGCCCTCCACGCGCACCTGGAGCTCCAGGGGCTGCCAGTGGAAGCACATCGCCGCGCGCGGGTGGGCCAGCAGCTCGCGCCCCTTCCGCCCCTCCAGGTTCGTGTAGAAGACGAAGCCCCGCTGGTCCACGTCCTTCAGCAGGACGATGCGCACCGACGGCTGTCCGTCGTCGCCGACGGTGCCGAGGGCGAAGGCCGTGGGCTCGGGGAGCAGCGCGCGGTCCAGCGCGCTCGCTCGCCCGAGCAGCTCACGGAAGCGGTCGATCGGGTCGTGCGCTGGCGCCATCAGCGCGGCGGTCGGCTGGCCGCCGGCGTCGGCGAGCCGGGCTCGCGCGCCGGCTGCGCCGGCTGCGCCGTCGTGCCCGTCGGGATCTCCTCCGGCTCCGTCGCGATCTGGTCGCGTCCCTTCTGCAGGAACGGGATCCCGTGCGCCATCCAGTCGGGCATCGGCTCGCCCTTCAGGTGATACCCGAAGAACTGCTGCATGCGCATGTCGATGTCCTTCTGGTTCGCCCGCTTCCGCGGGTTGTGCACGTCGTCGTTGTAGTTGATCAGGTAGACCTCCTTCCCGAAGCGCTTCAGCGCGACGAAGAGCTCGATCCCCTGGTACCACGGCACCGCGTCGTCGTGGTCGTTGTGCATGATGAGCAGCGGCGTCTCGACGCGGTCGGCGAAGAAGAGCGGCGAGTTCTCGATGTAGCGCATCGGGTACTCCCAGATGCTCCCCCCGATGCGGCTCTGCGTGTGCTCGTACTGGAAGGCGCGGGCGAGCCCCGAGCCCCAGCGGATGCCGCCGTAGGCGCTCGTCATGTTGGCCACCGGCGCACCGGCCATGGCCGCGGCGAAGATGTTCGTCTGCGTGATCATGTAGGCGGTCTGGTAGCCCCCCCAGCTCTGGCCGGCCGAGCCGATCGCCTTGGGGTCCACGAAGCCGCGGGCGACGAGCGACTGGATCCCCGGCACGACCGAGTGCAGCGCGCTCTGCCCCGGATACCCCTCGGTGTAGGCGATGTCCGGCTCGAAGACGAGATAGCCGAGCGAGGCGTAGACCACCGGGTTCACGACGTTGCGTCCGGCCGGCACCACGTAGTTGTACAGGTTGTCGCTCAGCTGCTCGTAGAAGTAGGTCACCATCGGGTACTTCTTGGACGGGTCGAAGTCCTCCGGCTTGTAGAGGAGTCCCTTGAGCTCGATGCCGTCCAGGCTGCGCCAGCGCACCAGCTCCACGTCGGCCCAGCGGTACTCGCTCTGCTGCGGGTTGGCGTTGGAGATCTTCGTGAGCTGCGTCAGGCTCGGGCCCACCCAGAGGTCGGGGAACTCGCGCACCGTCTCCTGCGTCAGCATGAAGACGTCGGCATCCTCGGCCTTGGTCGGCGTGCCGTAGCTGCGCTCGCCCATGACGATCTGGCGCGGCGATTGGTCGGCACCGATGCGGTCCTCCCAGAAGCCGCTCGCCTTGGTCTCGTCGTTCATGGCACGCAGCAGGAGCGGCTGCGCCGGGTCGAGCGGTTCCTCGTCGCCGCCGCCGAAGCGCCCGCGCCCGCGGGCGCCGCGCTCGCTCGCCAGGTTCACGACGCGGAAGACGACGTGGCGCTGGCGACCGACGGAGTCGGTGAGCATGCGCGGCGCGCGCGCGCCGGACGGGTCCACCTCCCAGACGTCGTACCGATCGTACAGCAGCACCCGGTCGTCGCCCTTGGTCCAGCCGCCGACGCCCCAGGCGGCGGGAATGCTGGGCGTGTCCCACGTCTCCTGGTCGAAGTGCACGCCCTCCAGGCCGCCGGTGAGGTCCACCTGCTTGCCGCTCGCCACGTCGTGGCTGTACCAGTGGCCGCGGTCGAACCAGAGCACGTACTTCGCCTCGGGCGAGAGCGACGCGCGGGACGAGATGTTGCGCGCGATCACCTTGCGCCCGCCGGTGCGCGCGTCCACCAGGTAGACGTCGTTGCCCCCCTCCCCCCACATCGACTCGAGCGCGTAGGGCGCGTCCGTGACGCCGAGCGCCACGCGTCCGTCGTCCGAGACGTCCACCGACCGCAGCGTGTCGTCGGCGAGCCGGACGACGCGCTTCGTCTGGAAGTGGTAGATGGTCTGGTACGAGCGGTTGCGGTCGCGCCCCGCCTCGAGCTGCTGCTGCGGCTGGAGGCGCGTGTCCTTGTAGTGCCAGAGGTCGAACACCGCCTTGTCGGCCAGCGAGTCGGCGGGGATGGAGTCGAGTGGCGCCGGGGCCACGCCGAAGAGCAGCGCACGACCGCTCTCGACGAAGCTGACGTCGCCGCGGTCGGCGACGACCGTGTCGGGCCCGAAGGCGTCGGCGGCCACCAGCAGCTCGGCGCGGCCGCGCTCGAGCGGCGCGTGATAGAGCGCGTAGCGCGCCTCATCCCGGCCGAACTCGGCGCGGTCGGAGACGAAGGCCAGCTGCGTGCCGGCCTCGTCGAAGACGAGCTGCTTGTAGTTGCCTGGGCCGGTGAGCAGCGCCACCTCGCGACCGGCCGCCAGGTCGCGCGCGTAGGCGCCGTCGCGCGTGCTGTCCTTCGAGGAGACGGTGTAGCCGAGCCAGCCGCCCTTCTCGTCGAAGAGGTAGTCGGTCACGTCCGCGATGCGCACCTCGGTGCCGTTCGAGAGGTCGCGCAGGACCAGCGTGGAGCCGGTCTCCTTCCGCGGCCGGCGCGGGCCGGTGCTGTCACCCGCCACGGGGCGCGCCTGGCCGCCCGGAGCCGCCGCCGCCCGGCCCTCGTTCGGCGAGGCGGTGGAGTCGCGGTCGCGGTCGGCGGAGTCGGGGGCCTCGAGCAGGTAGGCCAGCCAGCGCCCGCCCTCCTCCGGCAGCTTGAACGACTTCACCCGCGGCACCGTGGCCACCTGGCCGCCCGGCAGGGAGACGATCGCCAGCGAGGCCTTCGGCTGATCGGCGCCGCGCCCCCGACCGCGGCGCCCGCGGGCCGCCCGGTCGAACTCCGCCTTGGGCGCGTAGGCGAGGGTGACGACCCACCTGGAGTCGGCCGAGAACTCCGCCGCCGGGAGCGGCCCGCCCCCGCCGCCACCGCCCGGTGCGCCGCCGGGGCGCGTCACGGGCCGGCCGAGGAAGCCGCGGGGCACGCGGAACTCGGTGGCGCTCGTGGTGGAGCGCACCACCAGCTCGCCGTCGCCCACGGCCGGGGTCAGCGAGTAGGCCACCCAGCGGCCGTCGTTCGACAGCGTCGCGCCCTGGATGGAGCGCCAGATGTCGTAGACGTCCTGCGTGATGGGCTTCTTGCCACCGACGGCCGGCCTGGGCTGGGCCGTGGTGGACGCGGTGGTCTGCGCGGCGAGTGGGGCGGCCAGCCCGAGGAGGGCCGCCGCGAGCGAGGCTGCGACTCGCATCGGAGGGGAGGGATGGAGGAGACGGACCGCCGCTGCCGGGCGCGGCGCGCCGGCGGGCGGCGGGAAGGGGCGTCCGCTTCGGATACGGGGAGCGGCGGCACGGCGTTGCGGCCGCCGTGCCCGCGCCCGACGCATTATAGTCCGCGCGCCCACGTCCGTGCGACGCGGGCGCCGCCCGCCCCGACGCACCCGCCGCACCCGCCGCGCCGCCGGCGCCGCCGCGGTGCCCGCTCCGGCCCGACCTCCCGACGCCCATGAAACGGCTGCTCGCCTACTTCCTCCGCGGGCTGGTGCTGCTGGCGCCGCTCGCCATCACGATCTACGTCTGCGCCCTCGTCTTCACCACGATCGACGGCTGGCTGGGGCTCCCGGTACCGGGGGCCGGCTTCGCGGCGACCATCGCCCTCGTCACCCTGGTGGGCTTCCTCGCCTCGACGCTCTTCGAGCGCGGCGTGACGGCGCTGCTCGGCCTGATGGAGCGGGCGCTCCTGCGCCTGCCCTTCGTCCGGCTGCTCTACACCTCCACCAAGGACCTGCTCAACGCCTTCGTCGGCGAGCGCCGCCGCTTCGACCGCCCGGTGCGGGTGACGGCCGGGGGCGTGACGCTGCTCGGCTTCGTCACCGCGGACGAGCTGGCCCGCTTCGGCCTCGACGACCACGTCGCCGTCTACCTGCCGCAGAGCTACAACTTCGCCGGGAACCTGATCCTCGTGCCGGCGGCCGCCGTGACGCCGGTGCCCGGCGAGAGCGCCGAGGTGATGGCGTTCATCGTCTCCGGCGGGGTGACGGGGGCGGGCGGCAGAACCTGAGGCGAGCTTCACATCTCCCCCTTGCGCCGGCCCCGTCCGCGCGAGAGACTCGCACGCATCCCGAACGGCAGCCAGCGAGGACGCATGCGAATCAGGACAGTGGGCGTGGTGGGCGCGGGCACCATGGGCAGTGGGATCGCGGCGCTCGCCGCCTCGGCGGGGATCCCGGTCGTCCTCCTCGACATCCCGGGGGCGGAGGGCAAACCCAGCCCCGCCGCGCAGGGGCTCCAGCGCGCGCTCAAGGCGCGGCCGCCCGCCTTCATGGACCCCGCCCGCGCGGCGCTCGTGCGCACGGGCGACATCGAGCGCGACCTCGCGCTCCTCGCCGGCTGCGACCTCGTCATCGAGGCCATCGTCGAGCAGCTCGAGCCCAAGCGCCAGCTCTTCGACCGCCTCGAGGAGCTGCTCGCGCCCGGCGCCGTGATCGCGTCCAACACTTCGGGCATCCCCATCGCGCAGCTCGTGCAGGGGCGCGGCGAGGCGTTTCGCGGGCGCTTCCTCGGCATGCACTTCTTCAACCCGCCGCGCTACCTCCACCTGTTGGAGCTGATCCCCACCGGTGAGACACGCCCCGACGTGCTCCGCGCCGCGCAGCAGTTCGGCGAGCGCGTGCTCGGCAAGGGCGTGGTGGTCGCGCGCGACGTGCCGGGCTTCGTGGCCAATCGCATCGGCGTCTACGGGCTGGTGCAGACGGTGAAGCTGATGGAGCGCTTCGACCTCGACATCGGCACCGTGGACGCGCTCACCGGCGAGCTCCTCGGCCGGCCGAAGTCGGCCACGTTCCGCACCGCGGACATCACCGGGCTGGACGTGCTGGGCCACGTCACCACCGGCCTCGCCCGCGCCACGGGCGAGGACGTGGAGCTGCCGGCGTGGGTGCACGCCCTCGTCGACCAGGGCCGGCTCGGCGAGAAGAGCGGCGCGGGCTTCTACCGCAAGCAGGGGAAGACCATCGAGACGCTCGACTGGCGCGGCGGCGACTACGCCGTGCGTGAGCCCGCGGTGGCGCCGGAGGTCGCAGCGCTGGCGGCGCGGCCGCTGGTCGAGCGACTCCGCGGCATCCTGACGCTCCCCGGCCGGCAGGGAGACTTCCTGCGCGCGACGCTCTTCACGACGTATCACTACGCGCTGGAGACCGCGCCGCTGGTGGCCTACGACCTGCCCGCCGTGGACCATGCGCTGGAGTGGGGCTTCGGCTGGGAGCTGGGGCCGTTCCGGCAGATGGACGCGCTGGGCCTGGACACGGTGCGCGAGGGATTCCGCGAGATGCGCCTGCCCGAGCCGCCGCTGCTGGCCGCGGCGCGCGGCGCCTTCTACCGCGAGGCGGGCGACAGCCACGAGCTGCTGGCGCTGGACGGCCGCTACGTGCCCGCTCCCGTGGAGCCGGGCCGGCTCTCGGCGCGGCGGCTGGCGCGGCTCGGCGCGGTGCTGCTCGAGCGCGACGGCGCACGCCTGCTCGACGCGGGCGACGACGTCGCGCTGTTCGCGGTGCACAGCAAGATGAACACGCTCGGCGAGAGCGTGCTCCGCGCCCTCGCCGACGCGATGGCGTACGTGGAGCGCGAGGGGCTGGCCGGGCTCGTCGTCGGCAACGACGACCCGCGCACCTTCAGCGCCGGCGCCGACCTCACCATGATCGCGCGGCTCGTGCAGGCGGGGGACTGGGCACGGCTGGACGAGGCCGTGCGCATCTTCCAGGAGGCGACGACGAGCGTGCGACGCGCCCCCTTCCCCGTGGTGAGCGCGCCGGCCGGGCTGACGCTCGGCGGCGGGGCAGAGCTCACGCTGCACGCGGACCACGTGCAGGCGCACGCCGAGCTCTACATCGGGCTGGTGGAGGTGGGCGTCGGGCTGCTGCCGGCCGGTGGCGGGACGAAGGAGCTGCTCTTCCGCTTCACACAGGCGCTGGAGCCGTACGAGGAGGCGGACCGCTTCGAGGCGGTGAAGCGCGCCTTCCAGGCGATCGCCCTGGCGAAGACGAGCGGCAGCGCGCTCGACGCCCGGAACCTGGGCTTCCTGCGCGAGGGTGACGGGATCACGATGAACCGCGACTTCCTCCTCGCCGACGCCAAGGCCCGGGTGCTGACGCTGGCGCCGGGCTACGTGCCGCCCCCGCCGCGCACCGTCACGGCGCTCGGGCGGCAGGCGCTCGGCAACCTGGAGTACGCCGTCTTCGCCCTGCGCGAGGGCGGCTACGCCAGCGAGCACGACGCACGCATCGGCCTGGAGATCGCGCGCGTGCTGTGCGGCGGCGACGCCCCGCCGCACGTCGTGAGCGAACAGGAGATCCTGGACCTGGAGCGCGAAGCGTTCCTGCGGCTGCTGGGTACAAAGGAGACGCAGGAGCGGATCGAGCACATGCTGCGGACGGGAAAGCCGTTGAGGAACTAGCGATCGCTCCCATCCACCGAGGCCAACTCTCATGAAGGAAGCAGTCATCGTCAGCGCCGTGCGCAGCGCCGTGGCGCGCGGGAAGGCCGACGGCGCGCTGGCCGCCGTGCACCCCATCGACGTCTCGGCCAGCCTGCTGCGCGAGGCGGTGGCGCGGGCCGGGGTGGCGCCGGGGGAGGTGGACGACGTGCTCTGGGGGTGCGCCATGCCCGAGGGCTCGCAGGGGCTCAACGTGGCGCGCCTCGCCGTGCTCCGCGCCGGCTTCCCGGTGACGGTGCCGGCCACCACCGTCAACCGCTTCTGCTCCTCCGGGCTGCAGACGATCGCCATGGGCGCCCAGGCCATCATGAGCGGGATGGCCGACGTGGTCGTGGCGGGCGGGGTGGAGATGATGAGCCAGGTGCCGATGTCCGGCTTCCACACGCGGCTGCACCCCGAGATGGCCGATGCCTACATCGGCATGGGCTTCACGGCCGAGCGGGTGGCCGAGCGGTGGGGGGTGTCGCGCGAGGATCAGGACGCGTATGCCCTGGAGAGCCATCGCAAGGCGGTGGCGGCGTGGGAGGCCGGGCGCTTCGCCGACCAGGTGGTGCCGGTGGCGGCGCCGGGCGGCGACTTCGCCCGCGACGAGCTCCCCCGCCCCGACACGACGCTCGAGAAGCTGGCCGCGCTGAAGCCCGCCTTCAAGTTGGGCGGGACGGTGACGGCCGGGAACTCGAGCCCCTACTCGGACGGCGCGGCGGCGCTCGTGCTGATGAGCCGCGAGCGCGCCGACGCCGTCGGGGCGACGCCGCTGGCGCGCTTCGTGTCGTACGCGGTGGGCGGGGTGGAGCCGGACGTGATGGGGATCGCGCCCATCGTCGCGGTCCCGAAGGCGCTGACGCGCGGCGGAGTGGCGATGGGCGACGTGGCGCTGATCGAGTTCAACGAGGCGTTCGCGTCGCAGGCGCTGGCCGTCGCGCGGGAGCTGGAGATGCCGATGGAGCGGCTCAACGTGAACGGTGGCGCGATCGCCCTCGGGCACCCGCTGGGCGCCACCGGGGCGAAGCTGACGACGCAGCTCGTGCACGAGTTGGGGCGGCGCGGGGGCGGCATGGGGCTGGTGACGATGTGCGTGGGAGGCGGGATGGGGGCGGCCGGCGTGTTCGAGGTGTACGCGGCGGCGTGACGGGCCGGGGCCGGCCGGCTCCGACCGGGGCCGGCCGAGCGGGCCGGAGTGGCCCGAAGCGAGCCCGGTCGTGCGCGATCCCCGTTCCGTCTGTATACTGCCCACTTTCCACCCCCCCGCGTCCGGGGCGGCCGACCCGAGCCGGACGCACCGTCCCCTACTTCTCCTTCCCACCTCGAACGCCGGAGATCGCGGCTTGAGCACCAGCGGTCAATCCTCCAACGAAGCGTGGGGCAGCCGGATCGGGCTGATCCTCGCGATGGCCGGCAACGCCGTCGGCCTCGGCAATTTCCTGCGGTTCCCCGGCCAGGCCGCAGCGAACGGTGGCGGGTCGTTCATGATCCCCTACTTCATCGCGTTCCTGCTCCTCGGGATCCCACTGATGTGGATCGAGTGGGGGATCGGGCGGAACGGCGGCCGCTACCGCAAGGGACACATCCCCGGGATGTTCGCCGCCATCTGGAAGCACCCGGCGGCCAAGTACCTCGGCGTCGTCGGGCTGGTGATCCCGTTGGTGGTGCTCATCTACTACACGCTGCTGGAGAGCTGGACGCTCGCCTTCACCTGGTTCTCGCTCACCGGCGACTACTGGCAGCAGCGCACGCCGGAGGCGATGCAGGCCTACCTGAGCTCCTACCAGGCCATCGGCGACAGCAGCATCCACGCGGTGTGGAAGCCCTTCGTCTTCTTCTTCATCACGCTCTTCCTGAACATCTACATCCTCTCCAAGGGGATCTCGGGAGGCATCGAGAAGCTGGCGAAGATCGGCATGCCCATCCTCTTCCTCTTCGCCGTCATCCTCGCCGTCTCCGTCTTCCTCATCCCCACGGGGACGAACGGCGTGACCGCGGTGGAGGGGCTCCAGTTCATCTACCAGCCGGACTTCTCGCGCCTCGGCAGCGCGACGGTGTGGCTGGCGGCGGCCGGGCAGATCTTCTTCACGCTGTCAGTGGGAATGGGGACGCTGCAGACGTACGCGTCCTATCTCTCGACCAAGGACGACATCGTGCTCTCCGGCATCGCGACCGCGGCGACCAACGAGACGGCCGAGGTGGTGCTCGGCGGCTCGATCGCGATCCCGGCGGCGGTCGCCTTCTTCGGCGTGAGTGGCGCGATGGCGGTGGCGCAGAGCGGATCGTTCAACATCGGCTTCGTGACGATGCCGCTGGTCTTCCAGCAGATGCCCGCCGGGCAGATCCTGGGGGCGATGTGGTTCGGACTCCTCTTCTTCGCCGGCATCACGTCGTCGGTGGCGATGGCGACGCCGATCGTCGCCTTCTTCCGCGAGGAGTTCGGCTTCCGCCGTGAGACGGTGTCGTGGTGCATCGGCGGGATCGCGCTGCTCTTCGGGCTGCTGACGATCTTCTGGTTCCAGTACAACTTCCTCTGGGAGTGGGACTTCTGGGCCGGGACGTTCGGGCTGGCGCTGATGGCGTTCATCGAGGTGATCCTGTTCATGTGGGTCTTCAAGCCCGAGAACGCGTGGCGCGCGCTCCACCAGGGCGCCGATGTCCGCATCCCGTCGATCTTCAAGTTCATCATGACGTTCATCACGCCGCTCTACCTCGGCATCATCCTGCTCTACTGGCTGTACCAGGACGCGATTCCGATCCTGATGCTGCGGAAGTCGCCGACGGGCGGCGAGGTGCCGGCGGGCACGGAGATCTACGTGCACATGTCGCGGCTCATCATCGTCGCCTTCATCGTCGTCTTCCTGGTGCTGATCCGGATCGCGTGGAAGCGCAATGGCTACGACGACCGCACGGAGTTCCCGGTGGTCGAGGACACGCCGGCCGGCATCCCGGTCGACGCCAGAGTCGCGGAGGCATGACATGACGACGGGCGCACTGCTCTTCATGCTCATCAGCTGGGCGTTCGTGCTCGGCCTGATGTTCTGGGCGTTCGGCAAGATCCTGCACAAGCAGCGGCACTTCGACCCCGACGGCATCGGTCCGGCCGCCCCGCCGGAGCCCGGCAAGTTCGACGACCAGGGCCGCCGCATCCGCTGATCCGACCGCGCTGGCCGCGGGAGCACCGGACCGGCAGCCGCGGATCTCGCGGCGCGCCGGCGGCGCGACACGGATCGATCGAGGACACCTCACCCCTCTTCTCGCGTGCCGGCGAGAGGAGGGGTGAGGTCATTCGGGAGTCGGGCGGGGATGATGACGGGGGGGTGGGCCAGCGAACCACGACCGGCCGACTCAGCCCGACGTGGCGTCCGGCTCCGTGCTGGCGAGGCGCGTCTCGACGTGGATGCCCGCCTCCACGGTCCGGTGCACCGGGCAGCGGTCGGCGATCTCCAGCAGCCGTTGCCGCTGCTCGGCGGTGAGCGGGCCCACCAGCTCGAGCTCGCGCTCGACACGGTCCAGCCGCACCGGGCGATCGGGGCAGTTCTCCTGATCCTCGGCGTAGACGCGCGAGTGCCGCAGATGCACGACCGCCTCCTCCAGCGGCCAGCGCTTGCGGCGTGCGTACATCTGGAGCGTCATCGAGGTGCACGCACCCAGCGCGCCCACCAGCAGGTCGTACGGCGTGGGCCCGGCGTCCTCGCCGCCGAGCGCTGCCGGCTCGTCGGCCACGACGGTGTGGCCGCGCACGCCGATCTCGGTGCGGAACCCCTCGGCGCCCGTCCTCGTCGTCACCCGGGTGGGATCGGTCGGCGCCTCGCCAGCCGGCACCGGCGCCGGGGGCAGGTAGCGGGCGCACCAGGCGGCGATCACCGCGGCCGCGTAGTCCGCGTCCGGCGCGCGCGAGAGGAGGTGGTCGGCCCCGGCGAGGGCGACGAAGCTCTTGGGGTGCGGCGCGGCCGAGTACAACCGCGCAGCCTCGGCGAGCGGCACCAGCTCGTCCTCCGGCGAGTGCATGACGAGCAGCGCCGCGCGCAGCGAGCGGAGCGCGTCGTGCAGCGCGGGCCCGTTCCCGCCAGCCGATGCCACGTCGCGTGCGCCGTCCCCGGTGCTCCGACGGCCGGTGAGCTGGTGCGCGCGCTCGGGATCGGAGGGTGCGCCGATGGTGACGACGGCGCGCACCGTCGGCAGGCGGCCGGCGGCGGCCAGCGCGGCCGTGCCGCCCAGGGAGTGCCCGACGAGCAGGCTGGGGGGAGCGGCGAGCGTGGCGAGCTGCGCGGCCGCCGCCTCCAGGTCCGCGACGTCGGCGGCGATCGCTCCGCCGGCGGGCTCCCCCTCGCTCTCGCCGATGCCGGTGAAGTCGAAGCGCAGCACTGCCAGCCCGTGCTCCGCCAGGGCGCGACTGATGCGCACCGCGGCCGCCAGATCCTTGGAGCAGGTGAAGCAGTGGGCGAACAGCGCGGTCGCGCGCGGCTCGCCGTCGGGGGGCAGCTCCAGGCGACCGGCCAGGCTCTGGCCGCGGCTACCCTCGAAGGTCACGGCACTGGTGGGCATGCGAAGTTCGCGTGGTGGAGTGGATGGCCTCGTGGCCGGAAGGGCGGGTGACGGGCACGGCTTCACCGACGGACACGGCTCTTCCCGGCGACATGCGTGCCGGGCCGGGCGCGGGCGTGCCGCGGGAGCGGCCGACTGTCCGCGGCCCCCCGTGCAGCGTACAGTTCGGGGACGCGCGCGGCCAGCGCGCCCCCGTCACCCCACCCCGCCGTGCCCTCGCCGCGAGATCGTTCATGACCGCCGGTGCCACCCCCTCCTCCGCCCGGAACGGCGCCGAGCCGCCGCATCTCGCCGCGCCGGAGACGCAGCCGTCCTTCATCAAGGGGCTCTTTCTCGGCGAGCTGCGCGAGGAGCTCGTCTTCCCCTTTCCGACGCTGAGCGCCGGCGAGCGCGAGTCGCTCGACCTGGTGCTCGGGGTGTTCCGCGCCTTCGCCCACGACCACATCGACTCCCCCGCCATCGACCGCGCCGGCCGTTTTCCCGAGGCGGTGCGCCTGGGGCTGCACGAGCTGGGGCTGATGGGGCTCAACATTCCCGAGGCGTACGGCGGCTTCGGCGCGAGCGCCACGGTGTTCAACCGCGTCTTCGGCGAGATCGGCGCCACCGACCCGGCGCTGGGCGTCTACTTCGGCGCGCACCAGTCCATCGGCTGCAAGGGGATCGTGCTCTTCGGCACCGAGGCGCAGAAGCAGCGCTACCTGCCGCGCTGCGCGACCGGCGAGCTGGTGGCCGCCTTCTGCCTCACCGAGCCCGGCTCCGGCTCCGACGCGCAGGCGATGCGCGCCACCGCCGAGCCGAGCGCCGACGGCACGCACTACGTGCTGAACGGGACGAAGATCTGGATCTCCAACGCCGGCTACGCCGGGCTGTTCACCGTCTTCGCCAGGGTGCCGGTGGAGGTGGACGGCGTGCGCAAGCAGCGCGTGACGGCCTTCATCGTGGACGCGCACGCCCCTGGCATCGGCCTCGGGAAGCTCGAGGAGAAGATGGGGATCAAGGCGTCGGACACGCGCACGGTGACGTTCGAGAACGTGCGCGTGCCGGTGGAGGACCGGCTGGGTGAGGTGGGCCAGGGCTTCCGGATCGCGCTCGAGATCCTCAACTCCGGCCGCCTCGGGCTGGCCGCCGGCTCGGCGCGCGGCACGCGCGTGCTGATGAACCGCGCCCTGGCCCACGCGCGGCAGCGCGAGCAGTTCGGCCGGCCGATCGGCCGCTTCGAGATGCTGCAGCACAAGTTCGCCCTCGCCGCCGCCGAGTGCTACGCGGCCGACGCGGCGTGGATGCTCACGGCCGGCATGGTGGACCGCGGCGGCATCGACTTCTCGCTCGAGACGGCGGCGTGCAAGATCTTCTGCTCCGAGCTCGCCTACCGCGCCGCCAACGACGCGCTGCAGATCGCCGGCGGCATCGGCTACTCGCGGGAGTACCCGTACGAGCAGGCGGTGCGCGACTCGCGCATCATGCTGATCTTCGAGGGGACCAACGAGATCCTGCGCGCGCTGATCGCCCTCATGGGGCTGCAGGAGCCGGGTGAGCGGCTGAAGGCGCTCGGCCGCGCCTTCAAGGACCCGATCCGCTCGCTCGGCGCCATCGGGTCGTACCTGGCCGGCGGGGCGCGGCGGCGGCTCACGATGCGCACCTTCACGCGGGTGGATCCGACGCTCGCCGCCGAGGCGGGGCTCGTCGAGCGGCGCGCGCACGCGCTGGCGTTAGGCGCCGAACGTGCGTTGCGGCAGCACGGGCGCGAGGTGATCGAGCGGCAGCTCGTGCAGGAGCGGCTGGCCAACGCGGCGATCGACCTCTTCCTGGCCACCGCGGTGCTGTCCCGCGCGACGCACGACCTGGCGCGCGACCGGGCGGCGGCGGAGACGGCCGGCGGGGCGCTCGACTGCGCGCGACTCTTCGTCCCGCTGGCCTGTCGGCGCGCCGGCCGCCAGCTCCGGGCGCTCACGCGCAACCAGGACGCCCGGCTGCGGCTCATCGCCGAACGCGCGCTGGAGCGCGGCGACCTGGCGCCCCCGGCGCCCACGGACGGCTGACCGCCGCGGCGCCTCACGCGCCGCGCGAGATGGGTCATCCGCCCCATGTGAGCGAGCACCGGCGCACCTATCCTCTCCGTGCGCCTGGGCTGCCGCGCGGGGACGGACGGTGCCGTCACCGGGCATGCGGAGCCGGAGCGACCTCCCGCACGACGTGCGGCGGCGTTCCGGACGGCTGCGGGCGAGCCTTCATAGAGATCGGAGATCCGACCATGAATCCGCGTTCCCTCATCGCCCTCGCCGGACTGACCCTCCTCGCCACCGCCTGCGGTGGCAGCGACAAGAAGAGCCCCACCGAGCCGGGTGGCGAGAACGACAACAGCTCGTACAGCGCCAGCATCAGCGGCGGCTACACCAAGTCGCTCACCGGCACGTCGGCGTTCGCCAGCGACAACTCGCAGACCGAGGTCGGATTCGCGCTCGCCCTCGGCACCGAGGAGGGCAACAACAACGCCATCGTGATCTGGCGTCGGCAGTCCGGCGTGCTCGCCGCGGGGACGTACCAGTTCGCGGACTACTCGAACATCGAGGATCCGGCCGACGTCCCGGCCAACGAGCTCGTCGGCATCACCGTCTTCGATCTCACGCAGGAGAGCGCGGTGCTCTGCGTCAGCACCAGCGGAACGCTGACCATCACGCAGTCGTCGGCCAACCGGCTGAAGGGGAACGTCTCGATGGCGGCGTCCTGCCTCGACTCGAGCGGCGCCGAGAAGACGATCAACGTCACCGGTACGTTCGACGCGGTGGGCGGCACCGTGGTCATCCCGAACGGCTGATCGCTCCACTGCCCGAGGCACGACGCGGCGCGGTACTCCCGGCGAGTACCGCGCCGCGTCGTGCGCTCGCCAGGCGCTCGCCGCCGGCCGGCTCAGCGCGCCGTCCGGTGCCGTGCCACGGCCAGGAGCGCGACGACGATCACCAGCGGCGGCAGGAGCCAGAGCGGCGCGACGCCGCGCGCGCTGCCCGGGGCGACCAGCGCGACCGCGACCGTCGGGTCGCCGACGACGGTGAATGCCGCCCACTCGGCCGGGGGCGCACCGCGGCGCACCGCGGCCAGCTGCGCCGTGCGCAGCGCCTCGCTCACCGGTCGCCGCTGCGCCAGCGCGTCGTAGAAGTCGCGCACGAGCCCCACCGCGCTGCGGTCGCCGATGTCCCAGCGCGTCGCGACCACGGCGTGTGCTCCGGCCTCGAGGAGCGCGCTGGTGAGCCCCTGCACCCCCTCCCCGTCCACCACGACGCCGCCGGCGGTGCGGCAGGCGGAGAGCACGACAAGGTCGGCGTCCAGCCGCAGCGCGGCGATCTCACCCGCGGTGAGGAAGCCGTCCTCGCCGTCACCCTCCGCCAGCGCGATGGCCGTCCGCCCCACCGCGCTCTCGTCCACCAGCGCGTGCGTGGCGAAGTGCACGACATCGAAGTCGGCGAGGGGCGCACGCTTCACCGCCGCCTCGGAGGCCGCCTCGCGCAGCCGCACGCGCGCGCCGGGGGCGTAGCGCACCACCGTCCGCACCTCCGTGCCCGATCCCTCCAACCGGGCGAGCCGCGCACCGGCGCGCCCGGCGCGCACCACCAGCTCCGTCGGGTCGGCCGAGGCGAGCGTCGCCGGCGTCTCGCCCGCGTCGAAGCGCGGGTCGCCGAGCGCGAGCAGCCGGGGCGCCGCGCCGGCCGGCCGCGCCGGCGGCGTGCGCCAGAGCGTCGCCGCCACCGTCGCCGAGGGAGCCGTGGCGATGGCGAACCGCTCGACGGCGTAGCGGCCGTCGGGCAGGCGCAGCGCCTCGAACGGCACGCCGTGCAGGCCGCCGTCCGGCACGACCACGAGATGATCGACGTCAGGCGGCAGGACCGCGAGCGCCGGCCCGAGCAGCGTGGCACCGAGCGCTCGCAGGACGCCCTCTGGCTCGGCACCGCTCTCGAGCAGTGCCGGGAGCCGGGCCGCGGCGGCGGCGAGCGTGGCGGTGAGCGCGATCGTGTCGGCGCGCAATCCGTCGCGAGTGACCACGAACAGGGTGGTCGGTGCGCCGTCACGGCCGGCCACGTACTCGAGCAGCGCGGTGCGCGCATCGGGCAGCGCACGCCGGATGGCCGCCGCGCCCATCGGCGTGGCATGGCGCCGCCTCGCCTCGCCGGCGGTGTGCCCCGCCACCCGCGCCGCGGCCGCCTGCGCCAGCCGGTCGGCCAGCTCGCGGGCCCGCCGCCGCTCGGCGATCGCGAACGCCGCCTCGCCCCGGCCGCTGGCGGCGAGCGCCGCGAGCACGCGCGGCACGCCGACGTCGGTCGCGTCGTCCGCGCCGAGCTGGAAGGCCAGCACGCGCAGCTCGGCGTCGGTGAGCATGGCGCGCCACTCGTCGAGCTGGTCGCTCGCCAGCCGCAGGTGGCGCTCGGCGCTATCGAGCTCGCCGCGGCGCGCGTACACCTCGGCCAGGCGGGCGCGGGCGCGGTAACGGTAGAGGTACTGATCGTCGCCGCGCGTGCGCAGATAGCGCTCGAACGAGCGCGCGGCATCGTCCAGCCGGCCCTGCGCGAGCGCGATGCGACCGTACTGGTAGGCCAGCTCGCCCGCCCAGCTCCCGCCCTGCATCGCATGGCGCGTGCGCACCATGGCCGCCGAGTCGAGCTGGCGTAGGGCGTCGGCATGGCGTCCGCGCCGCTCGTACAGCTCGGCCAGCGCGACGCGCGTGCGCACCTCGGTCTCCACCTGCCCGTCCGCCACCGCCCAGTCGATCTGGGCGCGCTCCAGCCGCTCGGCGGTCTCGAAGTCGCCCGCGTCGGCGGCGAGCGCCGCCTGCAGCCCGTGCGCCCGGCGCAGCCCTACCACCGAGCGCTCCGCCTCCAGGATCGCCAGGCCGCGGGTGACGTAGGCCAGGGCCGCCGCGCGGTCGCGCATCGTGCGGGCGAGCTCCCCCAGCTGGATCAGCTCGTCGGCCGCCGAGCCGCCGGCCGCCCGCTGCTCCACCACGGAGCGGGCCAGCGCCTCGCGCGCCGCGCCGTAGTCGCCGAGCCGCTGGTGCAGCGCGCCACGCTCGCCGAGCGCGATGCCGAGGGCGCGGCGGTCGCGCGCCTGCTCCTGCAATCGCTCCGCGGTCCGCAGGAGCGCGAGCGCCGAGTCCACCAGTCCACGTCGGTCCATCTCCTTCGCCAGCTGCACCGCGCAGGTGCCTTCGAGGCGCCGCGAGCCGGCACGGCGGGCGAAGTCGATGCAGCGCTCCACCTCGGCCGCCGCCTGCGGCCGGCCGAGCAGGGTGTAGATGCCGCCACGCCGGCCGTGAAAGCCGGCCAGCAGCTCGTAGGCGGTGTCGGGCATCAATGCACGCGCCGTGTCGAGCGCCGCGATGGCCGCCGCCAGCGCGGCCGCGAGCCCTGGCTGGCGCGCGCGGTAGGTGGCCAGCGAGAGATAGCTCTCGGCGCCGAGCAGCCGGTCGCCGGCGGCGCGTGCGTCCGCCGCGGCGGCCTCCACCAGCACGCTGGCGCCGGCGACATCGCCGCCCGTCTGACGCAGCACGCCGTAGCCCAGGCGCGCGTAGCCGGCCACGCGATCACCCCGCGGCGGCGAGAGCGCCAGCAGCTCGCGGTAGCGGCGCTCCGCGGTGGTGCGGTCGTAGGTGAGGCGGGCCACCGTGGCCAGGCCGAGCATCGCGGCGCGATCGCGCGGGTCACGCTCCAGACGCGCGCGCCAGCGCTCGGCGAGGGCGGGCGCCGAGTCGCCCTCCACGGCCAGCAGGGCGCCGTGCACGACCTCGCGGGGGTCGTCAGCGGGAGGCCCGGACGGGGGCGCGAGCAGGAGGAGCGCGGCGAGCGCGGCGGTGGGGCCTCTCATCGGCGCGCCAAGGTAGCGGGCCCGGGAGCGCGGGGCAACGCCGCGCGGCGTGGACCGGCGGCCCGGCGCGTGCGACGGGAGCGCCGGCGTGAGCGCCCCTCGCCTGCACCCACGGGCCAGTCCCGTCGCGCTGACGCTGCGCGTCGCGCCGGTCCGCCCGGCCTACGCCGCCGGCCTGCGCGCCGCCGTGGCCACGGTGGTGCCACTCCTCGTCGCCACCGCCCTCGGCTCGCCGCACGCCAGCTGGGCGATGCTGGCCGGCTTCAGCGTCTCCCTGAGCGACAAGGGAGGTGCCTACGCCACCCGCGCGCGGGCGTTCGCCGCGCTCACCCTGATCGACGGCGTCGCCGCGGCGCTCGGTGCGGTGGCCGCCGGGCATCCGGCGGCGGCGCTCCTCCTCGTCTTTGCCTGGACACTCGGCGCCAGCCTGCTGCGCGCCCTCGGGGCGGCGGCCACGAGCATCGGCATCTCGTCCACCATCGTGCTCCTCATCTCGCTGGCGGCGCCGGCCGCCAGCCCCGCCGAGCCGCTCGTCCGCTTCGCCTTCGTCGCGGCCGGCGGCGCGTGGGCCACATTCCTCGCGCTGGCGCTCTGGCCCCTCAGGCCGTACCGACCGACGCGCCTCGCCGTGGCCGCGTGCTACGACGCGCTGGCGTCGTACGCACGCGCCCTGCACGACCCGGCCGAGCCGCACGCGGCGGGTGACCGATTGGCCGCAGCGCGCGGTGACATCCGGGCCCGCATCGAGCAGGCGCGCGAGCTGGTGGGCGCGAACCGGCGTGGCCGTCCCGGCGAGACGCCGCGCGGCGAGCGGCTGCTGGTGCTCGTCGAGATCGCCGACCAGCTCTTCGGGCTCCTCGTCGCCCTCACCGACGCGGTGGAGAGCCAGCGTCGCTCCGTCGGCGGCGATACGCTGGCCATCGTCGCCGCGCGCGCGCGGCGCATCGCCCGCGAGGTGACGACCGAGACGCGCCTCGGCCGGAGCGTCGACCGGGCGAAGGAGGTCCTGGCGGACGGCGACGGGATGACCCCGTCGGCGGATGCCGTGCTGGCGCAGACCACGCCCGCGATCGATCTCTCCGGCGACGAGACGTCGGGTGGGGAGGGCGCCGCGGCGCAGCTCCAGGTGCTTCTGGAACGCCTGACCCACTACGCGGCGCTGGCGGAGGAGACCAGCCTGGCGATCGCGCGCGGCGGCCCGGTACCCGCCACGGCGCCGGCCGCTGCGCCCCCGGCCGGGCGCGCGCGGGTGCTGGACACCCTCCGCGCCGCGCTGGCGCCCGACTCGCTCGTGCTGCGCCACGCGACGCGCGTCGCGCTGGTCACGGCGGTGGCCGTGTGCGTGGTGGGCGCCGTGGGGCTGTCGCGCGGCTACTGGGTGACGCTGACCGCGGTCATCATCCTGCAGCCCACGGCCGGCCCGACGATGCTGAAGGCGCTCCAGCGCGTGGCCGGCACGGTGCTCGGCGGGATCATCACCGCGGGGCTCGCCGGCGTGCTGCGCGACGAGCGGGCCATCGTCGCGCTCACCTTCGTGCTCGCCGCGGCCTGCGTCGCCGTGCTGCCGCTGAACTACACGCTGTACTCGATGCTGCTCACGCCCACGTTCGTCCTCCTGGCCGAGGTGAGCGCGGGGGACTGGCACCTGGCCGGCGTGCGCGTGGTGAACACGCTCATCGGAGGCGGGCTCGCCCTGGCCGGGGCCTGGCTCCTCTGGCCCAACCGCGAGCACGACCTCTTCGCCCGCAGCACCGCCGGCGCACTGCGCGCCGCGCGCGACCACCTGATGACCGTGGCCGAGCTGTGGGCGGTGCGCGATGTGGCGGCCGAGCAGCGGCTGGCCGGCGCGCGGCGCCGCGCCGGGCAGGCCGCGCTCAACGGCGAGGCCTCGCTGGAGCGGCTGCTCGCCGAATGGCCGACGCCCGCCGAGCGGCTGGAGGCCGCCTTCGCGCGCATCGTCTACCTGCGGCGGCTGACGGTCGCCACCACCGCTCTGGCCGCGGCGCGCCTCACCCCCGGTGCCGAGCACGACGCGGCGGCTGTGCGCGCCTTCGTGGACGCGGCCGCGCGCGACCTGGAGGCGCTGGCCGCGCGCGCCGATGCGGCCGCATCGGCGCG
>DASTRO010000117.1:0-14454 GCA_035761165.1 Gemmatimonadaceae bacterium | reverse complement strand
ACGTTGCGGTCGTCGTCGCCGTGGATGAAGAGGATGGGGCCGCGGATGCTGGAGACGCAGCACACCGGCGAGGAGGCGCGGCCGACGGCGAGGATGGAGTCCGCCTCGGCGCGGCCGGCCACGGTGGCGGGCGCGAAGCTGGAGAAGCGCGCGTTCCAGTCGTGCACGCCGTGGAGGTCCACGCCGGCGCGGAAAAGCTCCGGGTTCTTCGCCATCCCCATGGCGGTTAGGAAGCCGCCGTAGGAGCCGCCCCACAGCCCGATGCGCTCCGGGTCCACCGCGGGGAGGGAGCGGAGATAGTTGCCTGCCGCTACTATGTCCTGGTACTCGCTCGCCCCCTGCCGGCCGCCGCGCGGCGCCTCGCGGAAGGCGCGGCCGTAGCCGACGCCCAGCCGGTAGTTCACGGCGAGGACGACGACCCCTCGGCTCGCGAGATACTGGTTGAAGGCGTAGGCGCGGGTGTAGTAGCCGCGCGGGTTGAAGCCGAGGAGCATCTGCCGCATGGGGCCGCCGTGCATGAACACGACGGCGGGCGCGCGCGCGGCGTTCGGCGGCAGGAAGAGCTGGCCGTGGATGAGCATCCCGTCGGCCGCGGTGAAGGTCACCTGGCGCGGCTCCACGAGCGCGGTGGGAAAGCCGGCGGGGAGCGCGGGCGCGCCGGCGAGGGCGAGCTCGCGCCCGGCCGCGGTGCGCACCACGGGGCGCGGCGGCAGCGTCGCCGTGGAGCGGAGGAAGAGGACGCGGTCACCGGAGACGGCGGGCGCGTACTCGATGCCGGTGCCCGATGTCACCTGCACGGGCGCCGAGCCGCCGCCGGCGGCGACGCGCCAGATGTGCTTGCGGTCGATCGACGCGAGGGCGCCGGCGGCGCCCGCGGCGGGGTCGCCGCAGTTCGACGAGAAGTAGAGCGTGGAGCCGTCGGCGGTGGGGGACGGCTCCTCCACCTCGCACTCCCCGCGCGTGAGCTGCGCCGGCTCCGCCTGCGAGCCATCGCCGGCGATGGAGTAGAGGTGCTGCCAGCCATCGGCCTCGGTGAAGAAGACGAGCCGCGACCCGCTCCAGAGGAAGTACTCCCCCGTGGTGGGGACGCGCAGCCGCCCCTCCACGCCGGGCTTCGAGCGCCAGAGCTCGCGCGCGGCGCCGGTGGCGGGATCGGCGATCATGAGCGCGAAGCCGTCCCCGGCGCGCGGGGCGAAGACATTGCCGCCCGCGCTCCCGCCGGACATGCGGATGAAGGCGAGACGCCGGCCGTCGGGAGACCAGCGCGGGCTCGCATCGCGATCCACGCCGGGCGCCATCCAGCGGATGCTGTCGCGCGCCACGTCGTACACGCCGACGTAGGAGTGGTCGCCGCGCTGCGAGGTGAACGCCACCAGCCGCCCGTCGGGGGACCACTGCGGGTCGGTGTTCACCCCGCGTCCCACGAAGAGCGGACGCGGCGCCGCGCCGCCCGGCGCGGTGGCGGCGATCATGAGCGTCGAGTCGAGCTGCCACACGACGCGCCGCCCGTCGGGAGAGAGCTCCGGGCTCGTGCCGGCGCCGATGCGGCGCGCCGCCGAACCGCGCGCCGCCACCCACACCGCCTGCTCGGCGCCCCGCGGGTCGCTCGTGGGGTTGGGGCTCTGCCGCTGCGCGTTGAGCCCCTGCCCCCGCACGAAAGCGAGGGAGGAGCCGTCGGCGGAGAAGACGAGCGAGGAGAGGTCCTGCCCGTCGTCGCGCGGAAAGTGCGCCACGCGCGTGGCGCGCGCGGCCGCGAGATCGGCCAGGTACACCGAGCGCGCGCCGCGGTGCAGCGAGATCCACGCCGCGCGGCCGCCGCGCGGCGCCGCGGCCACCCCCGACGGGAAGGGGAAGTCGAGGATCTGCTCGAGGGAGAAGCCGGGGGACTGCGCCTCCGCCGCGCCGGCGAGCGCGAGGAGGGCGAGTGCCGCGATGCGGGATGAGGCGCGCATGAAGACTCCGGGGCTCGTGAGGTCCTGCCGCACTACGCGCGGCGCCGCCCGAACGATGGCGTGGCGCACCCGGGGGCCGGCGTGGCCCGTGGCGTTCCCCGCGGCGTTCCCCGCGGCGTTCCCCGCCCGGCCGCGCATCGGGGCGTGCACGGCGCTAGCTTTCGGGTGACCCAGTTGGAGCAGCCATGTTCATGAAAGAGTTCCAGTTCGTGGACGGCGGGCGGACCTACCGCTGCCGTGTCGAGACGCCGCCCGCCCGCGCGGGGGCCGCGCCCGTGGCCTGGTGGTGGTTCGAGGTCTCGGGCGATCAGAGCCGGTACGCGCCCTTCCACGCGGCGGCGGACGACACCGAGAGCTCGGTGCGGCAGCGCATCGTGAGCCACTACGAGCAGCTGCTCGCGCGGCGCGCGGAGCCGGCACGCGCCTGGCACAACCGCCCGCGCCCGCGTGGCGACGCGCCCGCCACTCCCTCCACGCCCGCCACTCCCTCCACCTGAGCGCGCGCGGCGCGCACCTCCCGCACAGTCCCGGTGAAGCGGAGCGCGCCCGGGCGCGGGAGAGGCGCGGAGATCGTACTTCGTGTACGGGCGGTCGGGGAGGATGCCTCGCGGGTCCAGGGGGGTGCTCCGTGTGAGTGCCCCAGTGGGCTCCGATGCCCCTCCTCGCGCGCGCCGCCGCCGCTCGAGCTACCGCTCGAACACCACCTTACCTCCCACCACCGTCATCAGCACCTTCGCGTCGCGGATCGTCTCCGGCGCGATGCGCGTGAGGTCGCGGTCGATGAGGACGAAGTCGGCGAGCTTGCCGCGCTCGAGCGAGCCCTTGAGCGATTCCTCGAAGGTGGCGTAGGCGCCGTTGATGGTGTAGAAGCGGAGCGCGTCCTCCACCGTGATCTTCTGCTCGGGCACCCAGCCGCCGGGGTTCCGGTCGTCGAGCGTGCGGCGGGTGACGGCGGCGTAGATTCCCTCCAGCGGCGTGGGGGGCGCGACGAACCAGTCGCTCCCGAAGGCGATCCGCGCGTCGGCGTCGCGGAGCGAGCGGAAGGCGTACGTCGTCCTGATGCGCTCGGGGCCGATCACCTTCTCCGCCCACCGGCCGTCATCGATGGCATGGTAGGGCTGCATGCTCGGGATCACGCCGAGCGCGGCGAAGCGCGGGATGTCGCGCGGGGCGATGTGCTGCGCGTGCTCGATGCGGAAGCGGCGGTCGCGCGGACCGTGCTCGCGCTCCACGCGCTCGAAGACGTCGAGCTGGGTGGCGATGGCGCGGTCGCCGATGGCGTGCACGATGACGTGCAGCCCGGCCGCGTCGGCCCCCCGGGTCCAGGCGTAGAGCGACTCGGGCGGGGTGACGAGGAGCCCACGGTCGCCGGGCTGGTCGGTGAACGGCTCGTGGAAGGCCGCCGTGTGCGAGCCGAGCGAGCCGTCGACGAAGCCCTTGAGGCCCCCGATGCGGAGCCAGGCGTCGCCGCGGCCGCGCGCCGCGACGGTGTCGCGGAGCCGCTCCCAGCTGGCGAGGGGGACGGCGGCGTAGATGCGCGTGCGCAGCCGGCCGGCGGCGTGGGCGCGCTCGAACACGGCCAGATCGTCCCAGCTCCCCATGTGGTGCACCGCGGTGACGCCCTGCGCGGCCACGTAGCGCATTGCGGCGTCCAGCGCGCGATCCTCGAGCTCGGGCGGCGCGGGGGGCACGACGCGCCAGACGAGGTCCATCGCGTTGTCCTTGAGCACCCCGGTCGGCTCCCCGGCAGCGTCGCGAACGATGGTGCCCCCCGCCACCTCGGGGGTGGCGGCGGTGACGCCGGCGGCACGCAGGGCGGCCGAGTTGGCGAGCGCCATGTGGCCGTCGAGCCGGTTCACCCAGACCGGGTGATCGGGAGTGACCGAGTCGATCCAGGCGCGGGTGGGGAGCTCCCCGCCCCAGCGCTCGTGATCCCAGTCGCCGCCCTGGATCCAGGTGCCGGCGGGGACCGTCGCAGCGAACTCCCGGATGCGCCGCACGAACTCGGCCGGGGTTGCGGCGTCGCGCAGCTGGACGGAGGCGAGACGGAAGCCACCGTCCAGGAAATGGATGTGCGCGTCGATGAAGCCGGGGACGACCATCCCGCCCTTCGCGTCGATCAGCCGCGCGTCGGCGCCGGCGAGCTTGCGGACCTCGGCGCTGGACCCGACGGCGGCGATGCGGTCGCCACGCACGGCGATGGCGTCGGCCCACGGGCGGCGCGGATCGCCGGTCCAGACGCGGGCGTTGACGACGGCGAGCGAGACCGGAGGCTGCGCGTGGGCGGCGGAGGCGGCGCCGAGGGCCATCGCGGCGAGAAGGGGAACGGGACGCATGGCGAGGGACGGGGGAGGAGGGAGGGTACGCCAGGCGATGATGTGGTGAGGCTCGCGCGGTGAGCCGGTGCGATCGTGCCGTTCGGGGGGGGCCCCCGTGCCGCCAACCGTACCCCGCCGTTCTCTTCCCTCGTCCCGCCTCCCGCTTCCCTCCTACCGCGGCTCCATCGCGTCGCGGATGTCGAGCAGGATCTCGAAGTACAGCTGCTCGCGCCGGTAGGCGAAGTCGAGCGCCGTCATCTGGCCCTGATCCTCCTGGGCCTTGGCGCGCTCGAACGCCTCGCGGTACATCTCGTCGAGGTTGGCCAGGATCTGGGCGCGGGAGCGGGGCATGCGGGAACCGAGAATGGCCTGGGGGGTAAGGCGCGGCGGCCGGTCGTCGGCGGTCTCGCGCTCCTCCTCTCGTCCGGCGAGCAGGAAGCGCTTCGCGGACTCGAGCGCGTGCCGTCGCGGATTGATAGGAGGCATGGAGTGAAGCGGGAGGACGTCTTCGCGCGCGACGCGTACCGGTGCGTCTACTGCGGCCAGGTGTGCGACGCCGAGGCGCTGACGCTGGATCACGTGCAGGCGCGCGTGCGCGGCGGGGACCGTTCCGGCGGCAACTTAGTGACGGCCTGTGCGGCCTGCAACGTGGCCAAGGGACACCGCCGGCTGGCCGACTTCCTGCGCGACACGCCGGCCGCCCGCGCCAACTTCTTCCGCTTCGCGCGCCACGTCTGGCCGCGGCATCTGCGCGCCGTGCGCGAGGAGCTGGAGCGGCGAGCGGCGAGCGATGAGCGGCGAGCGGCGGGGGCGGCGCCGCACTCCCCTCGCCCCGTGGAACCCCGCGGACCGCCGGGGTATAATTCCGCCAGCAAAGGGGAGTAGCCACGCGGCGCCGCCGGGCGCCGTGCGACCGGGTCGTCAGGACTGCGCCGAGTGGCGCACGGTCCGGTCGGATCGCAGCGGACCGCTGATCAGGCGAGACCTTCGCGGAGGCCAGTCGGGCGCACGTCGGGTGCGCCGGGCGGGCCGCGCGAAGGGCTCGCCTTTCGCGCATTCACCGATCCGTGCGGAGTGGACGACGATGAACAACGTCAAGGTCTTCGTGCTGCTGGCCGGGCTCACCGCCCTCTTCATGGCCATCGGCCAGGCGTTCGGCGGCGCGTCGGGGATGTGGATCGCGCTGCTCTTCGCGGCGGGGCTCAACTTCTTCATGTACTGGAGCTCCTCGTCGATGGTGCTGCGCGCCTACGGGGCGCGCATCGTCGGCGAGCGGGAGGCGCCGGAGCTGTACGCGATGGTGGACCGCCTGCGCCAGCGCGCCGGGCTGCCGATGCCGACGCTGGCCATCGCGCCCCACGCGCAGCCCAATGCCTTCGCCACCGGGCGCAACCCGGAGCACGCCGTGGTCTGCGTGACCGAGGGGATCCTCGGCGCGCTCACGCGCGAACAGCTGGAAGGGGTGCTGGCGCACGAGCTGGCGCACATCAAGAACCACGACATGCTGCTCCAGACCATCTCGGCCACCATGGCGGCGGCCATCAGCAACCTGGCGCAGTTCGCCTTCTTCTTCGGCGGGCGTGACGAGGACAGCAACCCGCTGGCCGGGCTGGCGATGCTGATCTTCGCTCCGATCGCGGCGATGCTGCTCCAGATGGCGATCAGCCGCCAGCGCGAGTTCAAGGCGGACGCGGTGGGCGCCCAGATCAGCGGCCGTCCGCTGGCGCTGGCCGGTGCGCTGGAGACGCTGGAGCGCGGCGCGCACCGCATTCCGATGCGCGTGGATCCCGCGGTGGCCCCGCTGGCCCAGGTGAACCCGCTGGCCGCCCTCGACGGCCGCGGCCTGGCGAAGCTCTTCTCCACCCACCCGCCCACGGTGGAGCGCGTGGCGCGACTGCGGGCGATGGCGTGAGACCAGGAAGCAGGAAGCAGGAAGCACGAAGCAGGAAGGAGGGACGCCCTCGGGAGGCTCAGGCCCATACCCTGCTACCCAGGTCGTAATTTTCTGCTCCCTGCTCCCTGCTTCCTGCTTCCTGCTTCCTGCTTCCTCGCCTTCCCACATGCCCGACCCACATCCCTCCTTCACCCGCGGCCTCTTCGCCGGCGTCATCCACAGCGAGCTGCTCTTCCCGTATCCGGAGCCGCTCGAGCGGCGCGACCCGGACGAGGCGCGGACGGTGCGGCGGCTGATCGACGGGCTGCGCGGGCTGCTCGCCGAGGGGATGATCGACCCGGCGCGCTTCGACGAGGAGGAGGGCATACCGGAGGCGGTGATCCGCGCCTTCGCGGAGCTGGGGATGCTCGGGCTCACCATCCCGCGGGAGTACGGCGGGCTCGGGCTCTCCTCCACCGCGTACGCGCGCGTCTTCGCCGAGCTGTCGGCCATCGATCCCTCGCTCGGCGTGCTGGTGGGCGTGCACTGCGGGTTGGGCGCCAAGGCCATCGTGCTCTTCGGCACGGCGGAGCAGAAAGCACGCTACCTGCCGATGCTCGCGCGCGGCGAGACGCTGGCGGCGTACGCGCTCACCGAGCCGCAGACGGGCTCCGACGCGCAGCACATCGTCACGCAGGCGCGGCGGAGCGCCGACGGCTCGCACTGGATCCTGAACGGCGAGAAGCTGTGGATCGGCAACGGGCACCGCGCCGGCGTGATCGCGACCTTCGCGCAGACGGAGGTGGAGCGGCGCGGCGAGCGCGTGCAGCGGCCGACGGCGTTCATCATCCGCCCCGACATGCCCGGCTTCCGCGTCGTGGAGACGATCCGCAAGATGGGGATCCGCGGCTCCACGCAGGCGCGGCTGGCATACGAGGAGCTGCAGGTGCCGGCCGATCACGTGCTGGGGCAGGTGGGCAAGGGCTTCGGCGTGGCGGTGCACGTGCTGAACGGTGGCCGACTCACGCTGGCGGCCGGCTGCACCGGCGCGACGAAGATGGTGCTCGGCGAGATGGCGGCATACGCCGAGGGGCGCGTGCAGTTCGGCAGCCCGATCGCCGCGTTCGAGATCACGCAGCGCAAGCTCGCCACGCTGGCCGCGGAGACGTACGCCGCCGACGCGATGCTCGGGCTGCTGGCGGCGATGGTGGACCGCGACGGCGGCGAGGCGGCGGCGCTGGAGGCGGCGTGCGCGAAGGTGTTCTGCAGTGAGCTGATCTGGCGCGCCGCCGACGAGATGGTGCAGGTGGCCGGCGGGCGGGGCTTCGTCAAGCCGTATCCGTACGAGCGCATGCTGCGCGACTCGCGCATCAACCGGATCTTCGAGGGAACGAACGAGATCCTGCGCCTCTTCATCGGCCTCAACGGGATCGAGGGGCCGGCGGCGCGGCTGAAGGAGCTGGGCGCCGCGCTGCGCCGCCCGCTGCGAAACCTGGGGCTGGTCAGCGGCTACGCCGCCAGCCGGGTGCGCAGCGCGCTCGGGGCGTCGGCGGAGCTGGAGGTGCCGCTCGACCCGCGACTGGAGGAGCACCGCCGCTACTTCGTGAAGCACGTGGCCGAGCTGGCGGCGGCCGCCGAGCGTGCGGTGCTGCGGCACCGGCAGCAGATCGTCGAGCGGCAGCTGGTGGTGGAGCGGCTGGCCGACATGGCGATCGCGATGTACGCCACGGCGGCGGTGCTCTCGCGCACGCAGCGACTGATCGAGGAGCGCGGGGTGGACGGCTGCGCGGAGGAGCTGGCGCTGTGCGACCTGTTCTGCGTGGAGGCGGGGCGCCGCTTCCGCGCGCAGCGCGAGGCGCTGAACGGCCGCGAGGAGGCGGTGGACGACACGCGCCGCACGATCGCCGCCGCGGTGCGCGCGCACGGCGGCTACTGGGTGACGGACGCGATCCTTCCCGTGCCGGCGGGCCCGGGGGCGACGGAGCCGGCCCCGGCAGGGCGCGGCGCACCCTGAGGCCGCGCCACTTTCCGCGAGCTGCGGGGTAGCAGGCGCGTCGTGCCGTCGCGGCCGGCCAGCATCGGCCGCTCCACTCCCGTCGGAGGTCAGGCGCCATGATCCGCTCGCCCGCGCGCCCGCTCGCGCGCACCCTCGCCCGCCCGCTCCTGCTCATCGCCGCCGCGCTGCCGCTGGCAGCGGCGGGCCCCGCCACCACACCTCCGGCCCGCAAGCCGGCCGTGGCGGTGTTCGCCGGGGGCTGTTTCTGGGGGGTGGAGGCGGTCTTCGAGCACGTGAACGGCGTGCTCGACGTGGTGAGCGGCTACGCCGGCGGCGACGCCACCTCGGCGCGCTACACGAGCGTCGGCGGCGGCCGCACGGGGCACGCCGAGTCGGTGCGCGTCACGTACGACCCGGCCAAGGTCTCGTACGAGCAGCTGCTCCGCATCTTCTTCACCGTCGCCCACGACCCGACGCAGCTGAACCGTCAGGGCCCCGACGTGGGGCCGCAGTACCGCTCCGTGGTCTTCTACGCCACCGACGCCCAGCGCCGCGCGGCCACGGCGTACATCGCCGAGCTGACGCGCGCGCGGACCTTCGCCAAGCCGATCGTCACGCAGGTGCTGCCGCTCAAGGGCTTCTACGAGGCCGAGGCGTACCATCAGGATTTCGCCGCGAAGCACCCGGACCATCCCTACATCGTGGTGAACGACGCGCCCAAGGTGGAGCGGCTGCGCGAGGAGCTGCCGGAGCTGTACCGCGACCGCGGCCGCTGATCGCGCCAGGCCGAAACGGCGGTCCGGCGGCCGCGGATCGCGCGCGGAGCGACGGAACGGCGGCCGCGGATCACGCCGCGACGGCCGCGGCTCGGCTCGGTGGTACGCCGGGGCTCCTCATGCTCTGGGCGGGCAGCAACGCTCATGGGGGAAGCGGATGCTTCGGAGGATCCGGATCCTCCGGATAGCTCCTCGCCGCTCCACGCCTCCTCGCGCCACGGCCGGAACTGATTTGGGGGGGTAGGGTGCACCCCAGTCCACGGCTCCTCGCGCGGGATCGGAGAAGCTGGGGGTGGGCTCCTCTCCATCCACCCCTCCTCGCACCCGATCCGGCGCACGGAGGTGTAAGGGCTGAGGAGCCCACCCCCAACCATTCCAGCCCTGGTGCACGGCGCTGTCAGGGCTGAGGAGCCTACCCCATTCCATCCCAGCCCTGGTGCACGGCGCCATGGACGCCACACGGAGCGATCCGAAGGATCCGTGCTCGTCCGAAGCATCCGCTCCCCCCATGAGCGTAGATGCCCGCCCCGGCGCGAGGAGCTCCGGCGTACCACGGAGCCGAGCCGAGTGCCATGTCGAAGGCGCGCCGCGTGATCCGCGGCGGCCTGTTCCGTGGCTCCGCGCGAGACCAGCGGCCGGAACTGTTCGAGCTTTGTATCCAATCTCGACGGGACCGGCGATATTCCGTATCGTCGTCCCCCGCCGTCCCCCGTCGCACTCACTGTCAGACCGGCCAGGCCATGCCGCTCCGCCCTTCTCGCCGCCCCCGCGCCGCCACCTGGATGGTGGGCGCCGCCGTGCTCGCGCTCCCGCTCGCCGTCGGTGGCTTCGTGCAACAGACCGGCGGACCGCCGGCCGGCGCGCGGCTGCTGACGCAGGTGCTGGAGCGCGTCGACCGGTTCGCGGTGGACTCGGTGACACGCGAGGCGCTGTACGAGAAGGCCGCCCGTGGCCTCGTCGAGCAGCTGGGCGACCCCTATGCCGACCTCTTCTCGCCCGAGGAGCTGGCGACCTTCACCCGCGAGGAGATCGGCAACGACTACGGCGGGTTGGGCGTGCAGATCGAGGACCAGGGCGGGGTGGCCACGGTGACGCAGGTCTTCCCCAACACCCCCGCGGCGGAGGGGGGCGTGCTGGCCGGGGACCGCATCATGCGCGTGGACACCACGGCCACGCCGGGGAAGCCGCTGGACGCGGTGTCGAACCTGCTCCTCGGGCCGGCTGGCACGCCCGTGACCGTGACCTTCAACCGCGCCGGGGTGAGCGAGCCGATCACGACGCGCTTCACGCGCGCCGCGGTGCACATCCCGGCGGTGCCGTACACGCTGGTGCTGGACGGCGGCGTGGGCTACGTGCCGCTGCAGCGCTTCAACGCCAGCGCCGGGGCGGAGATGGCCGCCGCCCTCGTGCGCCTGCAGCGGGCCGGCGCGCGCTCGTTCGTGCTGGACCTGCGCGGCAACACCGGTGGCGACGTGGACCAGTCGCTGCTCATCAGCGAGCTCTTCCTGCGCGAGGGACAGGAGCTGGCCTCCCTGCGCTGGCGCGGCGACTCGGTGGAGCGGTACCGTGCGCGCCGCCCGGCGCTCGTCCCCGAGGCGCCGGTGGTGGTGCTCACCGACGGGATGACGGCGTCGGCGTCGGAGATCGTGACCGGCTCGCTGCAGGACCACGACCGCGCGCTCGTGGTCGGGACGCCCTCCTTCGGCAAGGGGCTGGTGCAGTCGGTGTACCCGCTGAGCGGCGGCTGGGCGCTGAAGCTGACGACGGCCAAGTGGTACACGCCGAGTGGGCGCTCCATCCAGCGCGAGCGCGGACCCAACGGCCAGCCGGTGCCGATGCCGGACAGCGCCCGTCCGGTCTTCCGCTCGGACGCGGGCCGCACGGTCTACGGGGGCGGCGGGATCACCCCCGACCTGATGGTGCACCCGGACACGCTCCTGACGGAGGAGCAGGAATTCCTGCGCACCCTCGCGCCGAAGGCAGCGGCGAGCAACACCGCCCTCTACGACCTGGCGCGCGAGCTCCGCGGCAGCATCCGGCCGGACTTCACGGTGCAGGCGGCGTGGCGCGCCGAGTACCGCCGCCGCCTCGAGGCGGCCGGCGTCCGCTTCGCGCCGGGCCAGTTCGAGCGGGCGAGGAGCGTGGTGGACCAGCTCATCGAGCAGCGGGTGGCCAGCCTGGCCTTCGGCGACTCGGCGGCGTTCCGCCGCTGGGTCCCGCAGGACGTCCAGCTGGTGCGGGCGGTGGAGCTGCTGCGCAAGGCACCGTCGCAGGCGGCCCTGCTGGCGCTGGTGCCGTCGCGGAAGGGAGAGCGGAGCTGAGCGACCGGCAGGGCCCCGCCCGCGCCCGCATGCCCGGGCGCTCGCCCGGCGCGACGACGGACGTCGCCTCGCGCACGGAGTCCGCGGGCTCCGCGGAGCGCTCCACGTCCTCGGAGTCCTCGCCGCCGTCGCCGACGACCTGGTCGCCCCAATCGGAGGTCTGCGACCACTGCGGCTCGACAGATACGTGGTGGCGCAACTGCAAGCTGCTCTGCCGCAGCTGCGGCGCGATCGTGAAGAGCTGCGCGGATCTGTAGGGGACGAAGAGGGAAGCAGGAAGCAGGAAGCAGGAAGCAGGGCCGGCGGGACGGATCGCGGCGCGGGGCCCCCCCCGACAGAAACGATCGCGCCGTCCGCTCGCGCGACCGGCATCGAAACGCCGCTCGGCGTACCCGCTCCCTGCTTCCTGTTTCCTGCTCCCCGCTCCCCGCTCCCTCTCAGCTCGTCGGCGACAGCAGCCCGAGCTTCAGCGCCACCGTCACGTAGTCGTTGCGGTGCTGCAGCCCGAGCTTCTCGTTCACGCGCTGCTTGTAGGTGTCCACCGTCTTGGGGCTGATGAAGAGCTGCTCGCCGATCTCCGGCGCGGTGTAGCCGGCGGCGATCAGGCGCAGGACGGCCTGCTCGCGCTCGGTGAGCTTCTCGAAGCGGGCGCGCAGCTCGGCGTGCTCGTCCTTCTTCCGGATGCCGCGCGCCAGCACCCGGCCGGCGCTGGCCGAGACGTAGAGCTCGCCGCGCGCGATCGTCCGCACCGCCTCGATCAGCTCGCGGTCGGCGGCGCTCTTCACCAGGTAGCCGGCGGCGCCCGCTTCCAGCACCGGCAGCAGGTACTCCTCCTCGGCGTGCATCGTGAGGACGAGGACGCGGGGGGCGTGCTCGCGCTCGGCCAGCGCCTTGGTGGCGGTGATGCCGTCCATCTCGGTCATCGTCAGGTCCATCACGACGACGTCGGGATGCAGTCGGTCCACCTCGCGCAGGGCCACCTTGCCATCGCCGGCCTCGCCCACGACCTCGATGTCGCGGGCCGCGCCGAGCACCGCCTTGAGGCCGGAGCGGACGATGGCATGATCGTCGACGAGCAGGACGCGGATCAGGTCGGGGCTCATGCGGGTCGGGGTGCGTCGAGCGGCACGGCGGCACGCACTCGCGTGCCCAGCCCCGGCGCGCTCTCGATCTCCAATGTACCGTCCACGAGCGCGATCCGCTCGCGCATGGCGAACAGCCCCATCCCCGGGCGGCGCTCCTCGGCCGCCGCGACGTCGAAGCCGGCGCCGTCGTCGCGCACGTCGAGGGTGACGCGCCCACCATCGCTCCGCACGCGGAGGAGGACGTGCCGGGCGCCGGCGTGGCGGACGACGTTGCGCAGCGCCTCCTGTGCCACACGGTAGAGCGCCGCCCCCTGCACGGTGGGCAACTGTGGCGGCACGCCAGCCGCGTCCACCGTCACCCGGAGTCCGTCGGACTCCTGCGTGCGCCGCGCCAGCCAGTCGAGCGCCGCGGCGAGGCCGAGGTCGTCGAGCACCCGGGGATAGACCGTATGGGAGAGGAGGCGCACCTCCTCGAGCGCGTCGCCGGCGATCTCGCGCACCAGCTCGAGTTGCCGCTCGAGCGCGGGATCCGCGGTGGCGCGGCGGGCGGCGCCGAGCTGGAGCACGAGGGCGGCCAGCGTCTGCGCCACCGAGTCGTGCAGCTCGCGCGCGACGCGAGCACGCTCCTCGTCCTGGGCGGCGATGATCTGCGTGGCCAGGCGGCGCATCCGCGCCCGGTCGCTCTCGATGGCGTCGAGCAGCAGGTTCAGCGTCGTGCCGACGCGCGCCATCTCCCGGTCGGCCAGCGGCGAGGCGGGGACGCGCGCCGCGAAGTCGCCGCGCCACACCCGCGCCGCGGTGCCCTCCAGCGTCGCCAGCGGCCGCAGCGCGACGCTGACGAGCAGGAAGCTGAGGCCGATGCTGATGGCGAGCGCGGCGACGAGCAGCGTGGCCAGGCCGGCCGAGCCGGCGCCGGCGTCGTGCACGACCACCACGGCGGCCGCGGTGAGCAGCCCGACGAGCACGTTGAGGCCGAGCAGCTTCCAGGCGAGCGGCACGCCGAGCAGGCCGCGCGCCCACACGGGCAGCGGGTGCGCGCGGGGCCGCGGCTCCTCCCCGGCGCGTGCGGCCGCACGGCCGAGGGGGAGCAGGTCGCGCCGATCGGCGCCGGCGGCCCGCGTCAGCGGAAGGGCGTCACTTCTCAACGATCAGCGCGGTGACCATGCCGAACATCCCGTGCTCGGTCTCGGCATGTGGAAGGATGTGGCAGTGGAAGGCCCACACGCCCGGGTTGTTGCAATCGACGATCACGTCCCACCGCTCGCCGGGCGCGACGTTCAGCGTGTCGCACTTCCACGGCGCGGGCTGCGGCCAGCCGTCCTTGTCGATGACGGTCATGTGCATGCCGTGCAGGTGCATCGGGTGGATCATCATCCCCTCGTTCATGAAGCGGATGCGCACCTTCTGCCCCAGCTTCGCCTTGATCGGCTCGGTGGCCGGGAAGCCCTTGCCGTTGAGGGTGTAGCCGTGCACGCCGTCGTTCAGGATCATCGTGTAGTCCACGTCCGCGCGCTCGATGGCGCGCGGCCGCCGCGGCTCGATGATGAAGGCCCCGAGGAGCCCCAGCCCCACCTGCTTGGCCGAGTTGTGGTGGGAGTGGTACATGTGCGAGCCCGCGTTGGGCGCGGTGAATTCGTAGCTGTACGTCTCGCCCGGCTTCACCGGCTGCTGGGTGATGTAGGGCACACCGTCCTGGTCGTTCGGCAGCTCGACGCCGTGGAAGTGCACGGCGGTCGACTCCGGCAGGTCGTTGGCGATGGTGACACGGACGCGGTCACCCTCGCGGACGCGGAGCATCGGCCCCGGCACCTGCTCGTTGTAGCACCACGCCTCCACCGTCTTGCCCGGCTCGGTCTCCCAGCGGATGACGGAAGCCTTGAGGTCGAAGCACTTGACGCCCTGCTCCATCCGCGGCGCGAGAAGCTGGTTGCCCTTCCCCTTCGTGGCCGCCGGAAAGGCCTTGATCCCCTTCTCGTGGTGCGCGTCCATGGCGTCGGCGTTGGCGCGCTTCTGGGCCAGCGTCATCGCCGCGGCGGAGGGCACCGCCGTGGGAGTGGCGGAGGGGCCGTGCCCCGGCATGGTGCCACCGGAGGTGTCGCCCTGCCTGGGGGCCTCGGCCTTGGACTCGGTGCA
>DASTRO010000116.1:0-3915 GCA_035761165.1 Gemmatimonadaceae bacterium | reverse complement strand
CCAGCAGAGCGCGGTGCCGTCGTCCGTGAGCCCGCACGAGTGGGCGAGGCCGAGGGCGAGCCCGTGGAGCTCGAGCCCGGCGACGATGGGCGTGGCGCGCACCTGACGCGCGGCGCCGCGCGACCCGAGCTGGCCGTGGTCGTTGGAGCCCCAGCAGCGCACCTGCGAGCCCGGCAACACCGCGCAGCTGTGCATGCCGCCGGCGCTCACCGTGCGCGCGACGATCGCTCCGGCCGTCTCGCCCGATTCGCTGGCATTGGCGGGCGACGGCCGCCCGCGGGGCGCCACCGGCGCCGTGCGGTCGATGGCCGGCTGCGGAACGATGGCGAGTCGCCCGGCTCGCTCGCGCACGAGCTCGGGCCCAGGGCCCACCTGCGGCGTCGCCGGCGCGGACGAGCGGGTGGCTGGCGCGGTGGGGGAGGTCGCGGGCGGCGTGGCCTCCTCGCGCACGGACGGCGTGGTGGGCGGCGCGGGATCGGGGACGCTGGCGAGCGATCCCGCGTGCTCCGCCGCGGCCGTCAGCAGCGAGTCGGCCGGCTCCGGGGCGGAGTCGGCGGTGGCAGCTCCCGATGGCCCGGTCGCCAGTGCCGCGGGGGCCGTCGTCGCGCCCGGATCGGCTGGCGCGGTCGGGGTGGCGACGCCCGACGGCCGCCCCGCAGGCGGAGCGGGTACGTCGCCGACGGGTACCTCGTGGCGCGGCGGGACGTCGCTGCCGGTGGCGAGCGGCCCGACCGGCGGCGCCGAACGGCCGAGGTTGACGAGGAGCGCGGCGGCCGCGGCCGTGCCGGCAAGCACCGTCAGCACGGCCGCCGGACGCAGCGCCCGGCGCCACGCCCCGCCGGAGGTCGGTCCAGCGGGCGCCGCCCACGAGCTCACGTCGGGTGGCTCGTCGACCGCGTCGCCCTCTCCCGCGTCCGCGCCGACGGCGTCGGCCAGCGACGGCGGCGCCTCGATCGCTCCCGGCGGATCGCCCCCGGTCGGCAGCGGCAGCGGCAGAGCAGCGGCTGCGGCGGCCACCGGCTCCTCGCTGCGCTGCTCGGTGGACCGGACGAAGCGCAGCGTGGGGAGATCCGGCGGGGCGTCGGGGGCGCCGTCACCGTAGCGTGCGGGTGGGGCGGCACCGGGCCGCAGGTCGAGGGGGAGCGCGTCTCCCGCGTCGGGCCGGTCGGTGGCACCGCCCAGCGCGGTGGCCATCGCCGCCGCCGAGTCCCATCGGGCTGCGGGCTCCCCCTGCATCGCCCGCTCGATGGCCCGCGCCAGTGAGCGCGGCACGTCGGGGCGCACCGCGTCGATGGGCGCGAGCTGGCCGTGCTTGCGGAAGGCCAGCACCTCGAAGAGGGTGGTGCCGCTCCACGGCGGCTGACCGGCGAGCATCTCCCAGCCCACCAGTCCCAGGCTGTACAGGTCGGACGCCGGGGTGGCCGTGCCGCCGTCCACCAGCTCGGGCGCCATGTAGCCGGGGGTGCCGATCGTCATCCCCGGGATCGTCAGGCGGCTGTCGGGGTCGAGCGGGGTGGCCGAGCCGAAATCGCCGAGCAGCACCCGGCCGGTCTCGTGGTCGAGGTGGATGTTCTCCGGCTTGACGTCGCGGTGCACGATCCCGTGCGCATGCGCGGCGGCCAGCGCGCGCGCCACGTCGGTCAGCACGCGGCGGGCGCGCGCGGCCGGGAGCGCGCCGCGGCGGCGCAGCTCGTCGCGCAGCGTGTGCCCGTCCACGTACTGCATGACGAGGGCGAGGCTGCCGTGCCGCAGGCGCCGCACGGCGTGCAGCCCGACCACGTTGGGATGTGCGAGGCGGGCGACGAGCCGCGCCTCGCGCTCCAGGCGGGCCACCAGCTCGTCGTCGCCCGCGTAGCGCCCGCGGATGATCTTGATGGCCACCCGCCGGTCGAGCGCCAGCTCGTGCGCGAGATAGACCACGGCGGTGCCGCCGCGGCCGATCTCGGCCACGACGTGGAACTCGTCCGACAGCTCCGCGAGCTCCGGTGCACCCGCCGTGCGCTCCGCCATGTGCCTACCTCGCTCGGCCTGGATCCACAGAATAGCACACGGTACTGGCCGCGCGGCGTGGCCTCGTCACGCCCGGTAGCGGAGCTGCACCTCGCCGAGCTCGATCAGGTCGCCGTCGCGCAGGGCGACGGCGTCGGCGCCGGGCGGCAGCTCGGCACCGTTCACGCGGAGCGGGTTCGTCTCGGAGAGGTTGGCGATCGACCAGCCGTCGCGGGAATAGCTCATGACCGCGTGGCGGCGGCTCACCGTCTGCGACGGGAGCTGGACGTGCTCGTAGGGCGGGCCGGGCTGGCGGCCGAGCGTCACCACCTGGTCGCCAGTGCCCAGCCGCACGAAGCGGATCTCGGCGCGCGTGGCGAGACCGCTCACCACCTCCAGTCGCCCAGGGAGCATGCGCAGGGTGCCGTTGAGCGGCTCCGCCGCAGTGGTGCCCACGTCGTCGGGTGCCGGCGCCGGCATCGGACGCGGCGGGGTGCGACGGGAGCGCCTCGTCCCGGGTGCCGTGCCCGCGGCCGGTCGGGCGCGCTCGGCCACGCCGGCGAAGGGGGCCGGCTCCACCGCCATCAGCTCGCCCGCCTCCAGCTCCACGACCGGCGGCCGCTCGACCACGCCGTTGCGGCTCGCGGCACCGGGCGTGGGCGGGTGGATCTCGGGCACCTCCGCGTGCGCCGGAATGAGCACGAACGGCGGCCCGTGCGCGGGCACGCCGCGATGCGAATCGCGGCGCAGCCACCACACGAGCACGCCCACTCCGGTGAGCAGGATGATGACCGCGGCCGACGCGATCAGGATGACGGCAGCGTCCAAGGAGGGCCCTCCAGATGGGCAGCCTGTCCGGCCACGCCACGCGGCACCGGCGACTGGCGTGGAGCCGGACGTCACTTCGCCGGGCTCGTTCGCAACATGGGTGCCGCGGGCAGGCCCCTGCGCGTCGGCCGTTGCGGGCCTGCCCGCAGAGCGGCGTGGGCCGGCGGCCAGTTGCGCCGTGCGCCGTCCGGCCCGAGAATAGCGCGGCGCGCGTCAGCGCGCACGTGCGCACTTCGCCGGGATCGACGCGGCGAGGTCACCGGCCTCGGCCGTGTCAGCGCGCCGTCCCGCCCTCCCTCCCTCCCCACGCCACCCCATGGAAGACGTCTCCGTCGCGCCCCAGCGCGCCTCCTTTGCCGAGGACTTCATCGACATCTTCTACGCCCCGTCGAGCGTCTTCGCGCGACGGCGCGAGGCCAACCCCTGGCCGACGATCCTCGTCGTCACGGGGCTCAGCGTGATCGCGGCCTACATCATGTTCACGCTCCTCGCGCCGGTGGTCGACGCCATGCTCGCCAAGCAGATGGCGATGGCGACGCAGAACCAGAGCCTCACCCCCGAGCAGCTGCAGGGCGCGCGCACCTTCGGGCGCATGATGATGCTCGTCAGCTCGGTGGTCGGAGTGCCGATCCTCGTCCTCGTCCTCGGCCTGGTCCTCTGGTTCGTCGGCAAGCTGCTCGACGCCGAGCAGCCGCTCCGCGCGGCCTTCCTCGTCGTCGCCTTCAGCTACATGCCGCGCATCGTCGAGCAGCTGCTGACGGCGCTGCAGGCCTTCTGGCTCGATCTCGCCAGCAAGTCGTCGCTCTTCCAGGTCAGCTTCTCGGCCGCCCGCTTCGCCGACCCCGAGGCGTCGCAGCTCACGCTCGGGCTGCTCAGCCGGATCGACCCCTTCGTCCTCTGGTCGTACGTCCTCATCGCCATCGGCCTGAGCGTGACCGGTCGCATCAGCCGCGGCAAGGCGGCGCTCGGCGCCTTCGTGCTCTTCCTGCTCGGGCTCGTGCCGTCGCTCGTCGGCGGGCTGATGGCCGCCGGCCGCGGCGGCTGACTCGCCCGCGCGGGCAGGACGGGCGGCACGACGAACGGGGCGGAGCGCACCGC
>DASTRO010000115.1:0-4578 GCA_035761165.1 Gemmatimonadaceae bacterium | reverse complement strand
CCGCCTTCATGCCACTGGCGGGCTGCGCGTCCATCATGCACGGTACGACACAGGGAATCGGGCTGTCATCCAATCCGACGAACGCGCGCATCACGGTCGATAACCAGCCCATGGGACAGACGCCGACAGTGGTGAAGCTCTCGCGCAAGGACACGCATATCGTGCGTATCGAACTCGAGGGCTACCAGCCGTTCGAGACGGCACTCACACGTAACGTCTCCGGCTGGGTCGTTGGCAACCTCGTCTTCGGCGGCGTCGTTGGGCTCGCCGTCGATGCGATAACCGGGGGGCTCTACAGCCTCTCACCTGAGACCATCACGGCGCAGATGGCGAACGCACAGGTCGAGCATGCAACGGACGGGCTGTACCTGACGGTCGTTCTCGCGCCTGATCCGGCGTGGCAGAAGATCGGACAGCTCACGCGCGAATAATGCACCGCGTCGGCGTCGGGCGTCGCTGAGCGGCCGAGAACGAGGGTGCTCCGGCCACCGCTGCCGGGAACGCTCTCGAGACTCGTGATGGGGGTGCGGACATGCCCCGCCTTACAGCAACCGTCCCTGCCGCTCCTCCGCCGCCGGCACCTGGTGACAGGCGCGGCAGCGGGCCTCGTAGGCCTCGCTGCCGCCGACCATGATCGTCGGCGAGTCGTAGGGCGCGGGGCGGCCGTCGATCAGGCGCTGGTTGCGGCTCGCCGGGTTGCCGCAGAGCACGCAGATGGCGTGCAGCTTGTCCACCAGCTCGGCCACCGCCATCAGCGTCGGCATGGAGCCGAACGGCTCGCCGCGGAAGTCGGTGTCGGTGCCGGCGAGGATCACGCGCCGGCCGCGCTCGGCCAGGCTCGTGGCCAGCGGCACGATCCCCTCGTCCAGGAACTGCGCCTCGTCCACCGCGATCACCTGCGCGGTGGGGTCGAGCCGGAGCGCGATCTGCGCGGCGGAGTCCACCGGGATCGCCTCCAGCATGCGGCCGTCGTGGCTGGAGACCCGCTGCACGCCGCCGTAGCGCGCGTCCAGGTGCGACTTGAACACCTGGACGCGCTTGCGGGCGATCATCGCCCGGCGGATGCGGCGCATCAGCTCCTCGCTCTTGCCGCTGAACATCACGCCGGCGATCACCTCGATCCACCCGCCGGCGGGTTGGAAGGAGCCGGTCACGCCCGGTCGTCGTCGCGCGAGCGGCGTGCGTTCCGCACGCGCTCGCCGCGCTGCGTCCACTCACGCTGCTCGTCGTTCAGCGTGCGGCCGAAGCTGGCCCGCCGTTCCTCGGCGGTGGTACGGAACGGAGGGCGGCCGCCAGGCCGCCCGCCACGCTCCCCGCGCTCTCCGCGGGCGCCTCGCTCGCCGCGCTCGCTCCGCTCGCCGCGCTCGAACCGGCCGCCGCGCTCGGGTCGCGGGCCACGGTCGCTCCGCTCGACGCGGTCCCCACGTTCCCCGCGCGCAGCGCGCTCGCCGTACGGCGCCCGCGGCGCCCGCTCGCCGCGACCGCCTCGCTCGAAGCGGTCGCCTCGCTCGAAGCGGTCGCCGCGTGCCGGCCGCTCGCCCCGCGGCGCGCGCGCGCCGCGGTCGCTCCCCTCCGTGCGTCCCTGGTCGACGCGCGCGACGAGACGGCGGCCGCGCAGCATCGCGCCATTCACCGCGCTCACTACCTGGTCGGCCACCTCCGTGGCGACGTCCACCAGCGTGTGCGTGTCGCGCAGCTCGATGCGGCCGATCTTGTCGCGCGTCACGCCGCTCTCGCCGGCCAGCGCGCCGAGCACGTCGCCCGCCGACGCGTTGTCGCGCGCGCCGACGTTGACGAAGATGCGCGTCCACGGCGCGGGCGCGGGTGTCGCCGCGGCCACGCCGGCCGTCGCGGCGGCCGGCGCCGCGGGGCGCTGGCGTCGCGCCTCGTCGAGCAGGCGCAGCGCGGCCGCGGCGATCTCGACGCCGTCGTACTCGGCGAGCAGCGGCTCCAGCGCCAGCAGCTCGCGCGACGGCGTCCCGTCGGCGAGCATCGCGCGCAGCTCGTCGCGCAGCTGCTCCTCGCGCCGCTCGGCGCGACGGCGGGCGTCGGCCAGCGTGTACGCCGCCGCGTTGCCGCCGGTCAACCGCCGCAGGGCGGCCAGCTGCCGCGGCTGCACCAGCGCGACGACCTGCGCCGGCGCGGTGGCGGCGATCCGCCGTAGGAGGGCGGCGTCGGGCAGCTCGTAGAGCACGACGAGCGGCGTGCCCTCGGGCACCTCGCCGTCGGTCACCGCGACCGACTCGCCACCGGCCCCGTACCCCAGCGTGGCGAGGGCGAGGCGCGCGTCCGCGGTGCCCTCCTCGGACTGCGCGACGACCACGGCCGAGGGGGGATCGAGCTCGTCGAGCAGGCGGCGCAGCGCCTCGGGCCGGCCGGTGGCGCCGACGGTCAGGTAGTGCACCGGCGTCGCCAGCGGTTCCTCGTCGGCAGTGGTCGGCGCCTCGCCGACGCGCCGTGGCCGCCGCAGGTAGCGCTCGACCAGCGCCTCCACCTCGGCCGTCATCTCGCCGGTGACGAGCACTCGCGCGCACTCCTTCGGCAGCTCACCGAAGATCGTCTCCAGCTCGGGCCCGGCACCGGCGGCGAGCAGCTCGTCGGCCCACGCGACCACCACCGCGCGCACGCTGCCGAGCTTGAGCGCGGAGGCGCGAACCAGCGTGGCGAGCGTGTCGGGGGCGCCGCTCACGCCGAAGGGCGTGTCGATGGCCAGGAGTCGCCGGGCGCGGCCGGCCGTGGTCGCCGGGAGCACGCCGCGCCCGTCATCGTGGAGCAGCTCGCGCGCCATGCGCGCCACGGCCACCGCCGCGTCGCCGTCGGTGGTGACGACGAGGAAGGCCGGGCCGGCGAGCTCGGCGTCGGCCGCCGTCTCCGTCGCTGCCGCGCGCTTCCGGGCCCGCTCCAGCGCCGGCGCGAGCGCGCCGCGCAGGAGGGCCCAGTCGTGGGGCAGCGTGTAGACGGTATTCTGGCTCCGGGACACGCTCGTGCCCGGCGTGGCGGTCGTACGCTCGTCGTGGTCCACGACATCCTCGCTCGTTGTCAACGGCCGGTCGGCCGACGGGGGTGGCCCCGCATGGCGCGGCGCGAGCCGCGGGTATAACTATCGGACCGGAAACATAGCCGGCCCCTCCGGGCCGCTCCAACCGCGGCCGTCCGATCCTCCCCGCACCCACCATGCCCGCCTCACCCTCGCCCGACCTCGCGACGGCGACGTCGGCGCGCGCCGACGAGTTCGCGCCGTCCGCCAATCTCGCGCAGCTGCAGGAATCGGCGACGATCGCCGTGTCGATCCGCGCCGCCGAGCTGCGCGCACAGGGGCGCGACGTCATCGACCTCGGCGCGGGCCAGCCGGACTTCGACACGCCGGCGTTCATCCGCCGCGCCGCGGCCGAAGCGGTGGAGGCGGGGGCGACGCGCTACACGCATACCGCCGGGATCCTGCCGCTGCGCGAGGCGATCGCCGCCGACGCGACGGCGCTGAGCGACGGGCGGCTTCGCTACGCCGCGGATGACGTCGTGGTCTCCAGCGGCTCCAAGCAGTCGCTCTTCAACGCCTGCTTCGCGCTCTTCGGCCCGGGCGACGAGGCGCTGGTGCCGGTGCCGGGGTGGACGAGCTACGTGGAGATGGTGCGCCTGGCGCGCGCCGAGCCGGTGCTGGTGGAGGGGGACCCGGCGCGCGGCTACAAGCTGGACCCGGCCCGGCTGGCGGCCGCGGCCACGCCGCGCACCCGCGGCCTCGTCCTCAACTCGCCCTGCAACCCGACGGGCGCGGTCTACGACGCGGACGAGCTGCGCGCGCTGCTCGCGCTGGCGACCGAGCGCGACTGGTGGGTGATCAGCGACGAGATCTACCGGCTCATCACCTACGAGCAGCCGGCGCCGTCGGCGCTCGCCGTGGCCGAGGACGCCTCCCGGCTGGTGGTCGTGAACGGCGTGGCGAAGGCGTACGCGATGACCGGCTGGCGCATCGGCTGGGCGGTGGGGCCGACCGCACTGGCGCGCACGATGACGGCGCTGCAGTCGCACACCACCTACAACGCGGCCGCGGTCTCGCAGCACGCGGCGCTCGCCGTCTTCGCGCAGCCGGACGAGGCGGCGCGCGCGGTGCACGAGATGGTGAGCGCCTTCCGCGAGCGGCGGGACGCGGCGCTGGCGCTGCTCACGGCGGAGGCGCCGGCGCTGCGCGTGATCCCGCCAGCCGGCGCGTTCTATCTCTATCTGGACGTCTCCCACGGCGCGCCCGGCGAGGACGACCCCGGGACCGCGGTCGCGCGCCGGCTGCTGGACGAGGCCGACGTGGCGGTGGTCCCCGGCGCCGCCTTCGGCACGCCGGGGTGGATCCGACTCTCCTACGCGGCCCCGCTGCCACGCGTGGTGGAGGGGGTGCGTCGCGTGGCCGCGCTGGTGCGGTCGTAATTCCGCCACGCCCTGCGGGTTTTCGCGCTCGCGCGCGGCGCCGCCCGATGACAGATTGGGGCGGGTCCCGCGCGGAGGAACGATGACGCTCAGAGTGCAGCTCGCTCCGGTCGACGCCATCCCGGCGGTGCGCTACCGCTGGGATCCGGACACCGACATCCT
>DASTRO010000114.1:0-6291 GCA_035761165.1 Gemmatimonadaceae bacterium | reverse complement strand
CACGCCGTACCAGGACGCCACGCTCGTCCTCTTCCGCAACGCCGTGCAGTCCGGGTGCGGCTCGGCGCAGTCGGCGATGGGACCGTTCTACTGCCCGCTGGACGAGAAGGTCTACATCGACCTCGGCTTCTACGACGACCTGCGCGCCCGCTTCGGCGCCCCGGGCGACTTCGCCCAGGCCTACGTGCTGGCCCACGAGCTGGGGCACCACGTGCAGCACCTGCTCGGCATCGACCAGCAGGTGCGGCAGGCGCAGCAGTCGAACCCGGGCGAGGGGAACGAGCTCTCCGTGCGGCTGGAGCTGCAGGCCGACTGCCTGGCGGGCGTGTGGGGCTACCACGCCCGGAACCTCCTCGAGCCGGGCGACATCGAGGAGGGGCTCAACGCCGCGGCGGCCATCGGCGACGACCGGCTGCAGCGGCAGAGCGGCACGGGCGTGCACCCGGAGAGCTTCACCCACGGCACCTCCGCACAGCGCGTCAGCTGGCTGCGCCGCGGCCTCGAGAGCGGCGACCCGAACGCCTGCGACACCTTCGGCGGCTGACTCGGCGGCTGACGCGGCGGCAGGCGCGGTCGAGCGGTGGACCGGCGGCCGCGGATCACGCGGCGCGTCCTCTGGAACTGCTGACCGCGGATCGGCGCGGCGCGCCGGCGGCGCGACCCGGATCGGCTCCGCTGTACGCCGGAGCTCCGTTTGCCGTGGGCGGGCATCTACGCTCAGGGGGGAAGCGGATGCGACGGAGGGGCCGGAGGCGGCGGATCGCTCCTCTTCGTTCCACTTCTCCTCGCGCCAGGAGCTGACCAGAGGGGTCGCTCCCCAGCCCACGCCGCCTCATGCCAGGACCGGAGAGGCTGGGGGTGGGCTCCTCTCCACGCACCCCTCCGCTCGCCAGGTCCGGCGCCCGGAGCTGTAGGCGCTGAGGAGAGCCCACCCCCACTCATCCCAGCCCCGGCGCAGGGAGCCGTGGACGCCCAGGGGAGCGATCCGCCGACTCCGCGCCTCTTCCGCCGCATTGTCGTTCCCCAGCCGTTCCGGCCCCGGCGCACCGGAGCTCGGCCCGGCGCCGCGATCGATCCGCGTGCGCCACGGGCGCGCGGCGGAGATCCGCGGTAGGGAGTTCAGGCAGTTCCGCCGCTGCCGCGTGATCCGCGGCAGGCAGTTCAGTAGTTTACTGACGAATCAGTGCCGGCAGCCGCCATCGCGCGACGAGACACGCCTCCCGGAGGCTCGCATCGACCCGACCCTGCTCGCCCCCGACCCGCTGACGACCGTCGGGCGGCTCGTGCTCGCCATGATCATGGGCGCGCTCATCGGCCTCAACCGCGAGCTGCGCGACAAGCCGGCGGGGATGCGCACGCACGGGCTGGTCGCCCTCGGCTCGGCGCTGGTGACGCTCGTCAGCACGCACATCGCCCTCTCCGCCGGCCAACTCGACGGGAACCCGGTCGGGCGCACGATTCAGGGGATCGTGGCCGGCATCGGCTTCCTCGGCGCCGGCGTCATCCTCAAGACGCAGGAGCACGGCTCGGTGCGCGGCCTCACCACCGCCGCCACCATCTGGCTCGTCGCCTGCCTGGGCGTCGCGGCCGGCGCCGGGCTGTGGGTCCTCGCCGGCACGACGTTCGGGCTCGCCATGTTCCTGCTCCTCCTGGGAGGCCCGATCGAGCACTTCGCGCGGCGCGTGCTCCCCCGCGCCAGTGCGCCGAGCCCGCGTCACCGCCTCGACCCGCGCGGCCGCCGCACCCCCGCCGGCGGCGTCCGGAGCGACGATGGCGGTGGCCTCGGCCCCGGCTCCGCCCCACTCCCCTGAGCCGTGAATGTCGGCGCCGCGCGACCCACCGCGCGCGCGCGCTTCGTGCGGGGCTCGGCGAGGGCGTGATTCCCGAGACGATGGAGGCATCGATGCAGCAGCCACCGCCAGACGAGCGCCCCGACCCGACGCTGCCGCCGCCGGGGCGTGATCCCTCGCCGGAGCCGACGCCGGCGCCCACGCCGCCACCGCAGCCGTGGCACGACCCGGGGCCGCCGGTGCGCGAGGTGGACCTCCCGCCGGACCAGCCGACGCGCGGCGTGCCGGTGGAGAACCCGGAGCGGCCGCCTGCGCCCTGAGTCGACGCCCCCGACCGCCTCGGACGCCGCCGCGCCGGACGCCGCCGCGCCGGACACCGCGGCGACGAGCGACGCGCCGCGGTTGGCGGTGGTCGCCGGCGCCACCGGCACGCTGGGGCGCCACCTCGTGCTCGCGCTGCTGCGCGACGGCTGGCGCGTGCGCGCCATCAGCCGTCAGCGGGCCCGCGCGGTGGCGCTCGGGCTGCACGACGTCGTGGAGGCGGACCTCACCGCGCGCGGCGCGGCGACGGCGCTGGCCCGCGCCTGCGAGGGCGCGGCGCTCGTCTTCTCCTGTGCCGGCGCGTCGCTGAGCGTGCGAGACGTGCGAGACCGGCGGTCGTTCGCGCGAGTGGACCGCGACGGCAACCTGGCGCTGCTGCGGGCGACGCATGCGGCGGGGGCGGCGCGCTTCGCCTACGTGTCGGTCTGCGCGCCCCCCTCCGTGCGGCGCTCGCCCTACGTCGCCGCGCACGAGGCGGTGGCGAACGCTCTGGCCGCCGGCTCGCTCCCGCATACCGTCGTCCGCCCCACCGGCTACTTCGCCTTCTTCGACGAGGTGCTGCGCGCGGCGGCGGGGGGCGTGGGGGTGGTGATCGGCGACGGTCGGGCGCGCACGAACCCGATCCACGAGGCCGACGTCGCCGACGCCTGCGTGGCCGCGGTGGCGGCCGGTGCGCGCGAGGTGGACGTCGGCGGACCGGTGATCTACACGCGCGCCTCGATCGTGCAGCTGGCCTTCGAGGCGCTGGGCCGCGCGCCGCGCCTGGCGCGCGTGCCGGCGGCGGCCTTCCGCGCCGCGGCCGTGGCGATGGCGCCGCTCAACCCGCGGCTGGCCGCGCTGCTCGACTTCGGCGCCCGCATCAGCGTGGTGGACGCGGTGGCGCCGGCCACCGGGAGCCGCGACCTGGCGACGTACTTCGCCGAGCGCGCCGCCGCGCTGCGCCGGCAGGGGTGAGCGGGGCGGCACGCTGCGGCGACGTCACGGGGCGACGTCACGGGGCGACGTCAGCCGGCGACGTCAGCCGGCGCCCACCGCGTCGTCCGGCCCCTCCGGCAGCCCCCAGATGCGCGCCGTGCCCAGCTCCACGCTGTTCCCCGCCGGGTCGCGCACGTAGAGCGAGCGTCCGCCGCGCGGCCAGGCGATCTCCGCCTCGACGGCGACGCCCGCCGCCTCGAGCCGCGCCCGCCAGGCCGCCAGCTCCGCCGCCGGTACGCGGAAGGCCACGTGCCCGGCGCCACGCGCGCCGTGCGGCGGCACCGGCACACCTCCCACCTCCCCGGCCGCGGCGCTCGTGCGGTCCGGGTTGAAGAGGAGGAAGACGCCGGCGCCGCAGCGGAAGAAGACGTGCCGCCCGGGGTCGCGGGCGAACGCCTGGAGCCCGAGCGTGGTGGCGTAGAAGCGTTCGGCCGCGTCCAGGTCGGTGGCGTAGAGACAGGTCTCGAGGACGCCGGTCACCGGCATCGGCCGCCCGCGTCGCGCGTCGCGCGCGTCAGAACGCCACCAGCGGGAACTCCGGCGCGACGCCCAGGTACACCTGCCCCACCGTCTCCAGCCGCCCATCGGAGAGGAAGCCGTGGTGCCGCACCGTCTGCGCGTCGCGGAAGTGGCGCTCCAGCGGGCTGCGCGCGTAGATGCCGCTGGTGCCGCCCAGACGGTGCATGAGGTCCGCCACCCGCGCCGCGCTGCGCGCCGCGTGGGCGCCGGCCAGCATCAGGTCGGCGCGCTGCTCGAGCGTCGCCGTCTCGCCGGCCACCGCGCGCCGCCAGGCCGCCGCCAGCTCGTCGTAGAAGAGCAGCCGCGCCGCGCGCAGGATCCCCTCCGCCTCGGCCAGCGTCGCCTGCACCACGGCGCGATCGCGCAGCGTCTTCATCGTGCCCATCGCCGTCTTCTGCTGCGCGAGCTCGCGCAGCGCGGTGATGGCGTTGCGGGCGATGGCCAGCGCCACGGGCGCGACCACCACCGACACCGAGGCCACGGCCGGGATGCGGTAGAGCGGCCCCTCGTAGCCCGGCCCCGGCCGGAAGGTGGGCGTCATGTGGAAGGCGCGCGAGGCGGGCACGTGGACGTCGTCGGCCACCACGTCGTTGCTGTCGGTGCCGCGCATGCCGAGCGAGTGCCAGCTGTCCACGATCTCGACGTCGCCGGTGGACATGGCGACGGCGACGATCTCGGGGCCGGCCTCCGTCATCCGCGGCCGGCCGTCGTCCATCACGAGCCCCGCCATCATCACCCACTGCGCGTCGTGGACGGTGCTGGCCAGCGCGCCGCGGCCGGTGAAACGGTAACCGCCGGGCACCTCCGTCACGCGATGCATGGCCTGGAAGGAGGCGGCGATGATCGGCTCGGGTCCGCCGGCGAAGAGCTCCGCCGCGCCCTCCGCCGGCAGGCGGGCGGCCCACCAGGCGCCGGTGTTCCCCGCCTGCATCGCCCAGCCGGCGGCGCTGTCGGCGAGGGCGATCTCCTCCACCGCGCGGGCGCAGGTGACCGGGTCCGCCTCCAGCCCGCCGTAGGCGCGCGGGGCGAACAGACGTCGCAATCCCGCATCGGCGAGCGCGTCGAGCACCGGCCGCGCGATCCGCCGCTCGCGCTCGGCCTCGTCGGCGTGCGCGCGGATGAGCGGGGCGAGCTGCCGGGCGGCCTCCACGAGCCGCTCGTCCACGCCCGCGTCGGAGGCGCCGGGCGGGGCCGGCGTGAGCGTCGGCGCGCCCGGCACGTCCGGGCGATAGGAAGTGGTCATGGACGGTCTCCGTGCTGAGGTCCCGACGTGCCCGCTCACCGCGTGCCGGCCGCGCGCGCTCCCATCTCCGCGCCCGGCAGCGACGGCGCGGCGCTCGCCACCAGGGTGAAGATCTCGCGGTAGCCCGACTCGACGAGCGGCACGAAGCGCCGGTACCACGCCTTCCATTCGGGCGAGTCCATCTCGCGCTGCGCGGCCGTCTCCATCGCCGCCAGGCTCTCGTGCGTCAGCTCGAGGACCAGCGTGTAGTACGGGCCGGTGAGGTCGGTGAGCAGGCGCGCGTCGATCGTCGCGCCCGCGTTGCGGAGGGTCGTCAGCCCCTCCTGCCAGAGCGCCACGGCCTCACGCGCGGCGCCGAACTTGAGCCGGAAGACGTTGCGTTCGACGATCATGACTCCCTCCTGCGGAGCTGCGGCGACGGACATCGGAAGGCGGCCGCGGGCCTCGGGCTCCCGTCGCGCTCCATGGAGGGACGAGTCGGACGTTTATGCAAGCACTGCCGTATCCCGCTGCTCCCCTGGCGCAGCGCTGCGGCCGGGTCCGCCGGCGTTGCCAGCGGCACGGCGCTGGCGCATCATGCGCCCAGAGGCACGGCCGGGGCCCGGCCTGCCGTGCCGCCACCCTCACGCCCGTCCGCGATGTTCTTCCCGTTCGTGCTGATGATCCTCTTCTGGGGCGCGGTCTTCGGCGGCGGCGGCTACCTGCTGCTCCGCTTCCTGCGCGCCTACGAGGGGCGCGCCGGCTCGCCGGGGCTGCGCGCGATGGAGGAGCGCGTGCGCCTGCTGGAGGAGACGCTGCAGCGAGTGGAGACGGAGCTGGCCGAGGTGGCCGAGTCGCAGCGCTTCACGACGCGGCTGCTGACGGAGCGCGCGTCGGAGCGGCCGCACGGGGAGGGGTGAAGCGGGGGATGGACAACGGGCGGCCGGCGATGGACAATCGATCGCCGCTCCCATCCCGGACCACCCCCTCGACCATGCTCCGCTACCCGCGCCGCGACAGCGCGGCCCTCGCGCTGCTGGCGCTCGCCGCGGCGTGCACGCCCGCCGACGACGAGACCACGATCCAGACGACGACGCGCCGCGACAGCGCCGGTGTCACCGTCGTCGAGAACCATGCGCCGCGCTGGGGCCGGTCGCCGCGCTGGACGGTGGACAGCGTCCCTCTCTTCGCGCCGTCGTCGGCCGACGACGCGCCGGCTCCGATCTTCACGCGGCTGCTCAACGTCTACCGACTGGCCGACGGCACGGTGGTGACGCTGGACGGCAGCGCACCGTTCGTGCGGGCGTTCGACGCCAGCGGGAGGCCGCGGTGGAGCGCGGTGGCGCGGGGCGACGGGCCAGGGGAGCTGCGCCGCCCGGCGGTGCTCTCACGCATCCGCGGCGACTCGCTGGTCGTGGACGACGGCGCGAGCCCACGCGCCCTGCTCCTCGCCCCCGACGGCAC
>DASTRO010000113.1:0-16427 GCA_035761165.1 Gemmatimonadaceae bacterium | reverse complement strand
CCCTTCCAGATGGGGGGCGACATGATCGAGTACGTCTTCGACGACCACAGCACGTGGAACGTGCTGCCGCACAAGTTCGAGGCGGGCACGCCCAACGTGGGCGACGCCGTGGGGCTGGCCGCGGCATGCGACTACCTGGACGCGCTGGGCATGGACGCGGTGCTGGCGCACGAGCGCGCGCTGCTGGCACTGGCCACCGAGAGGCTGGCCGACGTGCCGGGGCTCACCATCCACGGGCCGCCGGCGGCCGAGCGGAGCGGCGTCCTGGGCTTCACGCTGGCCGACGTGCACCCGCACGACCTGGCGACGATCCTCGACGAGCACGGCGTCTGCATCCGCGCGGGGCACCACTGCGCGCAGCCGCTCATGCGCCGGCTCGGCGTGCCGGCCACGGCGCGGGCCAGCTTCTACGTCTACAACGACGAGCGCGACGTGGACGCGCTGGTGCGCGGCGTGCGCCACGCGGCCGCGCTCTTCGCCCCGGCCGGTGCCTGACGACGCACCCGCCCCGCCGGCGACCTCCGCCCGCACGGAGCGGCTCCACCAGGAGCTGATCCTCGACCACTTCCGCCGCCCGCGTCGTCGGCACGCGCTCCCCCACGCCGACGCGCGGACGACGCTGCGCAACCCGCTCTGCGGCGACGACGTCACGGTGGAGCTGGCGCTCGACGGCGAGGTCGTGCGCGACGCGGCGTTCACGGGCCAGGGCTGCTCGATCACCACCGCCGCCGCCTCGATGCTGAGCGAGGCGCTCCCCGGCCGCACCCGCGCCCAGGGGGCCGCGCTGCTCGCGCGCTACGGCGCGATGCTCACCGGCGACCGCGAGGCGGCGGCGGACGAGCGGCTCGGGGAGCTGCGCGCCCTCGCCGGGGTGGCACGCCACCCGGGGCGGCTGCGCTGCGCGCTGCTGCCGGCGGATGCCTTCGCCCGCGCGCTGGGCGGGGATCGCGCGACCGACTCGCCCGCGGGGCCGCCGGTCGTGTGACCTGGGCGCCGGGCCCCGGGTCTGACGACGGGACCAACACGGACCGAGCGGACCAACACGGAGCCCGCCATGCTCGTCACCCGCCGTCGTACCCGGCACGCCCTGCCGGTGCTGCTCGCCCTGCTGCCGCTCCTCGCTGCCTGCGAGGACTCCCCGACCGGACCGCGCCAGCCTGCCGAGCTCACCGCGCTCCCCCGCCCGCTGAGCGCCGCCGAGCGGCAGGCCGTCGCGGTGGGCAACGACTTCTCGGTGGCCCTCTTTCGCGAGGTCAACGCCCGGAAGGCCGGCGAGAACGTCTTCATCTCCCCGTTCAGCGCGGCGGCCGCGCTGGGGATGGCGCTCAACGGCGCGAACGGCGCCACCTTCGATGCCATGCGGACGACGCTCGGCTTCGAGGCCCTCGAGCTCCAGGCGATCGACGAGGCCTACCACGGCTTGACCACGCTGCTCCTCTCGCTCGACCCGTCGGTCACGCTCGGTATCGCGAACGCCATCTTCCACGACCAGCACCTCGTCGCCGAGCCGGCCTTCCTCGCGGCGAGCCGCGACTACTTCGACGCCGAGGTGCAGGGGCTCGACTTCGCGGACGCGCCGGCCTCGCTCGCCACCATCAACCACTGGGCGAGCGAGAAGACGCAGGGGCGCATCCCGAAGGTGCTCGACGAGCTCGACGACGACGAGATGATGTTCCTGCTCAACGCGCTCTACTTCAAGGGCGCGTGGCGCTCCCGCTTCGACCCGGCGCGGACGCAGCCGGCGCCCTTCCGGCTCGACGGCGGTGGCGAGATCGAGGTGCCGATGATGGCGCGCTCCCAGACCGCGATGCGCCTCGGCTACGTGGACGGGGCGCAGGTGCTGGAGCTGCCGTACGGGAACGGCGCCTTCGCGATGACCGTCGTCCTGCCGCCGGAGGGCACGCCGGTCGATGCCTTCGTCGCCACGCTCACGCCGGCCGCGTGGGATGCGCTGCTCGCCGGCCTGCACGACACGGAGGGCGACGTGTGGCTGCCGCGCTTCAAGCTCTCGTACCACGACGAGTGGACCGACGTGCTGACGGCGATGGGGATGGGCGTGGCCTTCGACCCGAACGCCGCCGACTTCTCGCGCCTCTCCAGCACGGACCGGCTCTACCTCACGCGCGTCCTGCAGGACGCGGTGGTGGAGGTGAACGAGGAGGGCACCGAGGCGGCCGCGGTGACCACGGTCGGCGTCGGGCTGACCTCCGCGCCGCCCGGTTTCCGCGCGGACCGGCCGTTCGTCTTCGCCATCCGTGAACGCCTGAGCGGGACGATCCTCTTCGTCGGCAAGGTGGTCCGACCGTCGGCCGGGTGAGCCCCCGGGCGGGGCGACGCGGCGGCGTTGCCCGCGGGCGGCACTGAGCGTCCCTCACGTGCCGGCCCCTGCGAGGGCCGCCGTGGGGCCGCGACGGGCGCGGCCGCCGTGTGCACCGCACTCCCCGCCTCCATGCGCTCACGCCGCCTCGCGCCGGCCGCCCTCGTCGGCGCCGTGTTGCTCGCCGCCTGCGACCTCAACGAGTACCTCCCGACGCAGACCTCCGGGGGCGGCGGGGGCGGCGGGGGGGACGCCTTCTCCTTCACCGACCCGATGGGCGACCTGCGCCCGGAGGCCTCGGCGGCCGACGCGCCGGACGCCCTCGCGCTCTCCGGCAGCGTGGACGGCGACACGATCACCATCCGGCTCGTCTTCCGCGCGGCGGTCGCCCGCTTCAGCGAGGGGAGGAGCAACTCCCTCGACGGCTTCGTGGACCTGGACGTGGACGAGAACGCGACCACCGGCATCCCGGCCGCCGTGGACGAGGTGGGTGGCGCGACCGGCATGGGCGCCGACTTCTACGTCGACCTGCGCGACGCCACCGCGTCCACCGTCACCGTGCTGGAGGCCGGCGAGACCACGGGCACCTCGGTGCCGGCCACCTTCGGCACGACCACGGTGACGATCCGCGTCCCCCGCACCCTGGTGGAGGAGGACGACGGGCGCTTCCGCCTCAGCGCGCTCGTCGGCAACCCGGACGGCCCCAGCGACTTCGTGCCGAACAGCGGCTTCCTCACCGTCGGCGACCGCTGACGGGGGCGGTGGGCGGCCGGCCTCGCCCCGAGCCCGATACCGAGCCCGATACCGAGCCCGATACGGCGCCGAACGGCGGCGGTGGAAGCTTCCACCGCCGCCGCATGCGTTTGTTGACAGCGCCCGGCACGTCCCGCATGCTGGTTCCCCCCCGCACCGATCCCGCCCCGTCGGGGCCCGATCGGCCGTGCCGCTCCGCCGTGTCGCCGTTCCCGTTCGCCGCCGGGCTCCGGCCCGCTGCCGAACATCTGCCGACAGGAGGGATCATGCACCGGTACCGCTGGATCACGGCTGGCGCAGCGCTGCTCTCGCTCCTCGGAGCGTCCGGCGCGGCCGCGCAGGGCATCACCTTCGTCGCCTTCCTCACCAACGATCAGGAGACCTCACCCGTCGTGCCGACGCTCGTCACCGGGGAGCCGCGGCCGATCTCATTCGGGCTGGCGACGTTCGCACTCAATGCCGATCACTCGGCGCTGTCGTTCATGGCCGTCATCCACAACATCGACTTCACGGGCATGCAGACGGCGGACCCGAACGACAACCTGGCGGCGGCGCACATCCATGCCGCCCCCACGGTGACGCCGATGAGCGACGGACCGGTGGTCTGGGGCTTCTTCGGCATGCCGTTCAACGACACCGATCCGACCGACGTCGTCGTCACCCCCTTCGCCACCGGCGTGGGCGGCACGGTGAGCGGCACGTGGAATCTCGCCGAGGGAAACAACACGACGCTCCCCGAGCAGCTGCCGAACGTCGTCGGCGAGCATTCGTACATCAACTTCCACACGGTGCAGTTCCCCAGGGGCGAGATCCGGGGCGCGATCCTCGTCACGCCGGAGCCGGTCACGCTGCTCCTGGTCGGCGGCGGCCTGCTGACGCTCGGCGCGGCGGCGCGGCGGCGGCGCGCGGCCTGAGCCCGTCCAGGCTCCTCGCGCGCGGACCGATCTGCGCGCCCGTGGTTGGCGTGGACGCCGTGGGGCGGAGGGCGCGGATCGCTCCTCGCCCGGCGTGGGCTGTCGCGCCGGTGCCGGGCATCCGCGCCGAGGGGAAACACGGATCGGGCGGATGAGCCGGGTCGGGCGGATCGCTCCGCGGGGCGCTCGGGCCCACCGCGCCAGCGGCGGGGATGGTGGGGGAGCGGCGGACGGTCCCCGGCCCCACACGGCCCCCGCCCGGTCGAGCAGAGGGGAACGATCGGGCGTCGGGATGCTCGACCTGGGCCCATGCCGCCTCCGCGCCCCGGTGAGCGCGAAGGTCCGGCGCGGCGTGCCTACCGCACCCCCGCCAGCGTCGTCACCAGCAGGAGCGCCCACTGCGGCCCGAGCCAGCCGTTCGGGCCGTCCTCGTACGACTCCACCAGCGCGTGCGCGCCACGACCGCGGCCGCCACCGTCGATGGTCACCGCAGGCACGCCAAGGCTGATGGCGATGTTGGAGTCGGTGCTCGAGGCGCCGGGCTCGCCGCGGACGGTCACGTCCGTGCCCTCCAGCACCGCCGCCCGCGAGTGGAGCGCCGCCTGCACGATCGGCGCCGTCAGCGGCTGCGTGCCCGCCGGCCGCAGCCCGATCGTGTCGATCACCAGTTCGAGCGGCGCGCGCGAGCCGGGCCAGCGCGCCTTCTCCTCGGCCAGCGCGTCGCGGATGGCGCGCTGGAACTTCGCGTCCAGCTCGCCCAGCGAGGCCTCGCTCTCGGAGCGCATGTCCACCTCCATGCTGGCCTCGAAGGCGATCGAGTTCACCGACGTGCCGCCGCTGATCACGCCGACGCTGAACGTGGTGCGCGGGTCGCGGGGCACCTGGAACTCGCTGATCTTGGCGATCGCGCGGCCGAGCGCGTGGATCGGGTTGGGCATGCCGAAGGCACCGTAGCTGTGGCCGCCCGGCCCCTTGTACGTGACCTTGTACCGGTGGCTGCCCACGGCGCCGCTGGTGATCCCGAGCCCGGTGCCGTCCACGGAGATGAAGTAGTCGATGCTGTCCTTCATCGGCCCGCCGAAGAGGTGGCGCACGCCACGCAGGTTCCCCGGCCCCTCCTCGCCCACGGTGCCGACGAAGAGGATCGTGCCGTCGGTGGCGATCTGCGCGTCGTGCATCGCCTTCGCCACCGCGAGCACCACGGCGAGGCCGCGGCAGTCGTCGCCGATGCCGGGCGCCACCATCCGCCCGTCCTCCCGCTTCACGGTGACGTCGGTCCCCTCCGGGAAGACGGTGTCGAGATGCGCCGAGAAGACGATGGTGGGTCCGTCGCCACTGCCGCGCCGCTCGGCGATGACGTTCCCCTCGGCGTCGATGCGCACGTTGGTGAGCCCGAGCGCCTCGAGGCGCCGCTTGTATTCGGCCGCGCGCTCCGCCTCCTTGAACGGCGGTGCCGCGATCTCGCAGATGGACGCCTGTTGCTGCAGGGTCCAGTCGTTGTTGGTCTTCAGCGCGTCGAGCGCCTGACGGACCTTGGCGTTCTGGATGGGCACGGGCGGCACGGCCTGCTGCGCGGTCGCGGGCGCGGCGGCGAGCAGGAGCGCCGTGCCGAGCGCGGCAGGGCGGAATCGAGGGTGCGACGACATGTCCGGGAACAGGAGGGTGAACGGAGCGCTGCCTGCGATTGTACCCCGCCGCACGCCCCCCGTCCAGCCGAGGCCCCGCGCCTCGCACCTGCCCCCTCGCACCTGGTGCCTCGCACCTCGCGCCGGTGCGGAGATCGCGGCTGGGTCGCGGTGGGAGTACCCCCGGCGGCAGAAGGGGACCTTCCAGTCGCCGCCGGGGCGCACCCCACCGCTCCCAGACCGGTAGACCCGCCCTCGTCCTCCTCCGCTCATCGCTCGTCGCTCATCGCTCATCGCTCATCGCTGCCGTGTACCGCACCTGCCTCTTCTGCCACGCCGATCTCGGCACCAACGAGACGGTCGAGCGCTTCCCGGTCGGCCGCCGCCTCGCGTTCGATGCGGCGCGCGGACGGCTGTGGGTGGTCTGCCGGCGCTGCGAGCGGTGGAACCTGAGCCCGCTGGAGGAGCGCTGGGAGGCGATCGAGGCCTGCGAGCGGCTCTACCGCGACGCGCGGCGCCGGGTGAGCACCGACCAGATCGGCCTGGCGCGGCTGCCGGAGGGGCTGGAGCTGGTCCGCATCGGCCAGCCGCAGCGCCCCGAGTTCGCCGCCTGGCGCTACGGCGACCAGTTCGGCCGGCGACGCCGGAACGTGATGCTGCGAGGCGGCGCGCTGGCCGCCGGCGCGACCGCGCTCCTGGTCGGCGGCCCGCTGCTGGGCGTGGCGGCCGGTGGACTGGTGACCGTGGGATCGCTGGTCACGAACGTCTACGCCATGGCCTGGGCCAAACGGAACGAGCTCACGCTCGCGCATCCGGAGGGCGGGATGATCACGCTCACGCCGAACCAGACGCCGCACGTGCGTCTCGTGGAGCGCGCCGCCGCCGGCTGGGGGCTCGTCGTGCCCTACGCGGCGCGCCGCCGCGGCACGGAGGACTGGTGGACGCGGCTGCGGTCGTCCACCAACACGACCGTGGGCGAGGTGACGCTGGAGGGCGCCGCCGCGCTCGCCGCGGCCGGCCGCGTCCTGGCGCGCATCAACGCCGCCGGTGCGCCCGCGCGGCGCGTGCAGGAGGCGGTGTCGCTGGTGGAGGCGGCGGGCGCCGGCGAGCGCTTCTTCGCCAGCGCGGCGTCGCGCACGCGTGAGTGGGGGCGCATGCAGCACTGGGGCGACACCGGCGCGCTCCGCTTCCTCCCGCCGCCGGTGCGCCTGGCGCTGGAGATGGCCGCGAGCGAGGACGCCGAGCGGCGCGCGCTGGAAGGGGAGCTGGCCGAGCTGGAGGCGGCGTGGCGCGAGGCCGAGCGCATCGCCGGCATCGCCGACGACCTGCTGCTCCCGGAGCAGGTCGCCGAGCGGCTCGACGCGATGAAGCGCAATGGGTGAGGGAAGAGGGACACGGCGCCACGCTCGGCCATGGAATGATGATGCGCCGGGGGTGGCGCGGCGTCATCGTGTGATTCGGGGGGGGCCCCCGCGATCCCTACTCCGTCCCGAGCCCGGCCCCACTCCGTCCCCGCTCGGCCCCAGAACGACGCACCCTCGAACGCCCGCACGCCACGGCAGGCCCCTCCATCCGCCTGCTGCCCCCTACTCCCTGCTTCCTAACACAGATGCACCGCGTGCGCCTTGCAGCTCGCCCACACCGCGTCGCCCTCCCGTAGCGCGAGCTCCGCGGCCGAGCCGGCGGTGAGCGCGGCGACCACGGGCGTCCCCGCCACGTCGACCATCACACGCGCCAGCGCGCCGGCCTGGTGTACCTCGCGCACGACGCCGCGCAGCGCGTTGCGGGCGCTCGACGCGTGCGGAGCGCGCGCCAGCACCACCTCCTCGGCACGCACCACCGCGTGGCAGGGGCCGGGCTCGCGGTCGGTCACGGCCCGCAGCGTCAGCCCTTCCCCCTCGAAGACGAGGACGCGCTCGGCGTCGTCCGCCGGCGGGAGCCCGCCCGACGCCACCTCCGCGCGGGCCACGCCGGCGTACACGTTCTCGGCGCCGAGGAAGGCGGCGACGGACGGCGAGGCGGGACGGCGGAAGACCGCCTCCGGCGCGCCCGCCTGCAGCACGCGCCCGGCCTCCAGCACGACCAGCACGTCGCCGAGCAGCCCCGCCTCGGCGAAGTCGTGCGTGACGTGGAGCGTCGTCAGCCCCCATTCGCGGTGCAGCGCGCGCACCTCGTGCCGCACGCGGGCACGGCGGCGCGGGTCGAGTGCGCCGAAGGGCTCGTCGAGCAGCAGGACGCGCGGGCGGCGCGCCGCGGCACGGGCGAGGGCGACGAGCTGGCGCTCGCCGCCGCTCAGCGTCCCCACGCGCCGACCCGCGAGCGCGTCCACGCCGAAGCGCGCCATCGCCTCGCGCGCCGCGTCGGCGTCGGCCGCGCCGTAGGCGACGTTCTCGGCCACGCCGAGGTGCGGGAAGAGATAGGCGTGCTGATAGACCAGCCCCACGCCGCGCGCCTCCGGCGGCTCGCGCGAGACGTCGCGGCCGGCGAGGCGCACCGTGCCGCCGACGTGCGTCGCCAGTCCGGCGATCGCCTCGAGCAGCGTCGTCTTCCCTGCCCCGGCGGGTCCGAGCACCACGCCGTAGCCGCCCTGCGGCACGGCGAAGGTGACGTCGGCCAGGCGAAAGGCGCCGGCGCGCGCCGAGAGCCCCTCGACGGCGATCACGCCTCCTCCCGCGCGGCGCGCAGCAGCGCCAGCGGCACCAGCGCGAGCAGCACCAGCACCGCGGCCACCGGCAGCGCCTCGCGCAGCCCGTAGGTGGTGAAGCGGTCGTAGCTCAGCACGCTCGCCACCTTGGGGTTGTAGGCGAGGACGACGATCGCCCCGAACTCGCTCACCGCGCGCGCCCACATGACGATGGCCGCCGCCCCCAGGCCGCGCGCGGCGAGCGGCAGCGTGACGCGGCGCAGGGCGCGCCAGGGCGCGTCGCCGAGCGTGCGGGCGACGCCCTCGTAGCGAGGGTCCACGCGCGCGAACGCCTCGCGCGCGCCGCTCACGTAGAGCGGCGCCGAGACGAAGAGCATCGCAGCCACGATCCCCGCTGGTGTCCCCACCACGCGCAGCCCGAGCGCGAGCAGTGCGCCGCCGGCCGGCGTGTCGCGCGCCAGCACGAGGAGGAGCGCGATGCCGGCCACGGGGTGCGGGAGCAGCAGCGGCAGGTCGAGCAGCGCGGCGACGAGCGCACGGCCGCGGAAGGGGCGGCGCGCCAGCAGGTAGGCCACGGGTGTGCCGGCCACCACGCCGAGCAGCGTGGCCGCCGTCGCCGTGCCGGCGGTGAGGAGGAGCGACGCGCGCAGCTCGGCGTCGTCGAACAGGCCGCGCAGCCCGGCCGCGCCGCCGCTGGCCACGAGCTGCGCCAGCGGCGCGGCGAGAAAGAGCAACAGCGCGGAGCCGGCCAGGGCGGCCAGCACCGTCCACAGCCGCGCCGCCAGGCGGCCGCTCACGGGGTGTCCTCCGCGGCTCCCGGTCGTGCAGTGCGGGACTCGGCGGCGCCGTGCCCTGCGGCGCCGTGCCCTGCGGCGCCGGCCACCGCCGCCGTCACCGCCGACGGCACTCCGGTCCCGACGACCATCGGCACGTCGCTCACCTCGAGCCCCTCGCGCGCCAGCAGCGCGAGCCCATGCGGCGAGAGCAGGAAGGCGGCGAGGGCGGCGCCGCGCTCCGGATGTGGCGCGTCGAGCGGCACGGTGAGGGCGAAGCGGATGGGCCGGCCGCGCACGACGATCGTGTCGCCGCGTGTGCGGCCGGCGATGCGCACGGAGGCCATGGCGTAGCCGGCCGAGTCGGCCGGGGAGCCGAGGTCGATGGCCGGGGGCAGGGCCACCACGGCGAGACCGTTGGCGCGCGCCACCGACGCGTAGAGCCAGGCCAGGTCCAGCTCGCCGGCCTGCACGAGCGCGACGAGGTCGGCGCTCTTCGGGCGCACGTTGCGACGCGGCGCACGTGCGCGCAGCCGCTCCGCCAGCCCCGGCCGCGCGTAGTGCCGCTCGGCCAGCTGCATGACGAGGAGCGCGCGGTAGCCGGCCGGGTCGAGGTCCGGGTCGCTGCGCCCCACCTCCACCTCCGGCGCGGACGCGACCACGTACCACGGCTCGCGCGCCAGCCGCGCGGCGACGGCGGAGCCGGGGCGATAGGCGAGCACCAGGCGGTCGTGGGCGAAGACGGCGTACCAGGCGGCGTGTGCCGGCAGCAGCAGCTCGGGAATGAGCTCGGCGTCGGCGACGGCGAGGAGGTCGGGGATGCGGTGCAGCTCGGTGATGCGCCGCGCCAGCTCGACGCTCCCGGCCGTCTCCTGACGCGGGGTGACTCCGGTGCCCGGCGCGAAGCTGTCGAGCGCCGCGCGCACCGGACGGGCCAGCGAGCCGGCGGTGAAGACGTCCAGCTCGTCGTCACGCGCGCCCTCCCGGTCGCCCACGCGCCCGCCGCACGCCACCGCGGCGAGGAGGACGGCGAGGATGTACGAGGGGCCACGAGTCAGGTGAATTCTCCGGTGCAACGAGGACATGTTCGATGGCGAGGCAGAGCACAGTGTCGTCATCCCGCAGGAGCCCCGCCGCCGGCCCCACGCGCCGACGTCGTCATCCCGCAGGAGCGAGCGCAGCGAACGAGTGTCGGGATCTGCTGTAAGTATCTCGTAGCGGGCCACGCGGCACGGACACCGGATCCCGACACTCGCGCCTGCGGCGCTCCTGCGGGATGGCACCGGCGCTGTCGAAAGCCCACCGGGGATGGTGCCGCCGCACCCTGGGGGAGCATCCAACACAGCCGATGACGATGTCGAGTGCGTGGGGCGCCGGCGTCCGCCTGCGCGATGACGATGTCGAGCGTGCGCGGCCCGGCGTTCTCCCGCACGCTGGCCGCCCGGGCCGGGCCACCGACGATGACCGGTGGCCGCCGGCCCGCGCCCGTTCCGCTTTCCGCGTCCATAACGTACACTCGTCCTCGCCAGGGCCGCCCGACCCCCGCCGACCCCCGACCCTCCCGCCCCATGCCCGATCCGGCCATCGAGATCCGGAACGTCACCAAGCGGTACGACGAGCACGTCGCGGTGCGCGACCTCTCGCTCACCGTGCCGCGCGGGGCCGTCTACGGCCTCCTCGGCCCCAACGGCGCCGGCAAGACGTCGACGATCCGGATGCTCCTCGACATCATCGCCCCCGACCGCGGGGAGATCCTCCTCTTCGGCCGGCGCAACACGGACCGCGCCGTCATCGACCGCGTGGGCTACCTGCCCGAGGAGCGCGGCCTCTACCGCAAGATGGAGGTGCGGCGCGTCCTCCGCTTCCTGGCCGCGCTCAAGGGGGTGCCGGCGCGCGAGGCCGACCGGCGCATCGACGCCTGGCTCGAGCGGCTCGCGCTCAAGACGCCGGAGAAGGACTGGGGCGCGGCCAAGGTGGACGAGCTGTCGCGCGGCATGCAGCAGAAGGTGCAGTTCATCGGCACGCTGCTCCACGAGCCCGACCTGGTGATCCTCGACGAGCCGTTCAGCGGCCTCGACCCGATCAACGCGCAGGCGCTCAAGGACACCGTGGTCGACCTCAAGCGCGCCGGGAAGACGGTCATCTTCAGCACGCACCTGATGGACAACGCCGAGCGGCTGTGCGACGCGGTGTGCATCATCGCGCGCGGCGAGAAGGTGCTCGACGGGCCCATCCCGACGGTGAAGGCGGAGCACGGGCAGCGCCACGTCGCGCTGGCGCTGGACGGCCCGGCGGCGAACGGCGTGGCCGAGGTGCTGGCCGACCGCGCGCTGGTGTCGCGCATCGACGACTCCAACCGCTTCTTCGAGATCGAGCTGGCGCCGGCCGCCGACCCGCAGGCGCTGCTCGCCCGCCTGGTGCACGCGGGCGCGCCGATCCGCCGCTTCGAGCTGGTGCAGCCGTCGTTGCACCAGATCTTCCTGCAGAAAGTCGGCGCCACTGGTGTCGAGGAGGGGGTGACCGGCAATGGGTAAGACGTGGACGGTCTTCGTGCGCGAGTACGTGGAGCGCGTGCGGTCGAAGTGGTTCATCATCGGCACCATCTTCGGCCCGCTGCTCTTCGGCGCGATCATGATCCTCCCCGCGGTGCTCGGCGCGCGCACCAAGGCGTCGCGCGACGTGAGCAACGTCGTCGTGCTCGACGCCACCGGCACCGACCTGGGGCGCCGCGTGGCCGACCGGCTGAGCGGCGGCCTGCAGGGCGACACGGCGCTCGCCCGCGTCGTCCCGGTCGCGCCGCCCGCGCTGGCCGAGGCCGAGTCGACGGCGACGCGGCAGGTGATGGCGAAGGAGATCCAGGGCTACTTCGTCCTCGACAGCGCGACGCTGGCCGGCCGCTCGGCGCGCTACGCCGGCCGCAACGCCAGCTCCATCTCCGACCTGGACCAGCTGCGGACGGCGGCGCGGCAGGCGGTGCTCGCCTACCGGCTGGAGACGGCGGGGCTGGACGTGGACCGCGTGCAGTCGCTCACCGACATGCGCCTCTCACTCGACGCCGAGCGCATCACCGACGAGGGGCGCGGCGGCTCGGGGATCGCGAACACGATCTTCGGCATGCTGGTGGCGGTGCTGCTCTACTTCTCGATCTTCCTCTACGGCATCAACGTCATGCGCGGGGTGCAGGAGGAGAAGCAGACGCGGGTGGCCGAGGTGGTGCTGTCGAGCGCGCCGGCGGACGCGCTGCTCGGCGGCAAGGTGCTGGGGATCGGCGCGGTGGGGCTGACGCAGATGGTGATCTGGGTGGCCGCGGCCGCGGCGCTGGCGAAGTGGCGCGGCGCGATCCTCGGCGCCTTCGGCGTGCCCGCGCTCTCGATCCCGCTGCCGTCGATCTCGGCCGGGGCGGTCGTGCTGCTGCTCCTCTTCTTCGTCCTCGGCTACCTGCTCTACGCCTCGCTGTTCGCGGCGGTGGGCTCGATGGTCAACAGCGACCAGGACGCGCAGACGGCGGCACAGCCGGTGATCATGCTGCTCGTCGCCTCGGTGCTCTTCCTGCAGCCGGTGATGCAGAACCCGAGCAGCCGGCTGGCGGAGATCGTGTCGTGGATCCCGTTCACGGCGCCGGTGATGATGCCGATGCGGATGACGCTGGTCGCGATCCCGCCGCTGGAGCTGGGGGCGGTGCTGGTGGGGATCGCGGCGACAGTGGCGGTGGTGATCTGGCTGGCGGCGCGGATCTACCGGGTGGGGCTCCTGATGTACGGGAAGCGGCCGTCGCTGGGGGAGCTGGCGCGGTGGGTGCGGCGGGCGTGAGCGCACCCGAGCGCCGAGCGGTGTTCACCGTGCGGCGGCAGGGCGGGGAGGCATTGCTCCGGCCGATCAGCGCCCGCTCCACGCACGCCGGAGAGGTGCAGCGCCATGCAAGTGCGCGCGGCAGCCCGTATCAACGCTTCATCCGCGGGGCATTGGAGCGGGCGACCTCCGGTCGGTAGAAGGACGAGCAGGAGGAGCGCGGCGATCAGGCGCTTCGGGGACGGCGCACATGCGCCGCCCGGGCATCGCGTCGCGACGCACGATCACGTGCGCTCCAGCACCGCCACGACCCTCGCCCCGTCGTACGTCGCCTCGCCCCGGAGCAGATCACCGTCGACGCGCAGCGGCAGGTCGCGGATGAAGGTGTCCGCGGGCTGCGAGAGATACACGACGCCGTCCCGCAGCGTCCATGTGCCAGTCATCGACTCGTCGAGGTCGCGTCCGCCCTCGTCGGCCTGCGGGACGAAGAGGTGCCCGGTGGCGGTGCCGTCGGGCGCGAGCGTGAGCTCGAGCGAGCTGCCGAGCTGCAGCAGGTTCGTCGTCAGGCCGCCCACCGTGGCGGTGAGCGTCGTCGCCCTGTACGAGCCGGCCACCGCGTCCACCGTGGGGCTGACCGGATCGTCGCCGCCGCAACCGGCGAGCAGACCCACCACGACGAGCGCGAGCGCCCGCACGGCCGGCGTGCGGCGAGCGGCGGTCGGGCGACGCTGCCCGCGTCCAGTCCGACCAGCGAACGAGATCGGCATCTCGTGTTCTCCTTCGATCCTCGGGAGGTCGGCGTCATGGACGCCGGGTCACCAGCGCCACGTCAGCCCCGCCGTGGTCTCGAACCCGCTGATGCCGTCGAGCGTCCGCGGGAACCCATCGGCGCGCAGCCGAAACTCGCCACGCACGCCCAGATGTTCGGTCACGTCCGCCCGCACGCCGAGTGCACCGGACGCACTCGGATCGACACGGCGTCAGGGGCCGTCCTGGATGTGACGCGGGGACGGGTGTCGTCATGAGCCACACCTTGCGCGCCTGCCTTACGACAGTCAACCCTGGACCACTTAACGAGGCGCGAACCTGGTAGGCAGCGCACACAGCGTCGCGCCGTCCAGAGTCAGCGCTTCACCAACGCGCCCAACACGTTCGAGTAGTCGTCCGTCCACACCCCCGCGCCGGCGTCCCACTCCAGCGCCCCCCACCGCGGCTGCCGCACCGACAGCGCCTCGAGCGGCGCCCGGCGCTCGGCCACCGCGATCCACACCGACGCCGTGTGCAGCCGCGCCCGGTCGGCCGCCGAGAGCCGCCGCTCCTCGCCGAGGAGCGCGACCATCCCCGCGTCGGCGGCCAGGTTGCCGACCACGGGGCGCAGGTCGAGGTAGCGGTTGCTCACGTGCACCGCGATGATCCCGCCCGGCGCCAGGTGCGCACGGTAGACGGCCAGCGCCTCGCGGGTCAGTAGGTGCACCGGGATGGCGTCCGAGCTGAAGGCGTCGAGGACGAGGATGTCGTAGCGCTCGTCGCTGTCGTGCGCCAGGGAGAGGCGGGCGTCGCCGAGCACGACGCGCGCGTCGGGCGTGCACTCGCTGAGGTAGGTGAAGTAGCGCCGGTCGCGCGCGATGCGCTCGATCGCCGGGTCGATCTCGTAGAACGTCCACCGGTCGCCCGGCCGGGCGTAGCAGGCCACGGAGCCCGCGCCGAGGCCCACGACGCCGACCCGCAGCGGGCGGCGCTCCAGCCGCTTCACCGAGAAGAGATCGCCCAGCGGGCCGCGCACGCGGTAGTAGGTGAGCGGCTCGCGCGTGTGGCCGGCGCGGCGGTCCTGCGCGCCGTGCAGCGTGGTGCCGTTGTAGAGCACGTAGAAGCCGCCCCCCGCGTCGCGCACGCCGTAGACGCCGAAGAAGCTGCGCACGGCGAGCAGCGGCGGCCGCCCGTTGGCGCGGCCGACGATCCCCGCCATCAGCACCGCGAGGACGCCGAGCGCGAAGCGCAGCGGCCGCCGCACGAGGAAGAGGCAGGCGAAGGCGGCGAGCCCGCCCAGCACCGGCACGCCATACGCCGTGACGGTCTGCGACGCCCCCTCGAAGCCGTCCTGCAGCACGGTCACGACCAGGACGAAGAGCCCGAGCGGGATGAACGCGTCGCGGCGCAGCTGGCGCCAGTCGCGCCGGCCAGCGGCGGGCCACGGGCGCAGCGCGCAGGCGGCGGCGAGCACGAGCTGGTACTCCAGCACGCGGTCGAAGAGGACGGGCGCGAGGAGGACGTTGAAGATCCCGCCGAGCACGCCCCCCACCGACAGCCAGAGATAGAACTCCGTGAGGCGCGCGGCCGGCGGGCGCAGGCGCGCCAGCTCGCCGTGGCAGACCATCGCCGTGACGAAGAAGAGCAGCAGGTGCAGCGGCGCCATCAGCCGCAGGTCGGTGGAGCGGCCGGCGAAGAGCGACACCACCAGCGGCAGGAGCAGGATGGGGTGCAGCCGCAGCACGAGCGCGTGCGGGATCACCTGCCGCCGCGCGAAGACGAGGACGAAGGTCAGCAGGTAGATGGCGAGCGGCACCACCCAGAGCAGCGGGAAGGCTGCCATGTCGGTGGACAGGTACGTCGTCACGCCGAGCAGGAGGCTGGAGGGCGCGAAGGCGAGCAGCGTCCACCAGAGGCGCTCGGGCCACGCCGCGCGGCCGCTGATCGCGAGCGTCCCGTCCACCGACTCGGACGACGCCGCCGCGCTGGCGCGACCGCGCGGGCGCGCGCGGCGCGCCGCGCCCACCCCGCAGAGCGCGACGAGCGCCACCACCGCCACGTAGAGCACGCTCCAGAGGCGGCTCTGCCGCGTGACGCCGAGCAGCGGCTCGACGACGAGCGGGTAGGCGAGCAGCGCCAGCATGCTGCCGGCGTTGCTCGCCGCGTAGAGGAAGTACGGGTTCCCGGCGGCCGGGTGGCCGGTGCGCGAGAACCACTGCTGGAGGAGCGGCGCCCCGGTCGAGAGGAGGAAGAAGGGGAGGCCGAGTCCCACCAGCAGCAGCCGCACGAGCCAGAGGAGCGGCGCCGCGCCGCCGGGCGTCCAGCTCGCCGGGATGCCGACCGGGAGGAGGGCGAGCGAGGCGACGAGCAGGGCGACGTGCAGCGTCACCTGCGCGCGCGTGCCGAGCCAGCGCGTGGTGAGGTAGGCGTAGAGGTAGCCGCCGAGCAGCAGCGCCTGGAAGACGAGCATGCAGGTGTTCCAGACGGAGGGCGTGCCGCCGAGCAGCGGCAGCGCCATCTTGCTGAACATCGGCTGCACGGCGAAGAGCAGCGCGGCGTTCAGGAAGAGGGTGACCGTGTAGCCCGCCAGGAGCAGCGCGTCGCGCGCGCGCGAGGCGGGCGCGTCGATCGTGGCGGCGAGCGTGGCCGGCGGCGCGGCGCTCACGGGCGTCGGGCGGCGGGTGGACGCATGAGGTCTCGCGGGCGCGGAGGACGAGAGACCGGGTGAGCGGGAATCCGGCGTGACCGGGTGGCGCTCGGGCGGACGTCGGTAGCTTGCCGCCGGGACCACCACCCCGCCAGAGGCGGCTCGGCCCCTGGCCTACCAGCGGATGGTGGTCCCGTGGACGCGGCGGCGGGCGGGGG
>DASTRO010000112.1:0-7916 GCA_035761165.1 Gemmatimonadaceae bacterium | reverse complement strand
AGGCGGGCGACAAGGCGGCCATTGCCGACGGATCATCCCCGCGTACGCGGGGAACGCTATGTATGGCGCGACATCCCGCGCGGGCTTGCCGGATCATCCCCGCGCACGCGGGGAACGCGATCGGATCGACCACGGCGACGGCTTCAACAGCGGATCATCCCCGCGTACGCGGGGAACGCCGCAATGGCGAGGCGGCGTTCCGTTCCGAGGACGGATCATCCCCGCGTACGCGGGGAACGCCCCACGGGAGCGGACCGTCCCGGGGCGGCGGCCGGATCATCCCCGCGTACGCGGGGAACGCCAACTCCCCCGACGGGGGCGGCTGCATCTCGGCGGATCATCCCCGCGTACGCGGGGAACGCGCCCTGCGCGATGGGCTGGAGGCGGGCGAGTCCGGATCATCCCCGCGTACGCGGGGAACGCCGCACCGACAAGTATGGCCGCGCGGTGCCCGGCGGATCATCCCCGCGTACGCGGGGAACGCGATCTCGTCCACCGCGAACGGCGATGCGTTCGCGGATCATCCCCGCGTACGCGGGGAACGCGTTCCGCTCGCCCGGATTCACCACTGAGCGCACGGATCATCCCCGCGTACGCGGGGAACGCATGAACACGGCGATCTACCTCCTCGAGCTTCGCGGATCATCCCCGCGTACGCGGGGAACGCATCGACAACCTCGTGAACAACCGTCGCGACGGCGGATCATCCCCGCGTACGCGGGGAACGCCCCTTGGTGCCGACGACGACGCGCCACACGTGCGGATCATCCCCGCGTACGCGGGGAACGCGGGAGTCCGTCGCCGCAGCCCGGGACGCCGAGCGGATCATCCCCGCGTACGCGGGGAACGCGTGCGCCCCCTCTGGGGCGTCGACTGCGCCCGCGGATCATCCCCGCGTACGCGGGGAACGCTTCGCCCGGTCCAGCCCCTCGTCGACGATCGCCGGATCATCCCCGCGTACGCGGGGAACGCGCGAGCCTGCGGCCGATGCGGCTGCCGGTTGTCGGATCATCCCCGCGTACGCGGGGAACGCAAGTGGTACAGCGTGTAGGCCTGGACGAGCTGCGGATCATCCCCGCGTACGCGGGGAACGCCCCTACGGGATCAAAGGAGGCGGCTACTCCAGCGGATCATCCCCGCGTACGCGGGGAACGCGGCGCAGCTCCGCCCATCCGAATTACCCGCGTCGGATCATCCCCGCGTACGCGGGGAACGCTCACTCACTCACTCACTCAAGGCAGGAACGATCGGATCATCCCCGCGTACGCGGGGAACGCATCGAGGATTACGGGTCCGAGGCGGCGGTGGACGGATCATCCCCGCGTACGCGGGGAACGCTCGTCCTCGTCGAGCCACTTCCGGGTGGCGCGCGGATCATCCCCGCGTACGCGGGGAACGCCGCCGAGCACGTAGGGCACACCGGCCGCCTCACGGATCATCCCCGCGTACGCGGGGAACGCACTTGACGGCAACGCACAATCTACCAATGCGTTATCGACCAGACGGATGGCCTACCGAGGTAAACGGATGGCGCGGTCGACGCGCCTACGACTCGGACGTGGGCGCGAATCGCACTAGCGTCAGCCCGTCGAAGTCCGCCGGCTCGCGCCGATTCGCGCCGGCCGTCTCGAAGGCGAAGCCCGAGTCCGTCGGCGCCGACCAGGCGATCGCGGCCGAGCCGTCGCCCAGGAGCGCCAGCACCTCGCCCCAGATGCGCTCGCGCGTCCGCGCCGAATAGACGCCCACGTAGACGCCGGCGCGGATCTCCGCCAGCCAGAGCGACAGCCGCCCGCGCAGCCGCGGCGGCGCGTTCTCAACCACGATGACCAGCATCGCCGGACGTGGGGGTCGGCAGCGCCGGAGGCTGACCTTCCGGCGCCTCGGTCGGGGGCGTGAGGCCACTCGCCGCGAGCAGCTCGCCGATCGTGGGGATGATGCGCTCCAGCAGGTTCGTGCGCCGGAAGGCGTCCCGGCACGCGATGCGGACCTGCCGCTCGATCGGCACGCCGTCGGCGCGGCCACGCGCCACGCGCGCCGCTACCGCGAAGGCCGCGGGCACCACCGTCTCGAACTTGAAGATGTCGGCGATGTCGTAGACGAAGCTCTGCGGCTTCCCGCGGTGCAGGAAGCCGATCGCCGGCGCGTACCCGGCCGCCAGGATCGCCGCCTCGGACAGACCGTAGAGGCACGCCGTCGCCGCCGACAGGCAACGGTTCGGCACGTCGGCGCGGTCCCACGCGTCCGGATCGTACCGGCGCGCGTCCCAGCGGACGCCGTGCAGCCGCGCGAGCTGCTGGTACATCGTGCGCACGCGCGCACCTTCGATGCCCCGCAACTGGTCCACCGAGCGGCGGGCCGGCGCCTCCTCGCCGAAGCGCAGCTTGTACATCGCCCGAACCACGCGCAGGCGGGCCGACTCGTCCAGCGCCGCCTGCGCCTGGTAGAGCAACCGGTCCGCGCGCGCGCCGCCCGGCTGCCCGGCGGCGTACAGCCGCACCCCGCCCTCCCCCACCCACACCAGCAGACAGCCGACGCGGGCGGCGAGGGTGACGGCGGCGTGCGTGATGCGCGTCCCCGGCTCCAGCATCAGGCAGGCGAGCCCGCCGACCGGGATCTGCACGCGCACCCCGTTCTGGTCGACGAGCACGAAGGCGCCGTCGATCACGTCCACCTGCCCGTACTCCAGGAAGATGATCGCCGACCGGTCCTTGATCGGGATCGGTCGGAGCGGGACGTACGGGGCGTCGCTCATCCGGCGCTCAGACGCGCCGGATGAGCATCAGGCCGCAGCCGAAGGCCTTGGCGCGGCCGAAGCCGTGGCGCACGGCCTCGACGAACCTGGCCGGATCGCTGACCTCGAGGACCCCCTCGAGATCGAGCACGCCGGCGCGCAACGGACGCGCCTTTCGTCCGCGGTCGATCGCCAGCACACGATAGCCCGTCACTCGGAATGGACCGTCGTCAACGTCGTCGGAATCCTCGACCGTGTGCGGCTGCGGCAGCGGTGGAAGGCAGAAGCCGTGCTTCGAGCCCTGGCGAGCGAGCCAGTCGTGCGCCACCGGCACGAGCAGCCGCTGACGGGCTTCCGGTCGCGAGAGCTCCGGCGCTCGACACAGGGCATCCATGACGATGTCGCACGGCTTGCCACGGACGCCCGACTGTCCGTCGGTCCGCGGTCGGCCGCCACGCGCCACGGTCGCGTTCACGCGCAGCGCGAAGCCGAGCCGATCGCCCGCCGACAGCGCCGGCGCGAACGCCTTCGGCGGGTCGACGTCGAAGAGCCCGTGGCGGTCCACCGGCGGGCGTGACGAGAGGCAGTAGAACGAGCCCGGCTCGGCTTCCCGCCAGAGGAAGTCCCGCTCCCGCTCCGGCGAGTCGGCGAACAGCGTCCAGACCAGCCGGTGCGTCGTCGCCGCCCGCTCGGCGGCGCCCTCGGGCGCGAGCACCGCCCGCAGCGCCGCGGCGGGCACGTCGCGCCGCAGGCGTGCACGCGACAGATACATGGGCGGCGCGCTCATGCCACGGCCTCCGCCGGCATCACCCCGACCTCGACCACGCGCTCGGCGAACTGCCAGCGAGCACGGTGCGGCGCGGCATCGCGGCGCACGTCGCGCCGCAGCGGCCGCAGCCCCGACGCGAACCCCTCGCAGGGGTCGTGCGACACCTCGAACGCCTCCGGCGCGGCCACCCGCCAATGCGTGGCGTCGAGCGCCGCGAGCGCGCCGAACGTCGCCGGACGGCGCGACAGCGCCTCGGCGAGCGTCGCCGCCCGCTCCACCCGCGGATCGAGCGGCAGCCCGAAGGGGTTCGCCTTGCGCCCCGCGTACAGCACGAAGTGCGGCCGCCGCAGCGCGTCACGCAGCGTGTCGAGCGGCCACCGTGCCCCGTCGCGCGCCCACAGCGCCGCGGTGGCCAGCGCGTCCTGCCGGAGGGTGCGGCGCGAGAGGATCGTCTGGCGGTCGGCCACATCGAGCAGCTCGGCGCGCGTCGCAGGTCGCCGCTTGCGCACGGTCGCCGCATCGGTCGTCTGCGCCGTGTGGTAGTCGACGAGCGGCGCGCCGGCCGCATCGAGGCGCACGGCGAGGCCGTACCCCGCGTCGAGCGCATCGTGCGCCTCCTGATCCTCGCGCTCCAGCCCCAGCGCCGCCGCGATCAGCCCGAGCACGGCCGAGCGACTCGGCCGGTCCCAGGAGCCGCGATACTCGCCGACGGCGATGTCACCCCAGCTGGCGAGCGGGGCGTACAGCGTCAGCAGGAGGAAGTCGGTCACGCGATGGACTCCCGCGCGAAGCGCACGACGTCGGCGAGCGATCCCTGTGGTCCGTCGGGGCCGGTCACGTCGAAGCTCGCCGTGCCGTCCGCACCGTCGCCGTACACCGCGTCGAGGTTCTTCCGGAAGGCATGGAGCCGGTCGATCGAGATCCGCGCGATGTCGCCGTGCGCGTGCCCGTTGCCCTCCGTCGGGGTGACCGGCCTGAGAAAGGCCGCCGCCAGCGTCCGCGGCTGCTGCGGGCCGCGCTCGACGAGCGCGAACGACGCGCGGGCGCGCGACGCGAAGCTCGCCTGCTTGCCGCGCGGCGACACGGTGGTGGCGCTCTCGATCAGCGCCGCGACGGCGTCCTGCGCGAGGGCTTTGTCTCCACCGAGGTTGCGGACGAGGAGGTCGCAGTCGACGCAGGCGTAGAGATAGAAGAGCCCGGCGCCGTACTCCTGCACGCCGATGAATGACGTGCCCGCGTCGTCCCGCTCGGTGCTGTCCTTGAGATCGTCCACCGCGACGTAATAGTCGTCCTCCACGCTGGCGCGGTGGGTGGTGATCGCGTGCGCTACCTGCACGGCGGCCTCGCGGTTGTAAGCGGGGTTGTCGGCGAGCATGCGGCCGAACATGGCCACGTCGGCCGCGCCGTCGAACTTCACCAGCAGCGCGTCGGCGTCGGGCTCGATCTTCTCACCGGCGAGTGCGCGGTCGGCCAGCGCGTACGCGCGCGCGAATTCCTCGGGCGAGATGAAGGCGAGCTGCTTGATGAAGGTGGGGTCCTTCTCCTTCTTGCCTTTGGCCTCCTTCTTCTCCTCGGCCTTCTGGTCCTCGAGCTTACCGAAGATGCCCGCGATCGCCCGCGCGACGTCCGTCGCCTGCGCCTCGGGCATCCCCTTCTCCATCAGGTACGTGCGCAGCTCGTCGCCCAGGCGCTGCGTCCGCTTGCCGACGTGGTCGCCGAGCCGCTCGGCGAACACGGGCGAGGTGCGCCAGGCGCGCTTCAGGCTCTGCGACGAGACGCGAAGCCGCGGCACGCCGCCGAAGACCGCGGTCTTCGGCCGTCCGGTATCGTCGCGGTTGAGGTTCGACGGCGGATAGGCGGTGAGGAAGTGCAGCTGCAGGAAGGTGGTCATGCGTCGGCCTCGGCGGGGATGGAGTCGGTGGTGGGAGATGGGTCGGATGTGGCGCCGGCGGTGCGCGCCGCGAAGTAGTCCTCGGCCCAGCGCTTCCGCACCCGCTCGCCGCGCCAGGGATGCTCCCAGTCGAGGAAGTCCGCGCCGAGCGCGGCGACGTCGACCGCGCCGTCGAGGATGGCGACCAGCCGCACGAAGGCGACGACCTGCTCCTCGCCGGGGCCGGTGGTGAGCAGGCGGCGGAAGCGAGCTTCGGAGAGCAGCGGCCGGTCCTCGCCGGCCTCGCTCTCCTTCCGGTCGCCGGCGAAGCTCTTCCAGCCGGCGGCGCGCATCGGCGCACCCGGAGCATGCTCACGTACCTGGGCGAGCACGCGGGCGAGGTTCAGCGCGGTGGCGACGCGCCGGTCGTCCACGCCGTCGGCGAACGCGCCGAGGCGGCGCGCGAGGGTGACGGCGGCCGGGATGGTGGCCGCGTCGATCGGGGAGTCGCAGCGACGCAGTCGGGCGCGCGTACCGGGATCGGCGGTCGCCGGGTCACAGTGGGAGCGCCACCAGTCGAGCACCCGTCCACCCGTGCCTTTGGGCTTCTCGAGGTTGCTCTCGGGCGCTGCGGAGGATTCGGCAGTGGCCTCGCTCACTTCTTCGCCTCCTTACGGGTGCGGGACTTGGCCGACTTGGCCAGGCGGGCGGCACGGCCGCCGCCCGGCAGGGGGATGCGCAACGTCGCGAACAGCTTCTCGCCGAGCGGCGTCCAGCCACCGAGGGCGCGGGCGAGGTTGTAGCGGGCGGTGACGACGCGGCGCAATGCGACGGGCTCCAATGCGTCGCCGGGGCACCAGCGGTCGAAGATCGCGAGGGCCTGGTGGGTCAGCGTCCGTGCGAACCGCTGGCAGATCTCGTCGGCGGCCGTGATGCTCGCGCCGGGAGCGGCGATGGCGCGCATGGCCTGGAAGAACGGCGCTTCGGTGCTCGCCCAGAGCTCGGCCTTCACGACGGAGAGGTCGCCGGGCGCGTCTTCGGGGCGCTGGAAGAGGGCGCGCTGGACGCCCCCGAAGAGCAGTGACGCCGCCAGTGAAGTGCCCTCGGTCAGGCGACCGGCTGCGTCGCCGATGAGCTGCCGGTGCTCCGCGTCGGGGGCCGCGAACACCGGCTGCGAGGCATCGGTCCAGCCGCGCGCCTTGGCATTGTCCATGTCATAGCCGAAGGCGTGCAACCGGGCCTCACGCAGATCGACGCGCCCCGCCCGGCCGGTGAATGCGGCGACCGTCCTGGCCGGCCGGCGCTTCTCGTCCGGGGTGCCGAACGTCAGCCCCAGCCAGTCGCGCCATCCGATGCCACCGGGTTGGCCGTGCACCGGCAGCCAATCCTTCTTGGGGCTCTCGTAGTGCGGGGTCAGCGGGTGCTCCCAGGCGGCGTACTGCACGCCATACGGCCGGGACCGGAACGTCGCCACCGTCGCGGCATCATTGCGGCCGGTGAGGTCACAGCGACCAGCGGCCCCGAACTCCAGACGGATGCGACGCGGCAGCCCGAAATACGCCTGCCACGGACTGACGCTCGCCGGCGTGACGGCAGCATTGGCTGCTGCCGACGAGCGCGTCGGGGCGAGCCATGGAAAGACGTCTGCCGGCGAGTTGGCGTTGGCCGTCGGGGAACGACCTGCCGCCTGCTGGAGCGTCTCGACGTTCGCCCACAGCTTCTCCCAGAGTGGGCGCTCGTGCGCCAGCAGCTCGCCCCCAGTGTCGACGCGCGGATCGACGAGCGTGGTGAGCGGGCCACCGCCTCGAAGCGAGGTTCTGTTCCCCCGACCACCCGCCGGCGCATAGGTCTGCATCGCGAGCAGGGCCATTGCCGCCGCCGGCCGACCGAGCCGCTCGACGCGCCCACGCTTCACGAACAGGTCCTTGTTGAGCTTGATGGTCTGATCGCCAACGGCATCGATCAGCAGTTGATCGATCGGTCCCGGCGCCTCGGCCGCGAGGTCGGCTGCAGGGAAGTCCTGGAAGAACCGCGGACCATCCCCGTCCAGATCGAATGCCTGCGGCAGTCGGTCGAGCGCTGCCCGCAACGTCTCCGGCGTCGGCGGCGACCGCCACAGCGCCTCCCACGCCTCCTCGTCCGCCACCTGCATCGCGACGCCGAGTAGCCCGATGAGGAACTCCTGCAGCGCGCCGTCAAAGTCGGGGCGCGGCGCCGCAAGGGCGACGATGGGGTCGTCGCCAGCGATGCCGTCGGTGAGGAGCCAGGGCGGCCCCCACTCGACCGTGCCGCTCCGGCGGCGCCAGGGGATCCAGCGTTCGGTGCGCAGGTCGTAGGTCATGCCGTGATCAGGTCAGGGGACGAAACGATTGTGTTGGCAGGATATGCGTGGGGGCTGACAGCCGTCGGGGAGGTATCTGCTCCGCATCCGATGTCACACGGCCCGCGGGTATAGGCACGGTCGCACATGACTCGGATCGACGCGGCGTTCCCCGCGTCCGCGGGGCCGAACTCGCCGCTTCGGGACCCCTCCCAGGCTCCAGTGG
>DASTRO010000111.1:0-3692 GCA_035761165.1 Gemmatimonadaceae bacterium | reverse complement strand
GCTCGCCTACGAGCTGCACCTCACCAACCTGGGGCCGAGCGCCGTCACGATCGTGGCCGTGGACGTGCTCGACGCCGATCGCGGCGTGGTCGTCCGCGCGGTCACCGGCGCGGCGGTGCCGCCGCTCCTCGGCCGCCCGGGGCTGGAGGCGGCGGCACAGCACCGCGCCACCATCGAGCCCGGCGGGCGCGCCGTGCTCTATCTCGACGTGCCGCTCCGCACCCGGGCGCCGCCGGCGCGGCTGCGGCACCGCCTCACGCTCGCCCGGCCGGACGGCACGGGTGGGGACGGTGCGCCGGGCCGGCTCGTCGTCGAGAGCGGCCCGGTGGCGGTCGAGCGCGACCCGCTGCCCGTGCTCGGGCCGCCGCTGCGGGGCGGCCCGTGGGCCGCGGTCTTCGACCCGGCGATGGACCGCGGGCACCGGCGGGTGCTGTATGCGGTGGGCGGCGAGGCCCGCATCCCCGGCCGCTTCGCCATCGACTGGTTCCGCGTGGACGACCGGGGGCGCACGCGCCCGGGCGCGTCGGACCGGCTCGGCGACTTCCACGGCTACGGCGCGGAGGTGCTGGCCGTCGCCGATGGCCTCGTGGTCGCGACGCGCGACGGCGTGGCCGAGCCGGCGCGCGCCGGCACGGCGCCGCGCGTGGCGGCGGCCGACGCGGCCGGCAACTTCGTCGTGCTCGACCTCGGGCACGGGCGCTACGCGTTCTACGAGCACCTCCGGCCTGGCCTGCGCGTGCGGCCCGGGGAGCGGGTGCGCCGCGGCCAGGTGATCGCCGCGCTCGGTTTCACCGGGCAGACGCTCGTCCCCCACCTCCACTTCCACGTGGCCGACGCGCCGGCGCCGCTGGCGGCCGAGGGGCGGCCGTACGCCTTCGAGGGCTACGAGGTGCTGGGCGCGTACGCGTCCATCGACGAGTTCGGGCGCGGCGCGCCGTGGACGCCGCAGCGACCGGCGCGCCGCGAGGCGGCGTCGCTGCCGGCGGCCAACGCCGTCGTGCGCTTCCCGGATCGCTGACGGCGGAACGGCCGACGCGGGCCGGCCGTCGTGACCTGCGGTCTGCGCCCCGCACGCGTCGGCCATCCTCGGCCGGGGCCGCAGCCAGCGGGATGGGCGATCACCGGCGGTGGTGTCGGTCCTGGATGTCGACCCGGCCGGGACGGTCGCGCGCCGCCGGCCGCTGCCGCGACGCCGAACGCGGCGTGGCGAGCACGCCGGCCTCACACCTCGAGCCGTGCTCCCGATCCCTCCCACGTCCGGCCGCGCCCTCGGCGGCTGGCGAACCGGGGCGGTGCGCCGCCGCTGCGGCGCGGCTCAGCAGACAGGCCCCTCAGCTGGTCTGCGGGAGTCGTCGCGGAGGAGCTCCGGGACCGTGGGCGCATCGCACCGTGGCGGCTTCGAGCGCACGAGCACGCGGCGCCGGGGGCTCCCTGAGCGAGACCAACGTCTGGCGTGGTGACCGCGCGGTGCGTGGCGACGAGGAGCTGCTCGAGACGCTCGGGCGGCGGGACCTCTGCCCGTGCGGCTCCGGGCGCTGGTTTCGAGAAGTGCTGCATGCGTGCGGGTCGCCACGACGGCACGCCCCGTGGCTACGACTACCGCGAGTAGTCATGGAGCGCGCGCGGGAAGGGGCCGACTGGGCGTGTCCCTTCCCGCGCCGCGCTTGCGGCATGGCGACTCGCGACGTCCTTCCACACCGGCATGAAGGACGCGCCGGTGACTGGAGCTCGACGCCGGTGTGCGCGACCAGTGAGCGCATCGCCATCCAGTCATGGCTCGGCCCGGTCCAGATCATCCCCGAGCCGGAGCTCGTCCGGTCTCGGCAGTGTGTCCGGTGACGACACGGCTGGGTGGCGCGATTGGTCCGGTCGCCCTCGCCTCACCGTCCAGTGGAACGAGTCTCGCTTTGGCCGGCACCGGAGCGCGGCCGTCGCACGAGGCGACCGGTGCGCGGCGTACCCCGAGCGCCGGGGCCCAGGGGCACCGGGAGGACGGCGATGGCCGAATCGAAGCAGCGTGATCCCAGGGGGGCGGGGGAGAAGCCGCCCTACCCGGCGCAGCCACAGGAGACGCCGGGCACCGAGGACGAGCTCACCCCGGGCGCGGACCACGGCGAGTCCAGCTACCGCGGCGCGGACCGGCTCACCGGACGGGTGGCGCTGATCACGGGTGCCGACTCCGGTATCGGCCGCGCGGTGGCGCTCGCCTTCGCTCGCGAGGGCGCCGACGTCGTCATCAGCTACCTGGACGAGCACGACGACGCGCGCGAGACGCAGCGGCTGGTGGAGGAGGCGGGACGCCGCGCGCTGGTCGTGGCCGGCGACATCGCCGACGAGGCGCACTGCACGACGCTCGTGCGGCGCACGGTCGACGAGCTCGGGCGGCTCGACATCCTGGTGAACAACGCCGCGTTCCAGATGACGCGCGAGAGCATCCAGGAGATCTCGACCGAGGAGTTCGACCGGACCTTCCGCACGAACGTGTACGCGATGTTCTGGCTGTGCAAGGCGGCGCTCCCGCACATGCCGGCGGGCGGCGCGATCATCAACACCACGTCCATCCAATCGTCCCAGCCGACGGGGCAGCTCCTCCCCTACGCGGCGACCAAGGCGGCGATCGCGAACTTCACGATGGGGCTCGCCCAGGAGGCGGCGGAGCGCGGCGTGCGCGTCAATGCCGTCGCGCCGGGCCCGGTATGGACGCCGCTCATCCCGTCGACGATGCCGCCGGAGAAGGTGCGCACCTTCGGCCAGGACACGCTGCTCAAGCGCGCCGCGCAGCCGAAGGAGATGGCGCCGATCTTCGTCCTGCTCGCCTCGGACGAGGGGAGCTACATCACGGGGATGATCTACGGCGCGACGGGCGGGAAGCCGCTGGTGTGAGCGGCTCGCGGCGGGCGGGGCGTGACGGACGTGGCGGCGGCTGGTACGGCGCGGTAGCAGCTACCCGACGCCCCGCCAGCGATCCGGTCGGCGCGACGTCAGCGCACGCCCCGACCGACGCGCGACCACCGGATCCGGCCGCGCTCCGGGTCGCGCGAGAAGTAGATCCAGACGGGACGGCCCCACACACGGTCCGTGGAGACGAAGCCGATGTAACGGCTGTCGAGACTCCTGTCCCGACGGTCGCCGAGTAGGAACAGCTGTCCCGGAGGCACGACGAGCGGGCCCCACGTGCCGCTCGACGTCGGCGGCTCACCCGCGACCGCCGGCGTCGGGCGGTAGTCCCGCTGCCACGCGAAGTCGCCCGCGACGTACTCCGTGGAGTCCCCGACGCTCGCGTACGGCTCGGTGACCGGAGTGCCATTCAGCTCCAGGCGGAATCGCCGCATCGCCAGCGTGTCGCCGGGCAGGCCGACGACACGATGCACGAAGCTCGTGCCATCCTCGTGCCGGTACACCACGGCGTCGCCTCGGCGGATCGGGCGATGCCCGTGTCGCACCCAGCCCAACGCCGCGAGCGGCGCGAGGATCAGCGCCAGCAGGGCCACGGTGCGCAGCGGGCCGGCCATGCCGACGCGGCGCGGGCCGAGCGTGGGATCCACCTGCACGAGGCGCCTGGCCAGCGGTGGGTGGGTCGACATCCACTCGCCGAGCGTCAACCAGCCGGTGTTCAGCGTCTCGCGCTGGCGCACGAAGGCGGCGTGGTTGACGCGCGCCGCCTGCTGCGCGCCCGCGGCGAGGATCGTGAG
>DASTRO010000110.1:0-2103 GCA_035761165.1 Gemmatimonadaceae bacterium | reverse complement strand
GGCGTCGGCGCCGTGTAGCGTCGTCACCCCAGCCGGACGCGCTGGGGCCTGAGAGTCGTTCCATTGCTCAGCCATGGTTCCCCTCCCGGCGCCGCTTCGGACGCGTCCAGGTGATCGTCCCCTCCACCTCCGCGCGGCCCTGCTCATCGAAGCGCAGGCAGTCCACCACGGCGCGGTCCCACCGCCCGTCCTTCAGGCTGTGGTGCACCAGATCGTCGACGAGCCGGAAGTCGCGGAACAGCGTGCCGCGGTTGAGCGTCAGGACGGCCTGGCGCGATCCCTGGCGGGTGCGCTTGAAGAGCTTCACGTAGTACCGGCGCTGGCCGGCGCGCTCAGCGGGCATCGGTGGCCTCCGGGGGCACGTACAGCGGGCAGTGCTCCTCGTGGTACATCTCGCCGTACACGTCGTCCCCATCGCAGCCCGTGCAGCGGTGCGCTTCGACCTGCACGTCCTCGCCGCGGCACTGGCCTTCGATGCAGTCCATGCACCCCGGATCGCCCGTCACCGAGCACACCGTCAGCCAGAAGGGCACGACCTGCGGTGCCGTCACACGCTCAGCCATGGTTCGCCTCCCTCGTCTCGCGCAGCACCCGGTCGCGCACCGCCCGCGCCTCATAGGCTCGGAGGGGGCTGAAGAACTGCGGCTCGTCGGCAGCCAGCTTCGCCAGCTGCAGCCGCTCGCGCACCGCCTGGTCGAGCAGCTCCGCCGCGCGCCGGCGCTCGTCGTCGAGGACCGCGCGCATCTGGTCCGACGCCGCCAGCTCCTCACGCTTCGCTTCGGCGTAGCGGCAGCAGCCGTCCAGCATCGAGAGCACCTGGTCCACCACCAGCCGCAGGTCGCGCATGTTCCGCGCGTCGTTCATGTCGCGCCGCGCCTGGTGGGCGATCCGCTCGAACGCCTCCCGGCCCCACGGCAGGTGGTTCGGGAGGGACCGGCGGTCGGCGAAGATCCTGCCGCCGACGTCGAGGACACGCGCCGCCTCAGCCACGGGCCACCTCCGCCCGCCCGGCCGGCGTCAGGGCGTAGAGCGCCAGGCCGCTGGAGAGCCGCAACCGCTCGACGAGACCGCGCCGCGTCAGGGAGTTCAGCGTGCGGCTCGTCGCGTCCGAGACGCCGGCGTGGTACAGGCCGCGCACCGTCGCCGCGCCGACGACGTCCAGGTAGGCCAGGAGCCGCTGCTGCGCCGGCGAGAGCCGCCGCCGGCGCGCCGGCCTCGTACGGTCAGAGCGGGAAGTCGTCATCGTCCTCGTCCTCCGAGTCTGAGTCGCCGAAGTCGCCCTCGCCGCCGGGTACGAGCACGGCATCCTCTGTCTCGTCCTCCGGGTCCTCGTTGCCGCTCGAACTCCCGCCCGTGCTCGCCGGCAGCTGCCGCTCCACCGGCAGGTAGACCGGGATCGGGTCGTTGTACTGCTCCACCCGCTCCGCCGCCCGGCGCGCCAGCGCCTCGTCGCACGGCGTGATGCAGAAGATCGAGCCGGTGCCGAGCAGCTTCGTGTACGCCGCCCGCGCCCGCGTATCCGGGACGTCGACCCGGACCAGCATCGACCCGCCCACCTGCTGCGACGAGACGAACCCGGCGTACGTCTTGTGGCCCATCACCTCGACGATCGCCCAGCTCTGGAACTGCTCCGGCATGTCAGGCATGTGCATCCTCCGATGTGGCTTCCGGCCGCTCGGCGGCCGTGTAGGGGGTGGGGTGGGAATGACGGTCGGACGCGTGGACAGCGTGTGGAGAACTCACGGCATCAGCAGATCTGTGACGCGTTGACCGCCGGCCGCGCCGATCAGGGTCCCGCGCCGCCGCCCGAGCCGCCGCCGCCTCGGCCCGCGCCGCCTCCCAGTCCAGCCCGGTCGAGCCTGCTCCGCTCGCCGCCACGGTCGCGGCGCGCGCCCGGGCCTCCTCAAGCGTCGCAGTCAGCGTCGGGTCATCGGCTCGGCGCCGGCACCAGTAGCAGCGCATCCCCGCCGCCTCGAAGGCGAAGCGGAGGCAGATGCAGCACGGCCAGGCGTCGGGGCGCGACGAGACGCCGGCGGCGACGGGGTCCACGAGCGCCATCAGGTGGCGCTTGTACGTGGTGATCTGGGCGCGCGCCGCCTCAGC
>DASTRO010000109.1:0-3817 GCA_035761165.1 Gemmatimonadaceae bacterium | reverse complement strand
CCCGTCACCCCGTCCCGAGGAGTCTCCATGGCATCCCGCCACGTCGTCGTTCTCGCCCTCGCGCTCGTCATCGCCTCCACCGCCTGCGCCACCGGCGGTGCCTCCGCCGCCGGCGAGGAGGCCGGCGCCTCACGTGCCCGTGGCAGCCGGAACGTGCTCACGATGGAGGAGCTGCGGGCATCGCCGCACACCAACATGATGGACGCCGTCGCCGGGCTCCGCGCACACTGGCTCCGCGGCCCGGGCGTCACGTCGTTCGGCAACAGCAACGCCGCCGGCGGCGTCACCGTCTACGTCGACGGCCACCCGCTGGGCTCGACCAGCACCCTGAGCTCGATCGACGTCCGCTCGGTCGCCCGCGCCACCTACCGCACCACGAGCGAGGCACAGAACCGCTACGGGTCGCGCGTCACGACGCCGGTGATCGACATCGAGACGATCAAGAGCTCCCCGACGCCCACCAGCCCGGACGCCGGGCCCGGGCGCTGACCGGCCACGCATGACCGACGCGTTTCGCGCCGCCCTGCAGGACGCGCTCGCCCCCGCCTACACGCTCGAGCGCGAGCTGACGGGGGGCGGGATGTCGCGCGTCTTCGTGGCCATGGAGCGCGCGCTCGGCCGCACCGTCGTCGTCAAGGTGCTGTCGCCCGAGCTGTCGGCCGGCGTGAACCGCGATCGCTTCCGCCGCGAGATCCAGCTCGCGGCGCAGCTGCAGCACCCGCACATCGTCCCCCTGCTCTCGGCCGGCGAGCACGGGCAGCTGCTGTACTACACGATGCCGTACATCGACGGCGAGTCGCTGCGCGCGCGGCTGGCGGCGCGCGGGCGGCTGCCGGTGCGCGACGTCGTGCGCATGCTGCACGACGTGGTGGACGCCCTCGCCTACGCGCACCGCCGCGGCGTCATCCACCGCGACATCAAGCCGGCCAACATCCTGATGCACGGCGCGCACGCCCTGGTCACCGACTTCGGCGTGGCCAAGGCGCTGAGCGCCGCGCTGCCGCACTCCGGCACGACGTCGGTGGGCGTGGCGATGGGGACGCCGGCCTACATGGCGCCCGAGCAGCTGGCCGCCGACCCGGCCGCCGACCATCGCGTCGACCTCTACGCGGTGGGGCTCGTGGCCTACGAGCTGCTCACCGGCAGCTCGCCGTTCACCGCCCCGTCGCCGCGCGAGACGATGGCCGCGCAGCTGACGCGCATGCCGGAGCCGCTCCACACCTGCTGCCCCGACGTGCCGCCGGCGCTCAGCGCGGTCATCATGCGCTGCCTCGAGAAGTCCCCGGAGGCCCGCTTCGACACGGCCGACGCGCTGCTCGCCGCGCTCGACGACGCGGCCGGCGCGCCGCTCGGGAGCGCCGCCTGGAGCGGTGCCGGCGCGGCGGCCGCCGCCTGGAGCGGCCCGGCCCCCGCCCCACCCACCGGGCCGGCGACGCCGCCCGATCCCGGCGCCGCGGCCACCCCCGCGGCCACGCCCGCAGCCACCCCCGCGGGCACGCCGGCGGGCACGGCGACCCGCAGCACGTCGGTGCGACGCTGGCTGCTGGGCGGCGCGCTCGTCGTCGCCGGCCTGCTGGTGGGTGTCGGGATGGCGATGCGGTGGCAGCGCCAGCAGGCCGCCGAGGCGGCGCGCTCGGTGACGGTGCTCACCGGCACCCCCGATGCACCGCGCTCGGTGACGGTGCCGGGCCTGCCCGGGGAGAGCGGCGGCACGACGGCGCCGGTGCCGGAGAGCGCGCCCCCCTCCGTGCCGCTCCCGCCCACCGCCGCACCGCCCCGCGAGCTGACGCGCGAGGACTCGCTCGCCATCGCCGCCGCGGTGCGGGAGCGCGTCGAGCCCGAGCCATCGGCCGCCGCCGCCACCGCCTCGATCGACTCCATGCGCCGGGCCGTCCAGCGCATGGTGGCCGACTCGGTGGCCTACGCGCTGCGCCAGGCCGAGCGCGTGGTGACGCGGATCGGCGTGCCGCAGGGCGGCTGGCGCGCCCTCTCGCCGGAGGAGCTGCAGCGCCTGAGCGAGATGGGCGCCCGCATGGCGGAGCGCGGCGCGCACGCCGAAGGCGTGCCGCGGGTGGCCGGCACGGCGGAGGCCGCCGCCGGCACGCGCCGCCGCGTGCTGCTCGGCGACGTCCAGAACCTCACCGGCCGCAACGAGCTGCGCGGCACCGCCGTGGCGCTCGGCCGTGCCCTGCGCGAGCGGCTGGCGGAGGGCGGCGTCTACGAGGTGCGGCGCGCCCCGGGCACGGCCGGCGCCCTGGGGCGCGGGGGCACCCTGGCCGCGCAGGTGGGCGCCGGCGCGGTGCTGACGCCGATGCTCATCGCCCGCGGCGACTCGCTGAGGCTCCAGGTGGTGATCACCGACTCGCGCCGCCGTCGCCCCGTGGCCACGGTGAGCGCGACGGCGCCGACGGCACGCCCGCTCGACGCCGCCGGCGCGATCACCGAGCCGCTGCGGCTGGCGCTGGCGCGCATCGCGTGGCCGGCGGCGCGGCCGGAGCCTGCCGTGGCGGTACCCGCCGTCCCGGCGCCGCCCGTCGCACCGCCCGCGCCGCCGGCCCCGCCCGTCCAGCCGACGCGTCCCCCGATGCCGCGGTAGTGACGGCGGCCGCGGTCACGGGGTTGTCGGGCCCGGCGCGCGGCGTCATGCTTCACCCACGCGGCACCCGGCCGCGCCGTCCGCCGCCCTCCTCGCGCCATGCCCTCGTTCCTCAGCCTCCGTCACGCCGCCGCCGCGCTGGCCGTCGCCTGCGCCGCCTGCGCTTCCCAGAGCACGCCCGACTCGAGCGCCGACTCGAGCGCCGACTCGGCCGCCGGCGCGGCATCCTCGGCGGCGGCGCCCGCCACGCCGGCCACCGCCGGGCCGGCCACCGCGACGCTCGCCTCGGCGCCGCGCGTCACCGTCTACAAGACCCCGAGCTGCGGCTGCTGCAAGAACTGGGTGGAGCACCTGCGCGCCAACGGCTTCGACGTCGTCGCCGTCGATACCAACGACCTCGCCGCCGTGAAGGCGGCGCACGGCGTGACGCGTGACATCGAGTCGTGCCACACGGCGGTGGTGGACGGCTACGTCATCGAGGGGCACGTCCCGGCGGACCTCGTCGCCAAGCTCCTCACCGAGCGCCCCGACGTCGCCGGGCTCGCCGTGCCCGGCATGCCGATGGGCTCCCCGGGGATGGAAGGGCCGATGAAGGAGCCGTACGACGTGCTCGCCTTCCAGAAGGACGGCCGCACGACGGTCTACGCGCACCGCTGAGCGCCGGTGGCGTCGCCGCCCGCCGGCCGGCCGGGGCTCTCGCCGGTCGCCGCCCAGCTCCGCCGGCTGCTCCTGCGCATGGTGATCGCCGTCGTCGTGCTCGACGCGGTGGCGATCGGCGTCTTCTACCTGGCCGACGTCGGCGACGGCCCGCCGAGGATGCGCACACTCTTCGTCGGCCTCTGGCTGGCGGCCACCTTCGTGGTGGTGAGCTTCTTCATGCGGCGTATCCGCGCGGCGCGACGCCGGCCGCGCTGACCGCCTCGCGCTCGGCGTCGCCCTCGCCCGACGCCGCCGCGTGGGCGGCGTCGGGCTCGGCCCACTCCAGAACGAAGCGGGCCGTGTCCAGCACCACCTGCTCCGCCACGTCGCGGAGCCGCCGGTCGGGCAACGCCACTCCCAGGTGACGCAGGTGGTGGGCGACGCGCAGGATCAACCGGTCGACCTCGCCCGCAGCCGGGCCGGGCCCGACGGGCGCTCCGGCCGACACGGGCGGCGCGGGATGGCCTGACGAGGGAGACGTGGACGACGGCGACATCTGACCTTCCTCTGCAGCTGATGTTC
>DASTRO010000108.1:0-5425 GCA_035761165.1 Gemmatimonadaceae bacterium | reverse complement strand
CACCTCAACCCGCGCAGCGGCCGCTGGGTGCCGGACCACACGCAGCTCCAGTATCACGTCAGCTCGGCCGTGGCCTACAACGTCTGGCAGTACTACCAGGCCACCGGCGACGTGGAGTTCCTCTCCTTCTACGGCGCGACGATCATCCTCGAGGTGGCGCGCTTCTGGGCGAGCGTCGCCCGCCACGACCCGGCCGACGACCGCTATCACATCCGCGGCGTCATGGGCCCGGACGAGTTCCACGACGCCTACCCGGACGCGGACCATCCGGGGCTCGACGACAACGCCTACACCAACGTGATGGCGGCGTGGGTGCTCGACCGCGCCGAGGCGACGCTCGCCGCGCTCCCCGCCGACCGGCGCGAGGAGCTGCTCGACGAGCTGGAGATCACCGACGCCGAGCTGGCGCGCTGGCGCGCGGTGGGGAGCCGCCTCGCCCTGCACTTCCACGACGACGGCGTGCTGAGCCAGTTCGCCGGCTACGACCGGCTGGCGGAGCTGGACTGGGACGCGTACCGGGCGAAGTACGGCGACATCCACCGCCTGGACCGCATCCTGGAGGCGGAGGGGGACACGCCCAACCGGTACCGCGTGTCCAAGCAGGCCGACGTGCTCATGCTCTTCTATCTCCTCTCCGCCCCCGAGCTGGCACGGATCATCGAGCGCCTCGGCTACCGCTGGGATCGCGCGGTCATCCCCCGCACGGTGCAGTACTATCTGGACCGCACGGCGCACGGCTCCACGCTGAGCAGCGTGGTGCACGCGTGGGTGCTGGCGCGCACCGACCGCACGCGCTCGTGGGCCCTCTTCGAGCAGGCGCTGGAGAGCGACGTGGACGACGTGCAGGGGGGCACGACGGCGGAGGGGATCCACCTGGGCGCCATGGCCGGCACCGTGGACATGGTGCAGCGGTGCTACCTGGGGCTGGAGATGCGCGACGACGCGCTGCACCTGGACCCCTGCCTGCCGGACGCGCTGCGGGAGGTGCGGGTGCGGCTGCACTACCGCGGGCAGACGCTGCGCGTGCACGCCACGCGCGACGCGGTGACGGTCACCTTCGCCCACGGCACCACCGAGCGCGCCCGGGTGAGCGTGGGGAGCGAGACGGTGGAGCTGCGAGCCGGCGAGGAGCGCCGCTTCGCGGTGGCGCGAGCCGCGCGGCGCGAGGCGGTGGCGGTGTAGGCGGCACCATCAACGCCGGCGCGGCGCACGGCGTTCTTCTTCAATGAGCCAGCCTTCCCGTTCACGCCTCGCCACCTCCCCCACCGTGCCGCGCCGCCCCCGCCGTCGCCTGCCCGCGCCTGTCAGCCCGGGCGCGAGGACGAGCGCGAGGGCGCTCGCCCTCGCGCTCGTCCTCGCGGCGCTCCTTCCCGCCGCCGCAGGTGCCCAGCGGTCGCGCGACGAGCCGGAGTTCACGAAGCAGGGGATCGTCGTGGCCCCGTTCGCCGTGGCGCCGGGCACCGACCCCAGGCTGGGGCGGGAGATCAGCGAGGACCTCCGCGACGAGCTCGACGACCTGCTGCCGAACCGCGAGGTCGAGATGGCGCGCAACGACTCGGTGCGTGTCAAGCTGCGGCGGGCCGGCTTCTCGCCGGACTCGGCGCTGACGCCCGGCACCCTGCGCCAGCTGAGCCGGAGCCTGCGTGCCGACGAGATCGTCGTCGGGACGGTGGCCCGCGTGCCGGAGGGGATCCGACTCACCGCACAGGTGGTGCTCTCGCGCGACGTGCGCATGCGGCAGCCCTTCGCGCCCGTCACCGCCGCGAAGGCGGACGATGCCATCCGGGCGCTGGCGCGCACCATCGCCGCGGCGCGCATCCAGCTCACCTGGCAGCGCCGCTGCGAGAACTTCATGCGCGCGGGCAAGAGCGCCGAGGCCATCCGCGCGGCGCGCCAGGGGGTGGCCGCCTATCCGCACGGCGCGCTGGTCCGCACCTGCCTGACCGACGCGCTGCGCTTCAGCGGCGCGCGGGCGGACGAGGTGCTCGCGGCCGCGCGCGGCGTGCTGGCCATCGACTCCGCCAGCGCCCACGCGCTGGAGGCGGCCGGCATCGCGCTCGACTCGCTGCACCGGCGCGCCGAGGCGGCCGACGCATGGACGCGCCTCTACGCCACCGACACCACCAACCTCGAGGTCGGCGAGCGGGTCGCCTGGGCGCTGTACCTGAACGACAACGCCGCCGTCGCCGAGCCGATCCTCCTCAGGCTCACCGCCATCCACCCCGACCTCGTCCGCCTCCATCAGCTCCAGTGGCGCGTGGCCAACGTCAACCGTCACTGGCCCCTCGCCATCCGCACCGGCGAGCGCCTGCTGGCGATCGACTCCACCGCCGCCACGGACTCGGTGTTCGTGGCGCGACTCGCCGTCGTCTACGAGACGGCCGGGCAGCGCTACCAGGCCATCGCCACCGCGGCGCGCGGCGTGGCCACCATGCCGCGGGCCGCGGAGCTGTACGCGCTCTACGCGCGCCTGGTGCGCACGGAGGCGGACACCGTGCTCCCGCGCGGCCTGGCGCTCTTTCCGCGCAGCGCCGAGCTGCTGGCGATGAACGCGGAGGAGCTGCGCACGCAGGGGAAGCTGGTGGAGGCGCTGGCGGCGACGCGGCGCGCCGTGGCCCTCGACCCGACGCTACCACAGGGGGAGCTGAGCATCGCCCAGGCGGAGTTCGACCTCGGCCACCCGGACAGCGCGCTCGCCTCGCTGCACCGCATCGTGGACCGCGCGCGCGGCGTCGCCCCGGCGACCCCCGCCCCGGCGGCCGAGGCGCCGCCAGCGCTCCCTGGCGGCGCGCTCCCCACGCTCGATGGATCGGGAGCGACGATGCCGGCCCTACCCTCGTTGCCGGGCAGCGCGCCCGCCGCCTCCGACCAGGCGCGTCCGTCGCCCGACGTCGCGCGCGCCGCGCCACCGGTGCTCGACGAGCGTGCCCGCGACTCGCTGCTGGTGATGGTGTCGCAGTTCGCGCTGTCCAAGGGCAACGCGCTGCTCCGTGCCGCCGATGCCACCAAGCGCAGCGACGCCTTCCACCTCGCGCTCGCCTTCCTGGCCCTGGCCGACAGCGTGCATCCGACGATCCAGAGCAGCTTCCTCGTCGGCACCGCCGCACTCGGCGCCGCCAACGCCACGGTCACCGAGGCGGCGGGCCTGAAGGTGAGTGACGGCGGGTGCGCGCGGCTGTTCGCCGCGCCGCCGCTGCTCGCCCTGGCGCGCGGTGCGCTGGAAGGCGGCCGCGAGGTGGCGCCCGACGCGGTTGCCCAATACCTGGATTACCTGGGCCAGCTCGACAGCTTCGTCGCGGGACAACTGGGGACGACCTGTGCAGGCCAGGCGCCGCCCGCCGGCGGAGGCGCCGCGCCGGGCGACTCCACCGTGCGCGATACCACCGCAGCGCGACGCGATTCCACGGCGGTGCGAGGCGATTCCACGGCCGTCAGCCCGGCGGCCCCCGTCCCCTCGGCCGGGGGGCCCCCCCCGACGTCATGATCGGTGGCGCCGGGTGCTCCCGCACCATCGCGTTCCCGCATTCCGGACCCGATTGACGCCCGGCGCCCTCGGCCGCCCCGTCCCGCCCATCCCGCCATGACACCCTCCCGCCGCACCTTCCTGCGCACCGCCGGCGGCGCCCTGCTCGGCGCCGCCCTCCCGGCCTCCCCCGCCTCGGCACGCCCGCGGGGCCAGCGGGCCGATCTCGTCGTCCGCGGCGGCACCGTCTTCGACGGCAGCGGGGCCGATGGGGTGGAGGCGGACGTCGCCGTGCGCGGCGGGCGCATCGAGGCCGTCGGCGCGCGGTTAGGCATCACCGGGGAGGTGGAGATCGACGCGCGCGGTCAGGCGGTCGCACCCGGCTTCATCGACATCCACTCGCACGCCGACGGGACGCTGTTCGCCGATCCGGCCGCGGAGTCGGTGGTCCGGCAGGGCGTCACGACCGTCGTCGTCGGGCAGGACGGCGGCTCGGCCGCGCCCCGCGCCCGCCGGGATGGCCACGGCGGCGACGACGACGCGTACGCGTCGCTGCGCGACTTCCTCGCCGCCGTCCAGCGGCTGCCGCCCGCGGTGAACGTGGCCTCCATGGTGGGGCTGGGCACGGTGCGCGCCGCCGTCGTCGGGCTGGACGACCGGCCGGCCACCGCGGACGAGCTGCGTCGCATGACCGCGCTCGTCGAGCGCGCGCTGGCCGACGGCGCGTGCGGCGCCTCCTCCGGCCTCGAGTACACGCCGGGGGCCTTCGCCACGCGCGACGAGCTCGTCACGCTCTGCCGGCCGCTCGCGCCGCGGCGGCTGCCTTACGCGACGCACATGCGCAACGAGGACGACCGGCTCCTCGACGCGATCGCGGAGGCGATCGCCGTCGCCGAGGGCGCCGGCTGCCCGCTGCAGATCTCGCACCTCAAGACGCAGGGCCCGCGCAACTGGGGGCGGCTCGACGACGCCTTCGCGCTCATCGAGCGCGCGGCGACACGCGGGCTCGACGTCGCCTTCGACCGCTACCCGTACGTCGCCTACCAGACCGGGCTCACGAACCTCTTCCCGGTGTGGAGCCGCGACGGCGGCACCGATGCCTTCCTCGCCCGACTGGCCGACGCCGCCACCGCCGGGCGCATCCGCGAGGAGACGCTGGCCAAGGTCGCGCTCATCGGCGGCTGGGACAACGTGCAGATCACCAGCGTCGCGACCGAGGCGGACCGGTCGGCCGAGGGGCAGCGGCTCGGGAGCTACGCGGCGGCGCACGGCGCGCAGCCGTACGAGACCGCGGTGGGGCTGCTCCGCCGCAGCCACGGCAGCGTCGGCATGGTGGGCTTCGCGATGAGCGAGGAGAACCTGGCGCGCATCCTCGCGCACCCACGTGGCATGGTGTGCAGCGACGGCGGCGCGTTCGCCGTGGCCGGCCCGGCGCGGCGCGGCCACCCGCACCCGCGGGCGCTCGGAACCTTCCCGCGCGTGCTGGCGCGGCTGGTGCGCGAGCGCCGCGCACTCACGCTGCCCCGGGCCATCCACAAGATGAGCGGCTTCCCGGCGCGCCGGCTGCGGCTCGCCGACCGGGGACGCATCGCGCCCGGCCTGGCCGCCGACCTGGTGGTGTTCGACCCGGCGGCGGTGACCGACCGGGCGACCTTCGCCGAGCCGTTCCAGTACCCCACGGGAATCTCGGCCGTGGTCGTGAACGGCGCGATCGCGCTGCGCGACGGCGCCCGCGCCCCACAGCGCACCGGTCAGGCGCTCACGCCGCACGCATAGCCGCCTGCCTCGCGCCTCGCGCCGGTGCGCCGGTGCGGAGATCGCGGCGGGGTCGCGGTGGGGGTGCCCCCCGGCGGCGGATGGCAACCTTCTAAACGCCGCCGGGGGGGCACCCCCACCGCTCCCATCCGGGAGTGCTTCCCCTCTTCCCTCTTCCCTCTTCCCTCTTCCCTCTTCCCTCTTCCC
>DASTRO010000107.1:0-5879 GCA_035761165.1 Gemmatimonadaceae bacterium | reverse complement strand
GGGCCCCGTGGCGGGCCCGCCCGGCCGCTGGTGCGGCGCGGGCGGGCAGGTCATCCTTCTGCCCCGGCGGCGCACGTCGAGCGGCGCCGTCCCCCGTAATCTGATCGCACGACCGTCGCGTGTCCGAGCCTTCCCGCCCCGCCCCGCCCACCGAGGCCCGCCCCGTCACGACGCGCCGCGCCACGCCGGCCGACGCGGCGGCCATCGTCGCGCTCATCGACCTCCACGTGCCGGACGGCACGCTGCTGCCCCGCAGCGAGGCGTTCGTCGCGGCCCACGCGGCGGACTTCATCGTGGCCGAGCGCGACGGGCGCATCGTGGGCTGCGTGCACCTGGACGAGTACGCGCCGAGCCTGGCCGAGATCCGCTCGCTCGCGGTGGCCGAGCGCGAGCGCGCCTCGGGGGTGGGCACGCTCCTCGTGGCGGCGCTGGAGCAGCTGGCGCGGGCGCGCGACTACACGACGCTGTTCGCCGTCAGCAACCGCGACGACTTCTTCCGTCGTCGCGGCTACGAGGATCGGCACATCCCCGAGCTCGACCGCGAGCGCAGCGCGGTGAGCCGGTTCAAGGGGGTGTTCGCGAAGGAGCTGTAGAAAGCCGTTCAGCGCGTCCGCACCGTCACCGGTGCCCGGTCCACCTCGAACGTCACGCTGGTCGGCGTGATGACGGCGCGCGTCCCCCAGCAGTACACCGTGCCGGTGGTGGCCACGCCGCAGGTGGCCGCGCTCCCCCCGGAGATGGTGCGGAGCTGCACCCCCGCGGGGAGTGGCACGCGCAGTGGCGTCGGGTTGGGGCCACCGATCACGCGTCCGTCGCCGAGCTGCGCCGACTCGTCGGCGCCCCAGCAGTAGGCCTCGCCGGCCGCGGTCACGCCGCAGGTGTGGGCCCGGCCGGCGTCCAGCGCCACGAAGCGCAGGCTGGCCGCGGCCGGCACCGGCGTCGTGCGCGTCGTGGTCGTGCCGTCGCCCAGCTGCCCGTCGGCGTTCAGCCCCCAGCAGTAGGCGGCGCCGTCGGCGGTGAGACCGCAGCCGTGATTGCTTCCGAGCGTGACGGAGGCGAAGCGCTGCCCGCCGGCCACCGGCACGGGCGCGTCGCTGCGCGCGCTCGCGTCGTTGCCCAGCTTCCCGTTGGCCCCGTCGCCCCAGCAGTAGCTCTGGCCGTCGGTGGCGATGGCGCAGTGGTGGTCCGTGCCGGCCGCGATGGCGGTGAAGTGCAGGCTCGACGAGACGAGCGTGGGCTCCGGATGGGCCGAGCTCGCATCGATACCGAGCGTGCCCCAGCACCAGGCCAGCCCCGCGTCGTCGAGGGCGCAGGCGGTGGTGGTGCCGGCGGCGATGGCGGTGAAGACGTGGCCGCCGGCCACCGGCACCGGCGTGTGGCGATCCTCGTCCGTCCCGTCGCCGAGCTGGTGGTCGTCGTTCTGCCCCCAGCAGTACGCGGCGCCGGCGTCGCTGAGCGCGCACCCGAAGTGGGTGCCGCCGGCGACCTGGGTGAAGGCGACGCCGTCGATGGCCAGCGACACGGGAAGCTCGCGAAAGGTCGTCGTGCCGTCGCCCAGGTCGCCGGCCGAGTTGACGCCCCAGCAGACGATGCCGCCGGTCTCGCGCAGCGCACAGCGCGAGAAGGAGCTGAAGACCTCCACGCGCGAGGCGAGGAGCACCGGCCCGGTGGCCGCGGCGCTCACGCTGGCGGCCACCGCCGTCTGCCCCGCGATGCGCACGCCGAGGCTCTGCGTGCCGTCGGTGGTGCCGAGCGTCCACACCGTCTGCACCTCGCCGCTCGCGTTCGTCTCGCCCTGCGTCGGCGCGGCGCTGCCACTGCCGGCCGCGGGCTCGAAGAGCACGAGCACGCCCGGCACGCGGTTGCCATAGCTGTCGGTGGCGCGCACGATCACCGGCGCCGACAGCGCCGTCCCCGTCGCGCCGCTCTGACCGGCGCCGCCCACCACCTCGAGGTGGGCGGCCGGACCGGGCGTCGCCGTCGCCTTGAGCTGCGTCGTGAGGGCGTTGACCTTCGCCGTCACCGTCTGCTCGCCGGCCGTGGTGCCGAGCGTCCAGCTGCCCGCGGAGGCGATGCCGCTGGCGTTGGTCTGCGCGCTGGTGGCGCCGAGCTGCCCGCCGCCGGCGGCCGTGAAGCTGACGGTGACACCGGACACCGGGCTGCCGTCGGAGGCGGTCACCTTCACCGCGGGTGCGACCGCGACCGCGCTCCCCACCACCGCGGTCTGCGAGGTGGCGCCCTCCACGGGCACGATGCGGCTCGGCGTGCGGGAGGCGGGCGGACCGCCGGGCTCGGTAGGCTCGGTGGGCTCCGGCGAGTCGCCGCCGCCGCCGGAGCAGGCCAGCGCGACCAGCAGGACGAGCGAGGCGCAGCGAGGACGGCGCGGGGAGAGGAGCTTCGTGGTCGGCATCTTCGGAGCGGCTGAGAGGGCGACATGTGGCGCCGACACGACATCGTGACGACGGCGCGGTGCATTCGTTCGTCCGGCTGTGCGTGCTCTATACTGCAGGTCGCTTGCCACACCGCTCAGCACGGATTCGCGGCGACAGCGCGCACGTCGCCCGCCCGACTCCGCTCGGCGGGCCCGCCTCCCACGAATTCCCCGCCTCGCGCGTAGACTTCCGTACCCCCACGAATGGCCCGTCCGGCTCCCCCTCCCGCCGGCCAGGCCCGTTCGTGTCTTCACTCCCAAGGAGGATGGATGTTGCGAACTATGGCCTCGGCAGCCTCGGTCCGGCGGCTCGCCTGGACGCTGCTCGCTGCCACGGCGCTGTCGCCCATGGCAGCCCGGGCGCAGGGCGCGGCGCAGGCGATCGACCAGGAGTACACCGCGAAGATCAAGGAGTATCTCTCCGACCCGCGGATCTCGACCGAGCTCGTGGACCACTTGCCCGCGTCGAGCACGGTGCCCACGCCGCTCAAGGTCCTCGGCCACATCGTCGGCGCGCCCGGCATCCTCGACCATGCGGCCGACATCCATCGCTACCTCAAAGCCATCGACGCGGCCTCCCCGCGGGCGAAGCTGTGGACGATCGGCACGAGCGAGGAGGGGCGTGAAATGGTCCTGCTCGCCATCGCCGATGAGCAGACCATCGCCAACCTGGACCAGTACAAGGGATACCTTGCGCAGCTCACCGATCCGCGCAAGACCACCGAAGCGCAGGCGCAGCAACTGCTCCAGACTGCCAAGCCCATCTATTGGCTAACGAGCGGCATCCACTCGCCCGAGTTCGGCGGGCCGGAGATGCTCATGGAGCTGGCCTACCGCCTCGTCGTCGACGAGTCGCCGCGCTACCAGAACATCCGCAAGAACGTCATCACCTTCATCACGCCGGTGATCGAGGTGGACGGGCGCGAGAAGGCGGTGGACACCTACTACTGGAACAAGAAGAACCGCGCCACCGTCGGCAGCCTGCCCCTCATGTACTGGGGCAAGTACGTGCAGCACGACAACAACCGTGACGGCATGGGGCAGTTCCTGGAGCTGACGAAGGCCGTCACGCGCGTGCAGCTCGAGTGGCACCCGACGGTGATGCACGACCTGCACGAGGCGCAGACGTACCTCTACGCCTCCACCGGCACGGGGCCCTACAACGAAGCGGTCGATCCCATCGCCGTCAACGAGTGGTGGAAGCTCTCCACCAACGAGGTGATGGAGATGACGAAGCGCGGCGTGCCGGGCGTGTGGACGTACGGCTTCTACGATGGCTGGGTGCCGAACTACATGTTCTTCATCGCGCTCTCGCACAACGCCGTCGGCCGCTTCTACGAGGTGCAGAGCTACGGGCCCGACCCGTACGTCGTGCGCCCCGGCGCGACGACGACGAGCCGCGAGTGGTTCCGCCCCAACCCGCCGCTCGACTCCATCGACTGGAGCCCGCGCGCCAACACCAACATCCAGCAGTCGGCGGTCATCATCACCCTCGACCACGTCGCCACCAACCGCCAGCTCTACCTCGAGAACTACTGGCTGAAGAGCAAGCGCGCCGTGGCGAAGGGGACGGAGGGCCCGCTCTACGCCTGGGTCATCCCGGCCGGTCAGCACGCGAAGCAGAACACGGCCGAGGCGGTGAACGACCTGCGCACGCAGGGCCTGGAGATCCACCGCGCGAAGAGCGCCTTCACGGCGGGCGGCGTCCAGGTGCAGCCGGGCGACTTCATCGTCCGCGGCGACCAGCCCTTCCGCACGCTGGCCGACATGTACTTCTCGCTGCAGAACTTCTCCCCCGCCAACCCGTCGCCCTACGACGACACGGGGTGGACCTTCCCGCTGATGCGCAACATCACGGTGCGTGAGGTCACCGACGCGGGCATCCTCGACCAGCCGATGGAGATGGTGACCGGGCCGGTCACCGCGCCGGGCGGGATCACGGGGAACGGGACCACGGTCATCGTCGACGCGACGCACGACAACACGCTCGTCACCTTCCGCTTCCGCTTCCCGAAGGTGAAGATGGCGGCCGCCGAGGCGGCGTTCGAGGCGGGCGGGCGGCAGTTCGCCCCGGGCGCGATCATCATCGCCAACGCGAACCGCGCGCAGCTCGAGCCGGCGCTCCGCGAGCTCGGCCTGGCCGGCGTGGCGGTGGCCAGCGCGCCGAGCGTGAAGACGCACGACCTGGACGTGCCGCGCATCGGCTACGTGCACAGCTGGAACCGCACGCAGGACGAGGGGTGGTGGCGCGCCGCGTTCGACACCTACGGCGTGCCGTACGACTACTTCGGCGAGCCGGAGCTGAAGCAGGGGAACCTGCGCGCCAAGTACGACGTCATCGTCTACCCGTACGGCGGCAGCAGCCTGGCCCAGGGGAACGCCGGCGGCGGGCGCGGCCGCGGCCGCGGCAACGACGGCCCGGTGGGGAACCAGGCGGTGCCCTACCAGCGCAGCGCGGAGTTCCCGGCGCTCGGCTACCCCGACTCCACCGACGACATCCGCGGCGGCGTGGGCGTCGAGGGCTTCAAGGCGCTCTACGAGTTCGTGCAGCAGGGCGGCACGATCATCACCGAGGGGAACACGGCCGAGAACCTGGTGGCGCTGGACTTCGCGCCGGGGGTGAAGTCCGAGCGCGCGGCGGGGCTGTTCGCCCGCGGCACGATCCTGCGCGGCCTGATCCGCGACCGCACCAGCCCGCTCGTCTACGGCTACCAGTACGGCGAGCTGCCGGTGTACTTCAGCTCGGGCCCGGTGTTCAACGCCGGCGCCGGCGCGCAGCCGGTGCACCTCGCCAACGTGGACACCACGGCCGGCGGCCGGCGCAGCGCCAGCGGCCAGAACGTCACCCCGATGGCCACCCGGCTCGACCTCTCGCCGTGGGACCCGACGCACACCGGCACGGGCTACGGCATGGCGACCATGGAGGCGCCGGACACGACGCGCGGCGGCCGTGGCTTCGGCCGCGGCGGCTTCGGCGGCCAGGGCGGCGATCGTGAGACGCCCGAGCTGGGGATCACCCCGGACCCGAACGCGAAGACGCGCGTCGTGCTGCAGTTCCCGGAGAAGGCGAGCGACATGCTGCTCTCCGGCACGCTGGAGAACGGCGAGCTGCTCTCGCGCCGCGCGCAGCTGGTGGACGAGACGGTCGGCAAGGGGCACATCGTGCTCTTCGCCATCCGCCCCTTCTGGCGCTGGCAGACGCAGGGCACCTACGCGATCGGCTTCAACGCCATCATGCACTGGAACGACCTCGGCGCCGGCAGCGGCTCGGCGGCGACGACGTCGTCGACGGGGAGCGGCGCCGGGCGGTAGGGTTCCCCGCGTCGAACCGGCAGGCGTTCACGCGGAGACGCGGAGGGCGCGGAGAGCAGCATGTCGCTCGCCTTCTCCGGGAACTGCAGCACGACGCGCGTCTTCGCGTTCGGGTCCGGGGTGATCCCCAGCTCGG
>DASTRO010000106.1:0-20021 GCA_035761165.1 Gemmatimonadaceae bacterium | reverse complement strand
CAGGCGCTCGTCGAGCACGAGCCCGACGTGCACTTCGTCTCCATGCACCAGTGGCCGTGGTATCCCGGCACCGGCGCCGCCGAGGACCGCGGCCCGCACGGCACCGTGTGGAACGTGCCGCTGCCGCCCGGACTGCCGCCGCAGGCGTACGTGGACGCCTGGGAGGCGGCGGTGGATGCGGCGGCGCGCGACGCGCGGCCGGAGCTGGTGCTCCTCTCGGCCGGCTTCGACTGCTTGGCGGGCGACCCGCTCGGCGGCTTCACGCTGGAGCTGGAGCACGTCGACGGGATGACGCGGCGCCTGGTGGAGCGCGCGGCGGCGTGGTGCGACGGGCGCCTGGTGAGCGCGCTCGAGGGTGGGTACGCGCCGGAGCGGGTGGGGGCGGCGTGCGTCGTGCACCTGCGGGCCCTGGCCTGAGCGGGCGCGGGCGCCCTCCGGTGGCCTCGCAGGCGCGCTTTCGGCCCGCCCGCGGACCCGATAACGTTGCTGCGATGAGCGTCGCGCCGCCCAGAATCCCTCCCGTCCCGGCCGTCCTCCGGTTGGTCCAGCGCGCCGTGCTGGGCCGCTGGCGGGCCACCGGCGAGGAGCTGTACCGCGAGGTGGCGGCGCTCACGGGCGCCGCGCCGGGGCGCGAGATCGTCGTCTCCGGCTGCGGCGACGGGGCGACCACCGAATGGCTGGCGCGCCGCACCGGCGCCGCCGTCACCGGCGTGGACCCGGTGCGCGCGCACGTGGAGCACGCCGAGATGCGGGCCCGCGGCCTCACCGTACCCATCCCGCCGCAGTACGAGCAGGCTCCGCTCGACGACCTGCCGCACGAGTCCGGGGTCTTCGACGCGGCCATCGGCGAGCCGATGCTCTCGGCCGCCGGCGACCCGGCGCGCGCGGTGGCCGAGCTGGCGCGCGTCACCAAGCCGATGGGGAACGTGGTGCTGCTCCAGCTCACGTGGAGCTCCGACATCCCGCCGGAGGCGCGGAACGGCGTCGTCGAGCGGCTGGGGGTGCGCCCCTTCCTGCTCGTGGAGTGGAAGCAGATGCTGCGCGACGCGGGGATCGTGGACCTGCAGGTGCAGGACTGGACCACCGGCGCCGACGGCGGCGAGGCGGGGGAGCCGTCCCCCGAGACGCTGCTCACCTGGCGCGAGAAGATGCACATCGTCGGGCGGGCGTGGCGGAGCCGCGGCTGGCGGGCCGCGCGCGGCGCGGTGGCCAGCGAGCAGGCGCTGCTGCGCGAGCTGTCGCGCGAGCGCGCCCTCGGCTTCGCGCTGCTCTCGGGGGTGAAATGGCCGCACGAGCGCGACGCGGCGTGACGACCCACCGCGCGGCCGCGCGCCAGGCCGCCGCCGACGGCCCGGCGCTGGACGGGGCCGGCGCGGCCGCCGCGCCGCGCGACGCCCGGCCCCGCATCTTCTATCGCGCGCCGGACGGCGACGCGCGCCGCGACCTCTCCGAGGCCGAGGTCGCGGCCGCGCTGCGCGACGACCGCGGCGTGCTCTGGGTGGACATCGACGTGCGCTCCCGCGAGCAGCACGCCTGGCTGGAGCGCGTCTTCCACTTCCACCCGCTGGCCATCGAGGACACGCTCAACCCGGAGAGCCGCGTCAAGCAGGACGAGTATCCGGGCTACCTCTTCGTCATCACGCGCGGCGTGCGCTTCGACGAGAGCACGCCCGACCCGTACGACCTGCAGACCGAGAACCTCTGCTTCTTCCTCGGCCCGCACTTCCTGGTCACCGTGCGCCGCTCCGACCAGTCGGTGTGCGACGAGGTGGCCGAGCACGTGCTCGCCAGCCCCGACCTGCTGGCGCGCGGCGTGGCGCACCTGATGTACGCGCTGGTGGACGCCTCGGTGGACCGCTACTTCCCGATCCTCGACCAGATCGACGAGTTCGTGAGCGAGCTCGAGGAGCGCGTCTTCATCGCCGGCGACACGAGCGCGCTGCACGAGATCTTCCGCGTCAAGCGCCTGGGGCTCACGCTGCGCCGCCACCTCGTGCCGCAGCGCGACGTGCTCAACGTCCTCACCAACCGCCCGAGCCCGCTGCTCACCCCGGAGGAGCAGGTCTACTTTCGCGACGTCTACGACCACGTGCTGCGCATCACCGACTCGCTGGACACGTACCGCGAGCTGCTCGCCAGCACGCTCGACAGCTCGCTGTCGCAGACGTCGAACCGGCTGGCCACGGTGACCAAGACGCTCTCGGTGCTGGCCACGCTGAGCATCCCCTTCGTCATGGTGAGCGGGATCTGGGGGATGAACTTCGCGCACATCCCGCTGGCCGACTGGCCGCACGGCTTCCTCGTGATGCTGCTCGTGCAGCTCGCGTTCGGCGCGGCCATGGTGGTGGTGCTGCGTTGGCGGCGGCTGCTGTGAGCGCGGTGCGGCTCTACGGCGTGACGGCGGCTCACGGCCATCACGGCAGCTTCACGGTGGACACCGGCGTGGTCGCCTTCCGCGAGCTGGCGGCGATCGTGGCCGACGCGCCGTACGAGACCGCGGCCGATCTGGGGCTGGAGGATTACCGCCGGGTGGTGGAGAGCGTCTTCCGACAGCAGGCGCTGGTGCCCGCGCCGCCGGGCGTCGTCTTCCGCTCGCGCGACGTGCTGGCCCAGTGGCTGGAGCTGCACTACTTCACCCTGCTCGACGCGCTCGCCTTCATCGAGGACCGGGCGGTGGCGCGGGTCTCGGTGGTGCCGGAGCCTCCGGCGGCGCCGGGGGCCGAGGCCGGGGCGGCGGAGGGCAGCGACGAGCGGGCGGAGGAGGTGCTGCACGACGCGCTGCGCCTGCTGCGCCGGCACGCCGCGGCCACGGTCACGCTGGGGCCGAACGGCGGCGGGCACCCGACGGCGGCGTCGTTCCTCGTGGATCGCAGCCGCTGGGAGGTGTTCACGGAGCTGGTGCGCGAGGAGAGCGGCCGCGTCGACGGCTACGCGCTCGCGCTCACCGGGCCGTGGCCCCCGTACGACTTCATCCGCATGCAGTTCTCCAACTGAGCACACCGCGAGTGGATGACGCAGTGAGATCCTCCATCGTCATCCCGCAGGAGCCCCGCCCCCGGCCGGGCGACTGTCGGGATCTCGTGTCCCTCTCGCGAGGCCGGCCACCGGCACGGGCGAGGGGAGCCCGACGCTCGCTCGCGCTGCTCGCTCCTGCGACATGACGCTTCCAGGGATCACCCAGGCGCTCTGCTAGCCCGACCGCGCTGCTCTCGTCTCATTCCCCATGTTCTGTCCCGATTGCGGAAGCTGGAACCGCGCCGACGCGCTGCGCTGCGCGCGCTGCGACGTCGACCTGCCGGAGCTGGCCGGCACGCCGGCCGAGATCCCGGACGAGGAGCTCGGCGTGCTGCGCCGCGCGACCGGCAGCCGGTACCGCATCCTCCGCCGCCTCGGCGCCGGCGGCATGGCCACGGTGTACCAGGCCGTGCACGATCGGCTGGAGCGCCCGCTGGTCGTCAAGGTGCTGCACCGCCAGCTGGCCCGCGAGCCGGAGATGCGCGAGCGCTTCCGCCGCGAGGCCGAGGCCGCGGCGCGCCTCGTCCACCCTCACGTCTGCGCGATCGTGGACTATGGGGAGACGGACGACGTCGTCTTCCTCGTCATGCCCTACCTGGCCGGCGGCTCGCTGGCCGACCGCCTGGCCCGCGAGCGCACCGTCCCGCCGGCGGCCAGCGCGGCCATCGGCGCGCAGGTGGCGTGCGCGCTCGACTTCGCGCACCGGCGCGGCGTCGTGCACCGCGACGTGAAGCCCGACAACATCCTCTTCGACGAGGACGGCCACGCGCTGGTGACCGACTTCGGCATCGCCACCGCACGCTTCCACGCGCGGCTCACCGGCACCGGGCGGGCGATGGGCACGCCGCACTACATGTCGCCCGAGCAGGCGATGGGGAAGACGGTGGACGGGCGCAGCGACCTGTACGGCCTGGGGGTGGTGCTCTACGAGATGCTCGTCGGCTTCCCGCCCTTCGATGCGCCGGAGTCGTACGCCGTGAGCTACAAGCAGGTGCACGAGCAGCCGGTGGCGCTCGACGTGGTGGAGCCGGCGCTGCCGCTGGCGCTCACCGACGTCGTCATGCGCTGCCTCGCCAAGGCGCCGGGCGACCGCTACGCGCGCGGCAACGAGCTGGCCGACGCGCTGCTCGACGCGCTGGCCGCGCTGCCCGCCGCGCCGGGCGGCGAGCCGGGCGTGCGCCACGCGCGCGTGGCGCGGGGCGCGGCGCGCGCCGCCTCCGGCTCGCTGCGGCCGTGAGGCTCGCCGCCCAGATCGTCGCGCTGCGCACGCGCCATCCCTTCGTCATCGCGCGCGGCGGCGCGGCCGAGCATCGCGTCGTCTGGGTCACCCTCACGGACGCCGACGGCGCGACCGGGATGGGCGAGGCTGCGCCGAACCGCTACTACGGCGAGACGCCGGAGTCGGTGCTCGCCGCGCTGGACCGCTACGCCACGCTGCTCGCGGACGCCGACGCGTGGGACGTCGAGGGCATCGAGGCGGCGCTCCCGGCGCTGCTGCGCGGCAATCCGTCCGCCCGCTCGGCCGTCAGCGCGGCGCTGCACGACCTGATGGGCAGGCGGCTCGGCGTACCCCTCTACCGCCTGTGGGGGCTGGACCCGGCGCGGGCGCCGCGCTCCAGCTTCACGATCGGCATCGTCGCGGAGGACGACGCCCTGCGCGCGCGGGTGGCCGAGGCGGCGCCGTACCCGATCCTCAAGATCAAGCTCGGCTCGCCGCGCGACGAGCACGTGCTGCGCGTGGTGCGCGAGGCCGCGCCGCACAAGACGCTGCGCGTGGACGCCAACGCCGCCTGGTCGGCCAAGCAGGCCGTGCGCATGTGCGCGCTGCTCGAGGAGCACGGGGTGGAGCTCGTGGAGCAGCCGGTGGCGGCGCACGACCTGGAGGGGCTGCGCTTCGTGCGGGAGCGCACGCGCCTCCCGGTGATCGCCGACGAGTCGTGCCTGGTGGCCAGCGACGTCGTGCGGTTGGCCGGGCTGGTGGACGGCGTGAACCTGAAGCTGGCCAAGTGCGGCGGGCTGCGCGAGGCGCTGCGCATCATCGCGACCGCGCGCGCGCACGGGCTCCTGGTGATGACGGGCTGCATGGTGGAGACGAGCCTCGGGATCACCGCCGCCGCGCACCTCGCGCCGCTGCTCGACTACGCGGACCTGGACGGCGCCGCGCTGCTGGCCGATGACCCGATACGCGGCGCGACGATCGACGGCGGGGAGATCCGGCTGCCTGAGGGGCCGGGGCTGGGGGTGGAGCGGCGGGGGACGTAGCCGGGGACGGAGAACAGCAGAGGGAAGAGGGAGAAGGGAAGAGGGAAGAGGGGCGCGCCCGGACGACTCGTCGCGCGGGGCCCCCCCCGACTACCACGATCGCCCCGGCCGGCCACGCGACCATCATCGAAACGTCGCTCGGCGTTCCCTCTTCCCTCTTCCCTCTTCCCTCCTCCCCCTATTCTTCCCCCATGCTCATCGACGTCGCCCTTCCCCTGCCGCTCTTCCGCACCTTCACGTACCAGGTGAACGGCACGCTGGAGGCGCGGGTCCGGCCCGGGTCGCGCGTCGTCGTCCCCTTCCGGAATCGCCGCGAGCTCGGCATCTGCCTGGGACCCAGCGACGGCGCGGCGCTGGGGAAGGCCGCGCCCAAGGCGGTGCTGGCGGCGCCGGACGAGACCCCGAGCGTGAGCGGACCGATGCTCGAGCTCTGCCGGTGGGCCGCCGACTACTACGTCGCGCCCATCGGGCAGGTGCTGCGCTCGGCGCTCCCCGTCGCGCTCACCGGTGCGGCCGATCCCACGCCGGCGCAGCGCACGCGCCGCGTCGCCACCGTCGCGCGCCACCTGCCCAGCCTCCTCCACCGCGAGCGGATCTTCGCCCGCGCGCCGCAGCAGCGCGCGCTCTACGAGCTGCTCGAGTCGCTCGGTGGGCGGGCCACCGTCGAGCACCTGCTGGAGCTCCTCAGCTTCTCGCCGTCGGTGCTCAGGGGGCTCGTCGCGCGCGGGCTCGTCACCGTGTCCGACGAGGTCGTCGCCCGCGACCCCTTCGCGGGGCGCGTCCTCACCGCACCGCACGCGGCGCACCCACCCTCGCCGGCCCAGCGGGCCGCCATCGAGGCGATGGGCGCCGCCCGGCCCGGCGAGGTGTTCCTGCTGCACGGCATCACCGGCAGCGGCAAGACGCTCGTCTACATCGAGCTGCTGCGCCGCGTCGTGCAGGAGCAGGGGCGCACCGCCATCGTGCTCGTCCCCGAGATCGCCCTCACGCCGCAGACCGTCGACCGCTTCCGCAGCGTCTTCGGCGACCGCGTGGCCGTGCTGCACTCGGCCCTCGGCGACGGCGAGCGCTATGACGAGTGGCTGGCGCTCAAGCGCGGCGAGAAGCGGATCGCCGTCGGCGCGCGCTCCGCCGTCTTCGCGCCGCTCGACGACCTCGGCGCGATCGTGGTGGACGAGGAGCACGAGGCCAGCTACAAGCAGGGCGAGTCGCCGCGCTACCACGCGCGCGAGCTGGCCGTCGTGCGCGCCCGCCTCGAGGGCGCCACCGTGGTGTTGGGCAGCGCCACCCCGAGCCTGGAGAGCTGGGCCAACGCCGAGGCCGGGAAGTACCGCCTGCTCACCCTCCCCGATCGCGCCGGCGCCGGCCGGCTCCCGTCGGTGGAGGTGATCGACCTGCGCGCCGAGAAGGTGGCCGCGGCGGCCGGAGCCGCGACGGGCGGTGCGCCGCCGCAGGTGGCGGCCTACCGCGCCGTCGTCACGCCGCGGCTGGATGCGTCGCTCGCCGGCTGCCTCGACCGGGGCGAGCAGGCCATCCTCCTCCTCAACCGGCGCGGCTACTCGGCCTTCATCCAGTGTGGCGACTGCGGTGACGTGGCCACCTGCCCGCAGTGCAGCATCACGCTCACCTATCACCGCACGCCCGAGCGCCTCGTCTGCCACTACTGCCTGCACCGCGAGGAGCCCCGCGCCAGCTGCCGCCGCTGCGGCGGCGCCACGCTGCGCCAGCGCGGGCTCGGCACGCAGCAGCTCGAGCGGCTGCTCGTCGAGCGCTTTCCCGCGGCGCGCATCGCGCGCATGGACGTGGACACGACGAGCGGCAAGTGGGCGCACGCCGAGATCCTCGACCGCGTGGGGCGGGGCGAGGTGGACATCCTCCTCGGCACGCAGATGATCGCCAAGGGGCTCGATTTCCCCAACGTCACCCTGGTGGGGGTGATCGACGCCGACGTCGGCATCAACCTGCCCGACTTCCGCGCCTCGGAGCGCTGCTTCCAGCTCCTCGGCCAGGTCGCCGGGCGCGCCGGCCGCGGGCCCAAGGGCGGGCGCGTGCTCATCCAGACGCGGCTCCCGCAGCACCACGCCGTGCGCTGCGCGGTGACGCACGACTACCTGGCCTTCGTGCGCGAGGAGGTGGCGGGACGCGAGCAACCACCGTATCCGCCACTCGTGCGGCTGGCCAACGTCGTCTTCAGCGGCCTCACCGAGCAGGATACCGAGCGCCTGGCGCAGCGAGGCGCGGAGTGGCTGCGCCGCCTGGTGGCGCGCCGGGCGCCGGGCGCGGTGACGGTGATCGGGCCGGCGCCCTGCGCCGTGGAGCGGATCAAGACGCGCTGGCGGTGGCACGCGCTGCTCAAAGCCGAGCACCCGGCCGACCTGACGCGCGTCGCGCGCTACTTCCTGGAGCGCTTCGACGTGCCCAAGGTGGCGCAGCTCCGTGTCACCGTCGACCGCGATCCCGTCTCGCTCCTCTAGCCGAACGCCAGCGATCCCGGCCGATCGCGCTTGAACGCCCGCCCCGCGCGGGCTCATCTTTCCTCCGTGACCATCATCCCCGCCCCCGACTTCACGGCGCCGCGGTTCGCCGACCGGCCCGACGCGCGGTTCGTCCCCGCGCCCGCCGACGGCGTCCTGCCGGATGGCTTCTTCTCCACCACCAACCTGCCGACCTACGTGAAGGTGGCGGGCCGCTGGCGCATGCCGCGCGAGCCGCGCATGGATTCGGCCCTCGTCCTGGACCCCGACGGCGGGCTCTGGGTGCGCGAGGGGCGCCGCGTGCGCGCCGGCGACCACGTGGCGGTGGGCCGGAGCGAGGACGGCAGCGAGGGGATCTACGTCCACGCGCCGGTCCACGTCGTGGGGGAGGGCGAGTTCGCCTTCATGACGAGCGAGGTGTCGCGCGAGAAGCCGATCGACTACGCGCTCATGGCGCGCATCCTCCTCGACGAGCGGGACCGCGGCGGCTATCCCGTCTGGGTGGCCGGCCCGGCGCTCGTGCACTCGCGGGCCCGCGCCGACATGGTGTGGTTCATCGAGCACGGCTTCGTGGGCGCGCTGCTGGCCGGGAACGCCGTGGCCGTGCACGACATCGAGGCGGCCATCTTCGGCACGACGCTCGGCATGACCGGCACCGGCGCGCAGGCCGAGGGGGGCCACGGGCTGCACATGCGCGCCATCAACCAGGTGCGCGCGGCCGGCTCCATCGCCGCCGCGGTGGAGCAGGGGATCGTGCGCGACGGCATCATGCACGCCTGCGTGCGGCGCGGGGTGCCCTTCGTGCTCTGCGGCTCCATCCGCGACGACGGCCCGTTGCCGGACGTCGTCACCGACACGCTCGCGGCGCAGGACGCGATGCGCGCGCACACCATCCGCGCCACGATGGCGCTCTTCATCGCCACCGCGCTCCACGCGATCGCCACCGGCAACATGCTCCCCGCCTTCGTCACCGAGGCCGACGGCACGCTGCGCGAGCTGCCGACCATCTGCGTGGACTCGTCGGAGTTCGTGGTGAGCAAGCTGAAGGACCGCGGCACGCACCAGGCGTTCGGCGTCGTCACCAACGCGCAGGACTTCCTGCACATCCTGCGGCTGTACGTGGAGCGCGAGCTGCAGAGCCGCGACCCGTCGTCGTCGGCGCCGCCGGCGGTGGCCGTCTCGTGACCGCGCCCGAGCTCTCCGACGCGCAGCGGCGCCTGCTCGCCGCGGTGGCCGAGCGCCTGCCGGCTGGCCAGGTGCGCGAGCTCTATCTCTTCGCGCCCATTCGCCAGGGCGGCGTGGAGACCGGGCTGGCGGTGATCGCGGCCGGCGAGCCGGAGGCGCCCGACGCCTCGTCGGGCGGCGCCGCGGCGTCGGGCATGGAGGCGGCCAGCGAGCCACCAGCCGCTGACGAGGGATCGGACGCCGACGTGGCCGCGGCGCCGGTCTGCGCACCGGAGGACGCCGACGTGATGCGCGCCGCGCTGCTCGCGGCCGAGGCCGCCGTCGCGGCGGAGGATGCCGGGACCGACGGCGAGGACCCGACCGGCGACATCCGGGACCGGGTGCCGGGGATCGGCGGGCCCGGAGCGGAGGGGGCCGGGGCCGAGGAGCCGGCGATCGCCGAGCCCGCAACACCGGCCGGGCCGACGAACGGCGCGCTCGCGCCGCCTGGGCCGGCGGCGCACGTCCCGGACGCGGCGGCCTGCGATCCCACCGAGGCCGCCGCGGGCGCGCCGCCGCCGACCGTCGACACCGTCGACACCGTCGACTCGGTGGTAGGTGACGACACCGGTCCGCCGCTGGCGGCCGCCCCCGCCGTCGTCGTGCGTGCCGAGGCGGCGGCCGAGCGGGCCGCCGGGAGCGTGGCCGTCGAGTCGGGCGATGACGACGAGGCGACTGCCCCGCCGGCCGACGCGGAGGCGGGCGACGAGCCAGCCACCGGGCTCCCGCCGCGCTACACGGTCTACACGGCGCGCTACCGCCTCCAGCTCAAGGGCCCCGATCGGGGCAAGTGGGCCATGGATCTGGTGGCCGAGGCCGACGCGCCGCTGCTCACCGTGGACGCCGTCGTGCGCGGCGTGCAGCGACGGGCGGGCGATCTGGCCGAGGTGGAGCGCCTCACCGGCCCCGACCTCGCGCGCCTGCTGGGCGAGGGCCGGTGAGCGCGCCGGCGGAGGCGTTCCGCGCCTATCTGCGCGAGCACAACCTCCCGATCACCGCCCAGCGGCTCGCCATCGCCGACGTCGTGCTGGGCTCGGAGCGGCACCTCTCGGCCGAGGAGGTGGCGCGCGAGGTGGCCGAGCGGGGCGCGACGGTGGGGACGGCGACGGTCTACCGCACGCTCGAGCTACTGGTGCGCAGCGGCCTGGCCGTGGAGCGCGACTTCGGCGAGGGGTTCCGGCGCTTCGAGCCGGCGCGCGGCATCCCGCACCACGAGCACCTGCTGTGCACGGTCTGCGGCCGCGTCACCGAGTTCCGCGACGAGCGCCTGGAGCGCATGACGACGCTGATCGCCGAGGCCCACGGCTACGCCCGGCAGCGGCACCGGTTGGTGATCTACGGCGTGTGCGAGCAGTGTCGGGAACGGCGAGCGATCAGCGACCAGCGATGAGCGATCAGCGTAACGACGCCTGACGAGCCAGTACTGGCCGGCTGGAGGGTGTCACGCTGGTCGCCGGGCGTTCATCGCTGCGCGCCGTATCTCACCATGATCTCGCGGTGCAGGTCCCGCGCGTCCTCCAGGCGCGCTCCGCTCAGGTCCAGCGTCGGCGGGGTGATGAGGAACGGGTACGTCTGCGCGCCGCCGGCCGAGCCGTGCGCGCCCACCTGGTCGTCGAACGAGACGATCTCGTAGCCGTCGTAGGCGCCGAAGAGCACCAGGTCGCCGGCGTTCGGCTGCCGCACCAGCGCCTCCAGCGCGCGGAGCGCATAGCTCTCCGTGCCGTACGCGTCGAGCGGGTTCGTGCCCTCCAGCACGGTGAGCTGACCGTCGCGGAGCAGGGCCCGGCCGTCGCGCCCCTCCAGGTGCACGCCGTCGGCGCCGAGCGCCGCGACCAGGCCGATCCCCGGATGGTCGCGCAACGCCCGGTACAGATGGCGGCGGTGCTCGTCCGCGCACAGCTCCTCGAGCAGGAGCCGGCGCTCGTCGTCGGCGAAGTAGACGAGCGCCAGGCAGGAGCTGTACGTCACCACGACGTCGTGCCGCCGGCCCACCAGGTACTTCTCCGGCAGGATGATCTCGCGCAGCCCGTAGTGCCGGCGGAACCAGTCGCGAAGCTGCCGCAGCCGGCGGCGCAGCCGTACCCGACGCTCGGGCGTGGCCTGCGCCACCGTCTCCACCACCTGCGCGCCCACGTCCGCGTACTCGCTCGTCTCGGCGTGGCTCTCCAGCGCGCTGGCCCGTGGCCCGGCACGCGGCACCGGGTCGCCGTCCAGGATGCGCTGCACCGTCCGCCCCAGGCTCTCGCCGTACTCCACGCGGTAGCTGCGCGACGGCGTCATCCCGTGGTCGGAAAGGATCACCAGGTCGTAGCCGCGTCCGCCGGCGAGGCGGATCATGCGCCAGATCTCGCGGATGCGCGCGTCCGTGCGGCGCATGTCGGCGAGCGCCATGCGGCTCGTCGGGCCGAAGTGGTGCGCCAGCTCGTCGTACTGCATGAACGTGCTGTAGATCACCGGCACGCCCAGGTAGATGTCGAGCAGGATCGCCATCGTCTGCAACTCGCGCACGACCACGTTGCTGAGGATGCGCAGGAAGGGGAAAATGCCCTCGGCGTGCGTGACGCGGCCGCGCAGCTCGCCGAGCAGCCGCTCCCACTCCTCGCGCCACCACTCCGCCACCGCCTGCACCGCCATGCGCGCCAGCCGGATGGGGTGGAGGAGGATGAGCAGCGCCATGCGCGTGCCCCCCAGCCGCGCGTAGACCGACATCCGCTCGCGCGTGGCCACCGTGAAGGCCACCGTCTGCGCGTCGCCGTCCAGCAGGTTGACGTAGCTGGAGCCCCCGGCCAGCGCCCCCGGCGCCCGGATGCGGTCGCGGATATATTGCACCCCGTGCGGGGCGTTGCAGGTGATGACGCGCCGCGCCGCCTTGTCGTAGAAGCGGAATGCCGGGATGTTGGCGTTCTCGCCGTACATGATGCCGGCCTGACAGTAGGGCGTCGCCGACGGCAGGCCGCAGTACCACCGGCGCAGCGCGAAGCCGTCGCGCGTCAGCAGCCGCTCGATCGTCGGGCAGCGGCCGGCGGCGATGGCGCGGCGCAGGTCGGCGTAGGCCAGCGCATCGACCTGCAGCACGACGAGCCCGCGCCGCCCGTCGTGCGGCCGGCGCTCGGCGCGGAAGGCCGCGTACTTCAGGCGATAGTACCAGCGCAGCACGACCCCCGCGCGCGGCTGCGCGCGGCGCTCGGCGGGCGGCTCGCCGCCCGCCTTCTCCGACTCGCTCATGGACGCATCGACCACGTTCGGGCTGGCCGTCGCCTTCACCGCCGGTCTGCTCAGCTTCCTCTCCCCGTGTGTGCTGCCGCTCGTGCCCAGCTACGTGACCTTCATCACGGGGCTGAGCCTGGAGGACGTGCAGCGCACGCGGCGCACCGCGCTCGTCCACGCCCTCCTCTTCATTCTCGGCTTCACGCTCATCTTTCTCGCGCTCGGCGCCGGCGCCACCGCGCTCGGCAGCGTGCTGCGCGCCTACCGCGACTGGATCAGCCGCATCGGCGGCCTGCTCGTCATCGTCTTCGGCCTCTACCTGCTCGGCGTCTTCGACCTCGCCGCCTTCTCCCGCGAGCGCCGCGTCCACCTGGCCGACAAGCCCGTGGGCTATCTCGGCACGGTGCTCGTCGGCATCACCTTCGGCGCCGGCTGGACGCCCTGCATCGGACCCATCCTCGGCTCGATCCTCACCTACACGGCGAGCAGCGCCGACCTGGCCCGCGGGCTGGAGCTCCTCACCGCCTACTCGCTCGGCCTCGCCGTCCCCTTCCTGCTCTCGGCGGTGCTCGTCCAGCAGTTCCTGAACGTCTTCGCCCGGCTCAAGCGCCAGCTGGTGTGGATCACCCGCATCTCCGGCGCGCTGATGGTCGTCGTCGGCCTGCTCAGGGTGACGAGCTACTTCACCATCCTCGCCTCGTACCTGCAGGCGCTCACGCCGGAGTTCCTGCGGTCGAGGATCTGAGCCGGGCGACGGTGACGGCAGGTCTACCGGATTGGCATCCCGCGGGAACCTCGGCGTAGCCGGCGCGGGTGTCGGGATGACAACGCCGGGGATCGCGCTCCGCTCGCTCCCGCGGGACGCCGAGCTCGCGTCACACTGGTCGTTCGCTAGCGCGCCGCCCGCACCTCCCCCTCCCACTCCGCCACCCGGGCCAGCAGCTCCCGCGTCGGCACCGGCTTGAGCAGCACGGCGCGGCAGCCGGCGAGCTCACACCGGGCGATCGTGGCGCGGTCCTCGTGGCCGGTCAGCGCGACCGTCACCGGGGGCGCGGCATCCATGGCCCGCAGGGCCTCGAGCACCTGCAGGCCGTCGCCGTCTGGCAGCGTGAGGTCGAGCAGGAGGATGTCCGGCGGCTCGACGCGGGCCCGGGCGACGGCCTCGGCCACGCTGCCGGCCGCGCCCACCTGGTGGCCAGCGAGCTCCAGCAGGAGCGTGAGCGCGTGGACGACGAGCGCGCTGTCCTCGACGAGGAGGATGCGGCAGGGCACCCCGTTCAGCCGTCCGCGCGGGTCGGAATGGTGAAGTAGAAGCGGCTTCCCTGGCCCAGCTCGCTCTCGAGCCAGATCCGGCCGCCATGCAGCTCGATCAGCCGCCGCGCGATCGTCAGCCCGAGTCCGGTGCCGTGGTGCTGGCGTGAGGGCGACGAGTCCACCTGCGCGAACTCCTGGAAGATGAGCGCGTGGTTCTCCGGGGAGATGCCGATCCCGCTGTCCCCCACCTCCACCAGCAGCTCGGGCACGCTGTCGTTGGCCTCGGCGCGCGCGTGCAGCCAGACGTCGCCGCCGGGCGGCGTGAAGGCGATGGCATTGCCGAGCAGGTTGGCCAAGATGTGGGTGATCTTGTCGCGGTCGGCGTGCAGCTCCGGCAGCCCCGGCTGCAGGTCGACCGTGAAGTGCAGCTCCTTCTTCGCGATCAGCCCTTCGTTCAGCTCGGACACCTGCCGCACGACGTCCTCGAAGGCGAAGTCGGACGGGTTGAGGGTGAGCTGATTGGCCTGGCCGCGGGCATAGGTGAGGATCTCGCCCACCATGCCGAGGAGCTGCCGGCCGCCGCTGATGATGCCGTTGATGCTCTCGCGCTGCCGGTCGCTGAGCTCGCCGAGCAGCCCGTCGCGCAGGATCTCGGCGTGCGTGATGATCGCCGTCAGCGGCGTGCGGAGGTCGTGGGAGATGTTCGCGAGGAACTGCGTCTTCAGCGCGTCGCGTGCCTGGAGCTCGGCGATGAGGCGGGTGGAGTCGCGATGCTGCGCCTCCAGCATGTGCAGGCGCGCCTCGAAGGGCGACGAAGTCGTGTCCACGCGAGTCATGCCCAAAACGTACCGCCCGGTCGGCCGCTTGCCAACGTGGAGGCGCGGCCGTCCGACGGACCGGCGGCATGCCGCCCGGTCAGCCGCCCGCGGCGCCGTCGCCGGCCGGGTCGGGCGCCTCGTCCCCCTCGATCGACTCCACCAACTGCTGCCGCCGGAGCAGCGACCAGTAACGCCCCTCGCGCGCGATCAGCTCCTCGTGCCGGCCCTGCTCCACCACCCGCCCCTCGTCGAGCACCAGGATCCACGAGGCGTCGCGGATGGCGCTGATGCGGTGCGAGGCGATCACCGCCGTCCGCCCACCCAGGGCGTCGCGCAGCCCGTGCAGGATGGCGGCCTCGGTGTGGGTGTCCACCGCCGAGAGGGCATCGTCGAGCAGCACGACGGGGGGGCGCCGGGCCAGGGCGCGGGCCAGCGCCGCCCGCTGCTTCTGCCCGCCGGAGAGGTTGATCCCGCGCTCGCCGAGCATCGTCTGGTAGCCGCCGGGGAAGCCGGCGATCGTCTCGTCCAGCTGGGCCACGCCCGCCGCCCACCGGCCGGCGGCCGGGTCGTCGGTGCCGTAGGCCAGGTTCGACTCCAGCGTGTCGCTGAACAGCAGGCTCTCCTGCGGCACCACCCCCACCTCGCGGCGCAGCTCGTCGAGCGCGATCTCGCGCAGCGGCACACCGTCGAGCAGGATCTCCCCCTCCTGCGGGTCGTGGAGGCGCGGGATGAGGTCGAGCAGCGAGCTCTTCCCGCTCCCCGTCGCACCGACGACGCCGAGCGTGCCGCCAGCGGGCACCGAGAAGGAGACGTGCCGCAGCACCCAGCGCGGCTCCCCGTCGGCCGTGGGGTAGTGGAAGCCGACGTCGCGGAACTCCAGCGCCCGGCCGCCGTGCGCCGGCGGCAGCGGCCGCGGCGTGCGAGGCGACTGCACCTCCGCCCGCGCGTCGAGGATGGCGTTCAGCCGCGCCATCGACGCGCTGCCGCGCTGGAAGAGGTTGATGACCCAGCCGAGCGCGATCAGCGGCCAGGTGAGCATCGCCAGGTAGAAGCCGAAGGCGACGAACGCACCCACGGAGATCGTCCCGCGCAGCACCAGCATCCCCCCGGCGCCGAGCACGACCACCGCGCCGGCGCCGGCGAGCAGGCCGAACAGCGGGTTCATGGCGCCGTAGAGGCGCACCAGCCGCATGTTGCGCGCGAGGTACTCGTCGTTGAGTGTCGCGAAGCGGGACAGTTCGGCGTCCTCCTGACGATACGCCCGCACCACGCGCACGCCGGAGAGGTTCTCCTGCGCGCGCGTGGTGAGCGTGCCGAAGTGCTCCTGCACCGCCTCGAAGCGCGTGTGGATGGCGCGGCCCAGCCAGACCATGAGCGCCGGCAGCACCACCATCGGCAGCGCGGCGAGCAGCGTCAGCCGGCCGTCGATGCGCAGCATGAAGGTGAGGGCGAACAGGCCGCCGGCGAAGGTGTTGACGAGGTACATGATGGCCGGTCCGGCGGCCATCCGCACGGCGTTGAGGTCGTTCGTCAGCCGCGCCATGAGGTCGCCCGTGCGCATCCGGGCGAAGTACGCGGCGTCGAGAGTGGTGAGATGCCCGAACAGGTCGTTACGCAGGTCGTACTCGATGCGTCGACTGACGCCGTTCAGCAGGTCGCGCATGCCGAAGCGCAGCGCCCCGCTGAGGATGGCGGCGGCTACCATTCCACCGCCGATGCGCCAGATTTGGCCGCGTGGCGCGCCGGCGCGGAGGGCGTCGATCGCGGCGCGCAGCAGCCACGGCACCAGGGCGGCGGCCGCCGCGGCCGCCACCACCAGCAGCAGCCCGGCCGCAACCTTCGCGCGGTACGGGTGGTAATAGGGGACGAGCCGCCGCAGCGTGCTCACAGCTGGCATGTGGCTTGCCTTTCGTTGCTAAACGCTTGCGCCATGCGCATTTCGCGAGGCCGAGCAGACCAACTCCCGGGGGAGGAGATCGCATGTCCGAATATATCCGCCGCTCCATCACGCCGCTGGCGCTCGGCATGGCGCTGGTCCTCGGCGCCTGCGATCGTGGCGGCGACGACGCCACGCTGGCGCAGGACAGCGCGCTGTCGCGCGATCTGGCGCTCGCCAACGCCGATTCCACGCTGCAGCCGTCGCTGACCGACACGCTCGAGGCCACGCCGCCGGCCGCCGCGCCGGCGCCCGAGGCCGAGGCGCCGCCCCGCGCCACGCCGCGGCCCAGCACGCCCGCACGCCGCACCCCCGCGCGCACCTCGCCGCGGCCCAGCACCCCCGCGCCGAAGCCGGCTGCGGAGCCCACCACGACCCCGAGCGGCAACACCGTCGCCAAGGGCTCCGGCGAGGCCGAGCGGACGATCGGGACGATCCCGGCCGGCACGCAGATCGTGCTGACGTCGAACAGCAAGGTGTGCACGAACACCCACAAGGTGGGCGACCGCTTCACCGCCACCGTGGCCAACAGCGTGACGGGCTCCAACGGCGCGGTCATCCCCGCCGGCGCCACCGCCGTCGTGCGCATCACCGGGCTCGATCGCTCCGAGAACGCGAACGATCCGATCCGCATGAGCTTCGACGTCGTCTCGATCAAGGTGGACGACCGCACCGTCGCGGTGAACGCGAAGACGAGCGACGCGCAGATCGAGAAGGTGCGCAACTCGACGCGCGGCAACGACGCCAAGAAGGTGATCGGCGGCGCCGTGCTCGGCGCCATCGCCGGCCAGGTGCTCGGCAAGGACACGAAGTCCACCGTGATCGGCGCCGCGACGGGTGCCGCCGCCGGCACCGCCGCCGCCGCGGCCACCGCCAACTACGAGGGCTGCGTGAACGACGGCGGCCGCCTCACGATCGTGCTCAACGAGGCCGCGAGCTTCCCGGTCGCGTCGAACTGAACTGAGAGGAAGCAGGAAGCAGGGAGCAGGGGGAGTATGCAGGCCGCTACGGCCTCTCTCCCCCTGCTCCCTGTTTCCTGCTTCCTGCTTCCTGTTTCCTGCTCCCTGTTCAGTACCCCACCGCCGCCCCGCCGCCGTCGCCGCGCGGGTCCACCACGCCGTGCCAGCCGCCGGGCACGCGCATGATGCCGTTGGGCAGGCCGTCGCTCCCCACCTGCAGCTTCAGCCCGGCGGCCTGCAGCGCCGCCATCGTCGCCGGCGACAGCCCGCCGCGCTCGTGGATCAGGACGTCCGGGAGCGCCTGGTGATGGATGCGGGGCGCGCTGAACGCGTCGGCCAGCGACATCCGGTGCGCGATCACGTTCAGGATGATCTGCGACGTGCTGGTGATGATGCGCGGGCCGCCGCGGCTCCCGACGACGAGCAGCACCTTGCCCGCCGGGTCGAGCACGACCGTCGGTGACATCGCGCTCAGCATCCGCTTGCCCGGCTGCACGGCGTTCGCCTCTCCCTGCACGAGGCCGAACTGGTTGGGCGTCCCGGGCTGCGCCGCGAAGTCGTCCATCTCGTTGTTGAGGAAGATGCCGACCGCCGGCACGTAGACGCCCGAGCCGTACAGGCTGTTGATGGTCGTCGTCGTCGCCACCGCGTTCCCCTGGGCGTCCACCACCGCGTAGTTGGTCGTCTCCATCCCCTCGCGCATCGTGCGCGCCACCTGCGGGGTCGGCGTCCAGCGCTGCTCGTCGATCGTCGCCTGCAGCTTGCGGCCGTACGCCTTGCTCGTCAGCTGCTCCACCGGCACGTCCACGAACGCCGGGTCGGCCAGCTTCTCGTTGCGGTCGATGAAGGCGCGCTGGTAGGCCGAGGCGAGGAGCAGCGTGTACTGGGGCGTCCCGAACGCCGGCAGGTCGCCGTACGGCTCCAGGATGTTGAGCGTCTCGGCGATCGTCACCCCGCCCGACGACGACGGCGGCATCGACACGAGCCGGTAGCCGCGGTAGGTGGTCTGCACCGCCTCGCGCCACTCGGGGCGGTAGCGCGCCATGTCGGCCTCCATGATGAGGCCCCCGTGCCGCCGCATGTCGGCGGCCAGCGAGTCCGCCGGCCAGCCGGTGTAGAACGCCGCTGCCCCCTGCTCGGCGATGGTGCGCAGCGTGCGCGCGAGCGCCGGCTGCGCGAAGCGCGAGCCGATCGCCGGCGGCTCGCCGTTCGGGAAGAAGACCGCGCCGCCGGCGAAGCGCTCGATCAGCTTGCGGCTGCCGCGCAGCGAGCCCTGGAAGGTGCTGTCGACCACGAAGCCCTGCTCGGCGTAGCGGATGGCCGGGGCCATCACCTGCGCCAGCGACATCGTGCCGAAGCGCTCGAGCGCCGCCGCCATCCCGGCCACCGCGCCCGGCACGCCGGACGCCAGGTAGCCGACGACGCTCTTGTCGGTGAGCTTCCCGTTCTCGTCCACGTACATGTCGCGCGTCGCCGCCAGGGGCGCCACCTCGCGGTAGTCCAGCGCGGCGGCGCGGCCGTCGGCCATGCGGATGACCATGTAGCCGCCGCCACCCAAGTTGCCCGCCTCGGGATAGGTGACGGCCATCGCGAAGCCCACCGCGACGGCGGCGTCCACCGCGTTGCCGCCCTGCCGCAGGATCTCGAGCCCCGCTTCGGCGGCGAGCCGGCTGTCGCTCGTCACCATGGCATGCGGCGCGAAGGCGGGTTGCAGTTGCCCGGCGGGGAAGCGCCACCCCTCGGGGAAGGTGGGGGTGACGCGCGACGGGATCGCGGGCGCGGCGGACGCGTCGGCGGCGGTCTGCACGCCCGACGGGCGGCAGGCGGCGGCCCCGAGGACGACGGTGGCGAGCAGCGCCGTCGTCGCGCGCCGCCGGAGTTGTGTGGCCATGCGCGGAGAGCTCCGGGCGCGGCCGCGCCGGGATCCGGCGGCGGGCCGCGCCCTGTGGCGTGAGGGAGGGGCACCGTCGCGCACCGCACAGCGCGAGGGCGGCGGCGGGTTGCGAGCGGTGCGCGGCGCCGGGTAACTTAGCCGCGCCCTCCGCAGGGCGACAGCCGCGGCCGCGCGCCATCTCGACCCGCGCATCACCGAGCAGCGCAACCCGCGCACGGCAGCCATCGATCTCGCCTCACCGCTCGAGATCGTGGACCTCATGAACGCCGAGGACCAGCTCGTGCCCGCCGCCGTGGCCACGCAGCGCGAGCCGCTGGCGCGCGCCGTCACCATCGCCGAGCAGACGTTCCGCGGCGGCGGCCGGCTGTTCTACGTCGGCGCCGGCACCTCCGGCCGGCTCGGCGTCCTCGACGCCAGCGAGTGCCCCCCGACCTTCGGCACCGATCCGGAGATGGTGCAGGGGATCATCGCCGGCGGTGCACCCGCGCTCACGCGCGCGCAGGAAGGCGCCGAGGACGTCCCGGCGCGCGGGGCGCAGGCGATGGACGAGCACGGCGTGCGCGCCGGGGACTTCGTCGTCGGCATCGCCGCCTCGGGCACCACGCCGTATGTCGGCGCGGCGTTGGCGCGCGCGCGGGAGCTCGGCGCCACCACCGCCCTCGTCGCCTGCTCGCCGCCGCCGGCCGCGGTGCTGGCGCACGTGGACGTGGCCATCCTCCCGATCGTCGGGCCCGAAGTCGTCACCGGGTCCACGCGGCTCAAGGCCGGCACGGCGACCAAGCTGGTGCTCAACACCATCACCACCGGCGCCATGATCCGCCTCGGCAAGACGTACGGTAACCTGATGGTGGACCTGCGCGCCACGAACCTGAAGCTGAAGGACCGCAGCGAGCGGATCCTGATCGAGGTCTGCGGCGTCACGCGCGCCGAGGCGCGGCAGCTCCTCGACGCCGCCGGCGGCCGCGTGAAGACGGCAAT
>DASTRO010000105.1:0-2003 GCA_035761165.1 Gemmatimonadaceae bacterium | reverse complement strand
AGGGATGGCCCTGAGAGGATGTACGGCGTGGATCTCGACGCCTTCGCCTGGCTGCTCACCGACCCCGGTCAGGCGCTGCTCGCCCGCGCCGTCGCGCTCGGCGGTGAGGATGCCCTCAAGGCGCAGTCGACCCTGCGACGGGAGTTCCCGGATGTCCCGGCGCCGTACGTCGCGGTGGCGACGAGCCAGGCCGAGCTGCGCCGCCGTGGCGTGGCCAAGTTCGGGGACCTGGCGGTGCGGATGTACTTCACTCCCGACGGCCTCGAGCAGGCCACCCGGCTCACCGTCGCCGAGCATCGGGCGGCGCGGCTGGTCGCGTTCGGCGCGGGAAGCGCGATCGACCTGGGCTGCGGCGTCGGGGGCGACCTCATCGCGCTGGCGCGGGCCGGCATCACCGCCGCAGGCGTCGATCTGGACCCCGAGCGGGTGGCCGTCGCGCGCGCCAACCTCGCCGCCCTCGGCCTGCCCGGCGCGGTGTCGGTGGCGGACGCGACCGCGGTGGACCACGGCGCCTTCGACGTCGCGTTCGCCGATCCGGCCCGCCGCGGCGCGCGCGGGCGGGTGATGGACGCCGAGGGCTGGATGCCCCCGTGGCCCTTCGTGCTCGGCCTGCTGGCGCGCGACGCGTGCGTGAAGGTGGCACCGGGCATCCCGCACGAGCTCATCCCCGACGGCGTGGAGGCGGAGTTCGTCAGCGACCACGGGGAGGTCAAGGAGGCCGCCCTGTGGGCCGGCCGGCTTGCGACAGTACGCCGTCGGGCAACCGTGATCGGCGACGGCGGTCTGGCGACCCTGACCGACGAGGATCCCTCCACCGGCTCGGGCCCCGAGAGCGTGCGGGCGCTGGGCGAGTTCCTCTACGAGCCGGACGGCGCGGTGATCCGGGCTGGCCTGGTGACGGCCGTCGCGGCGGGTGTCGGCGGCGGGCTGCTGGACGCCCAGATCGCCTACGTCACCAGCGACGCGTCCTTCCACACCCCTTTCGCACGCGGCTACCGCGTGCTGGAGGAGCTGCCCTATCGCGAGCGCGCACTGCGCGCTGCTCTGCGCGAGCGTGGCGTGGGTCGGCTGACGATCAAGAAGAGGGGTGTCGCCGTGGTGCCCGAGGAGCTGCGCCGACGGCTGTCGCTGCAGGGCCCCAACGAGGCCACCATCGTGCTGACCCGGGTCGCCGATGAGGGCACCTGCCTGCTCGTGCAACCTTTCTGACCCACATCGCGTCCAGGAGGTATGACACTAAGCGCGGAGGTGACCGCGATGAGCCGGCTGAGCGCTCGACATCAGCGCGATGCTGACTTCACGGCGTACCTGGCCGCACGTCAGCCCGCCCTGCTGCGTACGGCGTACCTGCTGACCGGAGACGAGCACAGCGCCGAGGACGTGGTGCAGAGCGCACTCGCACGGCTCTACCTCGCCTGGGACAGGGTGCAGCACGCCGAGTCCCCGGACGCCTATGTGCGCCGAGCCATCATCAACGAGGCGACCTCGTGGTGGCGACGCGCCTGGCGGCGGCGCGAGGTGGCCTCCGACGTGTTGCCGGACGTCGCCGTGACCCCCGAGCTCGGCGGACCGGACGGCACTCAGGTGTGGCGTCTGGTCCGCGACCTTCCGCCGAGGCAGCGCGCGGTGATCGTGCTGCGCTACTACGAGCAGCTGTCCGAGACGGAGATCGCCGACATCCTCGGCATCTCCCGCGGAACGGTGAAGTCCCAGGCCAGCCGTGCTCTGGCCGCCCTGCGCATGCACGCACCCGAGCTGGAGGAGCAGCGATGAACGCGCCGATGAACCTCGAGGACCTCCTGCGCGAGCAGGCCGACACGGCACGATTCGCCCCGCTGCCGGTGGAGTCGGTGATGCAGCGGGCACGCCGGATCCGGCGGCGCCGTACGGCGGGCGGGATGGCCGGGGTGGTGGCCGCGGCCGCCATGCTCGTGGGCGGAACCGCTGTCGTGCTCGACGGCGGACGGCCCGACGCGACCCCGCCGATCGCCCACTCCCCCAGC
>DASTRO010000104.1:0-3035 GCA_035761165.1 Gemmatimonadaceae bacterium | reverse complement strand
CTCACGCCAGCGCGTCGCTCATGAGCAGGTCGTGCATCCAGTCCGTGGCCTCCCCGTGCTGACGGAGGACGGTCGCCAGCTGCGCCCAGTGGCGGATGCCGTGGACCAGCGCGTGGGCGACGATCTTCCGCGCGCTCGCCGTCCGCGTGCCGGCGCTGATCGTCTGGAACTCCGGCCGGCGCGCCAGGTCGGCGGCGGTGGCGCCGGCCAGGTAGCGTTCCAGCCGCTCGCGCGCCGCGCGCCCGGCGGCGAAGAGCGTCTCGACGTCGGACGTGCCGATGGCCTCGTAGGGCGTCACCGGCTCGCCGAGCAGGCGGTCGGCGTAGCGGCGCTCGACGGCGAAGATGTGCTGGAGGAGGCCGCGCACGGTAGCGGTACGCCCCTCGCCCACCGGCAGGTCGAGCACCGTCGCGGGGCGCGCCGCGAGCCACCGGCGCCAGCGCTCGGTCTCGCCGGCCGTGTAGTCCAGCAGCTCGCGGAAGGTGAGGACGTGGGGGTCGGTGGTGGCGGGCATCGTCGAGGGCGCGGTCGACGGTGGAAGCCGTGACGTGCGGGCGACACGGGAAGGGTACGGACGATTAGGTTGACGGGGCAATCGCCCGTCCCCGCCTACGCCCCCGATGTCCATCCGTCCTGCCCTGTCGCCGCCCAGCCCCGTCCTCCTCCGGCCTGGCCGCAGGCCGCCCAGGCCCCGCAGCTCCGTCGACGCGTGACGTACCGCGGCCGGATCGCGCCCACCCCCACCGGCGACATGCACGTGGGCCACGCGCACACCTTCGTCTCGGCGTGGCGCCGCGCGGCGGCAGCGGGCGGCGCGCTCGTGCTGCGCATCGAGGACCTGGACCCGCTGCGCTGCCGCGCCGAGTACGCCGCGCGCGCGATCGAGGACCTGACGTGGCTGGGCGTGCGGTGGAGCGAGGGCCCGCACTGGCAGTCGCGGCGGCGCGCGCACCACGAGGCGGTGTGGCGCGCCCTGCGCGACGCCGGCGTCGTCTATCCGAGCACCGTGTCCCGCCGCGAGCTGCGCGACGCCGCGCACGCGCCCCACGAGGACGAGGAGGGGAGCGAGCCGATCTTCCCGCCGGCGCTACGTCCGCCCCCGGGCGCGGGGCGCGACGCGGCGACGCCGGCCGGCGTCGTCTGGCGCTTCCGCGTGCCCGACGGCGAGGTGGTGCGCTTCACCGACGCGCGCCGCGGCCCGCAGGCGTTCACCGCCGGCGTGGACTTCGGCGACTTCGTCGTCTGGCGCAAGGACGACGTGCCCGCCTACGAGCTGGCCGTGGTGGCCGACGACGTGGCGATGGGGATCACCGAGGTAGTGCGCGGCGAGGACCTGCTGCGCTCCACGGCCCGGCAGATCCTGGTGTACCGCGCGCTGGGCGCGACGCCGCCCGCCTGGTGCCACCTGCCGCTGGTGCGCGACGCCCAGGGGCGTCGGCTCGCCAAGCGGCACCGGGCGCTCAGCATCCGCGAGCTGCGTGCGCAGGGGCTGACGCCGGCCGAGGTGCTGGCGCTCGCCGACACGGCCGACGGGGAGCCGGCGGCGACCACGCGCCCGCGCCGGCGCGCGGACCAGCCTGCCTAACGCCGCTCGAACAGCGCCGCCGGATGCACGAGGACGCCCACGCTGAACATCGTGCCGCCCAGATCCAGGCGGTCGAACTCCGCGTAGTCGGCGGACATCGGGGCCGAGCCGGCCTGCCGCCGCAGCTCCCCCTGCAGGGCCGCCCACCGGTTCAGCGGGACCTCCAGCGCCGCGCTGGCGTAGGCGAAGGTCCCGCGCCGGGCGGAGGTGAAGTCGTCGTGGAAGGCCATGCGCCGCTCCACGTCCACGAACTCGCCCCATTGCCGCAGGCGGTAGCGCGCGGTGCCCGCGCCCGCGCGCAGCACCAGCCGCGGCTGCCCGACCACCTCCCCACCCTGTCCGTGCCACTGGTACGCGCGCCACTCGGCCCCCACGTACTGCGCCGAGGCGAGGGCGAGCGAGGTGTGCTGCCGCACGTCGCCCGACGCGGCCTCTGGGCCGACCCGGCTCACCGACGCGACGGTGCTGCCGCCCCCCTCGGTGCCCACCAGCAGCCCCCAGCGGTCCGTCAGCCGGACGTGCAGCTCGCCGCCGACGAGCCGTGGGCGCAGCACGCGCGCCCCGGGCATCAACGCATCGTCCAGCAGCGCGTACAGCTCGCTCCCGCCGCTCGGCAGGAAGGTGCCGTAGCGCGCCGAGAGGTCGAGACGATCGAGCCACGCCAGGGCGGCGGTGGAATCCCTGTCCGCACCGTCGATGCCCGACGTCCGCTGCGCGCGGGCGGGGAAGGCCCACACCGTGGCCGACAGCAGGGCGACGGCGAGCGCCCGTGCGCAGCGGCGCGGCAGCGCGGTGTTCAGCGCGGTGTTCAGCGCGGTGTTCATCGCGCGATCCCCCGCGCGCGCAGGACGAACTCCAGCGTGACGCACGCCTCGCGCGTCTCGCCACGCTGTGCGTAGACCATGCACGAGGTGTGCGGCAGCCGCGGGTCGACGGTGAAGGTCGCCGCGCCGTCCAGCCCTTCGGCATGCACGGTGATCCGCGCCGTGCCCTGGGCCAGCGATCGCGCGACACCGGCGCTGTCCACCGCCACCACGGTCGAATCCGCGGAGCGCCAGGTGAGCGGCGGCGGGTCGTCCTGGAGCGGGTGGCCGCGCGCGTCGGTGACCTGCACGCGCAGCTGCCGCTGCGCCCCGAGCGCCCGGAAGGCGGTGTCCACCGGCAGGAGCGCCAGGCCGGCCGCCTGCTGCCGCACCTCGACGACGACGGTGTCCGCGATCGGACCCACCCAGTAGCCGGCCGGGCGCACGCCGGTCTCGCCGGGGTCGAGCGCCGCGACGATCGCCACCCGGCCGTTGCCGACGGCGCGGTAGACGCCCTCGCTGTCCGGCTCCACGATGCCGGCCGGGCTGGCGGACCAGCGGAGCCGCGCCCCGGCCACCGGGCGGCCGTCGCGGTCGCGCACGCCCGGCGTCAGCACGATGGAGTCGCCGAGGCTGGCGAGCGTGGT
>DASTRO010000103.1:0-16427 GCA_035761165.1 Gemmatimonadaceae bacterium | reverse complement strand
CGCCAGCAGCACGCCGGCCGCCGTCCCCGCGCCCGCAACGACGAGCCCCTCGCGCACGACGAGCGCCCGGACGCGCGCATCCGTGGCGCCGAGCGCCATGCGCACGCCGAGCTCGTGACGGCGCTGCGCGACGCCGAAGGCGAGCACGCCGTACAGCCCCACCGCCGCGACCACCAGCGCGAGCGCCCCGAAGATCGCGAACAGCGTCGCGCCGAGCCGCCAGGGCCGGAGATCCCCGTCCATCAGATCCGCGAGCGGCGCCACCTCGGCGAAGGGCAGCCCCGGCGCGGCGCCCTGCATCGCCAGCCGCACGGCCGCGGCCACTGCCTGGCGGGCGCCTGGCTCGGGGCGCACGAACAGGACGCGCTCGGTGAGGTCGGATGGCGCCTGGGCGAGGGGGACGTAGTACTGGCTGTGGGCGCCTGTGACGAGAATGCTTCCGGCATGTGTCTCCTCCGCCACGCCCACCACGCGCAGGCAGGGAACGGAGTCGATCACGAGCTCGATGCAGCGGCCGATCGGGTCGGCGCCCGGCCAGTAGTGCCGGGCCATCCGCTCGCTCACGATGGCGACGGGGGCCGCGTTCGCCCCGTCGGCGGCGGTGAAGCCGCGGCCGCGCAGCAGGCGCGTGCCGACCGTCGCGAAGTACTCCGGCGTCACCGGATAGATGGCCGACCCGATCTCCGGGTCGTCGGCGGGCGGGTCGTACCCTGGGACGACGATCGGGTAGAAGTGGCCGCCGGCCAGCGGTCGCACGACACCCACCGCGGTGGAGCGGACGCCGGGCAGCGCCCGCACGCGCTCGGCCATCGCGGCGAACAGCGCGTCCACCTGCTGCGGCGTGTAGCCGAGGTCGCGCAACTCCATCGTGCCGGTGAGCGTCTGCTCGGCCGCGACGCCGGGCGGCAGGGCCTGCACGCGCTGCAGGCTGCGCACGAAGAGCCCCGTCCCGACGAGGAGCACGACGCACAGGGCGGTCTGCAGGGCGATGAGCGTGGCGCGCGTCCGCGCCCGCCGCCCTCCGCCGTCACCCGCTCCCCGGCAGAGCGCACCCGTGAGCGCGGGACGGCTGGCCCGCAGCGCCGGCGCCAGGCCCACCAGCACGCCCACGCCCAGCGCCACCGCGGCGGTGAAGGCGAGCACGCGCTCGTCCACCGGCCGTTCGGTCGCGCCGCTCTCGCCTAACAGGAAGATCTGGAGCAGCGTGCCGCCCCAGCGCACGACGGCCAGCGCGGCCAGCCCGCCGGCTGCGGCGAGCAGCACGCTCTCGACGAGGAGCTGGAGCATCAGCCGCCGCCGGCTGATGCCGAGCGCGAGACGGACGGCGATCTCGCGGCCGCGCTCGAGCCCGCGCGCGAGCAGCAGGTTGGTGACGCTGGCGCAGGCGACGAGCAGCAGCAGCACGCTCACCCCGGCGAGGAGGAGCGCGACGCGGGCGTCTCGCGCAGCGAGCACGTCGTCGCGCGAGAGGACCGGCACGGCCACGATCCGGTGCGTGCCACGAACGAACGGCTCGGGATCCACCGCATGCAGCGCAGCCGTGAGTCGCGCCGCGGCGCCGATCGCCGTCGTGCTCGAGTCCAGGCGGCCGACGGCGGAGAGCCAGCTACTGCCCCGTTGGTCCCGGCGCGCCCGCAGCGCCGGCGATGCGTCGATGTAGGCCCCGAGGGGCAGCCAGACGTCCGGCGTGAACGCGTAGAGGCCGCGGAAGTCCGGCGGCGCCACGCCGACGATCGTGTACGATGCCTGGTCGAGTCGGATCGTCGTGCCGACGACGGCGGGCGAGCCGCCGAACGCGCGCTGCCAGAAGCCGTGGCCGAGCACCACCACGGGCGGCGCGCCGGGCATGGTGTCGTCGGCCGGCTGCAGCAACCGGCCAAGCACCGGCCGCACGCCGAGCAGCGGAAGAAAGTCGCCCGTGACGATGGCGCCCGTGACCGGACGGGCACGTTCACCCGTGCCGAAGTTCAGCTCCTGCCGGTCCCCGAAGGCCGCCAGCCCGACGAGACCGGTGGCGTGATCGCGCAGGTCACGGAAGTTGGGGTACGAGAACCTGATGGAAAACCGGTCCCCATCCGGCTGCGTGATCTCCGTGCCGACGCGCACCAGCTCCTCCGGTGCGGCCACGTGCGCCGGCGGCCGGAAGAGCAGCCGGTCGATGATCCCGAACATCGTCGCGTTCGCCCCGATCCCGAGCGCCAGCGTGACGACGACGGCCAGCGTGAACCCCGGCCGCCGCGCCAGCCCGCGCACCGCGTGCCGCAGGTCCTGCACGACCGCCTCCCACCGCGCTGCCCGTCGCGCCATGTCGCGCCGCTCCCGCTCGATCGCTTCCAACTCCTCGCGGTACCGCGGCACCTCGCCGAACCGCCGCTCCGCCTCCACCCGCGCCCGCTCCGGCGTCATGCCGTCCGCGACGAGCGCCGCGACCGTCTCGGCGAAGTGGAAGCGCAGCTCGTCGTCCACCTCCCGCTCCACGCGCGGCGAGAGGACGTCGAGCCGGAAGACGCGGCGAAGGTCGGGGATACGTGGCATGATCTCCGGGTGAAGGTGTTCCGTGTTTCCTGCTCCCTGCTCCCTGCTCCCTGCTTCCTGCTCCCTGCTTCCTGCTTCCTGCTTCCTGCTCCCTATTCCGCCCGCATCGTGATCGCCGGATCCACCCGGCTCGCCCGCCACGCCGGTGCCAGGCAGGCCGCCACGGCGACTACCAGCATCGTCGTCACCACCCCGCCGAACACCACCGGGTCGCGTGGCGACGTCTCGAACAGCAGGTCGCCCACCCGCGGCGCGAGCAGCAGCGCCAGCGCCCCGCCGACGATCGCGCCCGCCGCCGCCAGCGCGACCCCCTGCCGCAGCACCAGCAGCCGCACGTCCTTCGCCTGTGCCCCCAGCGCCATGCGCACGCCCAGCTCCTGCGTGCGCTGCGAGACCGAGTAGGCCACCACGCCGTACAGCCCCACCGCGGCGAGCAGCAGCGCCAGCGCGCCGAACGCGCCGAAGAGCGCCGCACCCATGCGCCACGGACGCAGCTCCCCCTGCAGCAGGTCGGACATCGGGAAGACGTCGGCGTAGGGGAGGTCGGCGGCCACGCCCTGCATCGCGCGGGCGACCGCGGCCGACACGCGGGCCAGATCGGCGCCCTGGTCCACCCGGGCCACCAGCTGTCGGCCGCGCAGGAAGCGCGGCGCCTGCTCCAACGGCACCAGGTACTGCAGGCTCGTCCCCTCCACGATCCCCTGCCGGCGCGCGTTCTCCATCACGCCCACCACCGTCGTGCATGGCGCCTCGGTGTCGCCGACGATGATGCACTGCCCGATCGCGCTCTCGCCCGGCCAGTACAGCTCCGCCATCGCCTGGTTGACGATCGCCACCGGCGCCGTGCCGGCACGGTCCGCGTCGGTGAAGTCGCGGCCACGCAGCAAGCGCGTGCCGACGGTGCGCAGGTAGCCCGGCGTCACCGCGTTGATGTACGGCCCGCCGTCGGCCACGCGGGGCAGCGAGTCCCGGCCGGGCAGGCGGAAGGTGATCGACGAGGTCGAGTAGAAGGGAAGCGCGGTGGCGAGTGCGACGCCCCGCACGCCTGGCACTGCCCCCACGCGCTCTGCCATCTCGCGGTACATCGCCTCCACGCGCGGCGGCGCGTAGCCCAGTCCGCGCAGCCGCATCGTCCCGACGAGCACTTGGTCCACGTCGAGCCCCAGGCGCTCGTTGCCCACGCGGACGAGGCTCCGCACGAAGAGCCCGGTGCCCGCCAGCAGCACCACCGACAGCACCGTCTGCGTCACCAGCAGCGCGGCGCGCAGGCGCGAGTGGCGCCCCCCGCCGCCCCCTGCGCGCAGTCCGGTGCGCAGCGCGGACGTGAGCGACGGCCGGCTCGCCTGGAGCGCGGGCACGAGGCCGGTGAGGAGCCCCGTGAGCACCGTCGCGACGGCGGTGAAGGCGAGCACGCGCCCGTCCACCGGGGAGCCCTCCCAGGCCACGTCGCCGAGCAGCAGGTGGCGCACGAGCAGCCCGCCCCAGTGCACGACGAGCAGGGCCGCCAGGCCGCCGGCCGCCGCCAGCAGCAGGCTCTCCGTGACGAGCTGCAGCGCCAGCCGCCGCCGGCTCACACCGAGAGCGAGCCGCACCGCGATCTCGCGCCGCCGCTGCAGGGCGCGGGCGAGCAGCAGGTTGGCGACGTTCGCGCAGGCGATGAGGAGCACCAGCAACGAGACGCCGGCGAGGAGCACCGCGACGCGCGCGTTGGCCCGGCCGTCACCCGGGAGCGACTCGTCCTCGGCGGCGCTCAGCACCGCCCGCGGCAGCACCGAGCGCACCAGCGCGCGCGCCGTCGTGTCGGCGTTCGGGTTGCGCGGCGAGCGGAAGACGACGGTGCTCTGCGCCTCGGCCTGCGCGTCGCTCGCCCCGGGGCGCAGGCGCCCGACGACGTAGAGCGACTGCCAGCCGTACTCCTGCAGCGCGGTCGTGTCGCCGGCGGCCACGGCGCGCGGGACGAAGGGGAGCCACACCTCCGGCGTGCGCCGTTGCTCGAGGCCGACGAAGCCCGGCGGCGCCACGCCGACCACGGTGTAGGTCACCTGGTCGAGCTGCAGCGTGCGGCCCACGACGTCGGGGTCGCCGCCGAAGTGCCGCTGCCAGAAGCCGTGGCTGATGACGGCCACCGGCGCGCTGCCCCGCTCGTCGTCCGCCGGCTGCAGCAGGCGCCCCAGCTCGGCGCGCGTGCCGAGGAGCGGGAAGTAGTCGCCGGTGACGATGGTGGCGCGCACCGGCTGCGCCTCCACGCCGCGCCCGAGGCTCGGCTGGGCGCCGCCGTAGCCGGCCAGGTGCGACAGCGCCGGCACGCCGGCGCGCAGGTCGCGCAGCGTGGGGTACGATTGCACGTCGTTGATCCCCGGCTCGCCGCGGAAGACGTAGCGCAGCATCACGCTCCGCAGCTCCCCCGGCGCCACGACGTGTGGCGGGTCACGCAGGATGAGCCGGTCCACCAGCCCGAACATCGTCGCGTTCGCCCCGATGCCGAGTGCCAGCGTGAGCACGACGGCGAGGGTGAAGCCGGGGTTGCGGCGCAGGCCGCGCAGGGCGTGTCGGAGATCGTGCACGGTGGCCTCCCTGAGGTCGGCGCGGCGGTGGGCGGCGGCGCGGCCACGGTCGATGGCGCGCAGCTCGCGGCGATAGCGGTGCAGGTCCCCGAAGCGGCGCTCCGCCTCGGCGCGGGCGACGGCCGGCGCGAGCCCGCGCGCCTCGAGCCGGGTCACCGTCTCGGCGAGGTGGAACGCCAGCTCGTCGTCCACGTCGCGCTCCACGCGCGGCGAGAGCACGTCGAGCCGGAAGACGCGGCGGAGGTGCGGGATGCGCGGCATGAGGGCGGAGTGCTCCTGCTCCCTGTTCCCTGCGTCCTGATCCGTCAGGCCGTCTGCAGCACCTTGAACACCGCGCTGGCGTAGCGCGTCCAGCGCTGCGTCTGCAGCTGGAGCTGCTGCCGCCCGGCGCGCGTGAGCTGGTAGAACTTGGCCCGCCGCCCGGTGTCGGAGAGCCCCCACTCGCTCTCGATCCAGCCGCGCTTCTCCATGCGGTGCAGGGCGGTGTAGAGCGCCCCCTCCTCGATCTGGAGGTCGTCGTCGGTGGTCTCGGCGATCCAGCGGGCCACGGCGTAGCCGTGCTTGGGCCCCCAGGCGAGGGTCTTCAGGACGAGGACGTCGAGCGTCCCCTGGAGGAGGGAGAGGTCGTCGGCGGCGGCCACGGATACCTCAACGTTTCAGGTATGAAGTGTTGAGGGATAGTGGGATGGGAGGCGCCGGGGCGCAAGAGGCAAGCGGGAAGCAGGGAGCAGGGAGCAGGGAGCAGGAAGCAGGAAGCAGGGAAGCAGGGAGCGCGCACCAGGCGCGGGGAGTGCGACTGCCCGTCGGCCTCGACCGTTCGGGAACGCGGCTTGCCCTGAATCACGAGCGAACGCGTGTGGTGGGGTCACTCCTGGCACGGAGGGCGGCATGCGGCGGGCACTTCACGACAACGGTCTCTCCCTCGTCCTCGGCGCGCTCTTCCTCCTCAGCATCGGCGGCCAGCTGCTGACCGGCGAGCGCAGCTACAACGCCGAGCAGCGCGCGCACGGCGAGCCCACGCTGTCGCTGGGCGCCTACGTCCGCACCGGCCACTTCGTCGAGTCGGTGTTCGAGAACTGGGAATCCGAGTTCCTGCAGATGGGCCTCCTGGTGGTGCTCACGGCCACCCTCCGTCAGCGCGGCGCCCCCGACTCGAAGAAGCTGCACCGCGGCGAGCCCGTGGACGCCGACCCGCGCCGCGCCCGGCGCGCTCCGGGCGCGCCGTGGCCCGTCCGGCGCGGCGGCTGGGTGCTGGCCGTCTACGAGCACTCGCTCTCGATCGCCCTCCTCCTGCTCTTCCTCCTCTCCTTCGCCCTCCACGCCTACGGCGGCGCGCGCGAGTGCACGGCCGAGCAGCTGGCGCACGGGGAGGCGGGGACGACGATGCTCGGCTACCTGGGCACGGCGCGCTTCTGGTTCGAGTCCTTCCAGAACTGGCAGAGCGAGTTCTTCTCGGTGGCGATGCTGACCCTCCTCTCCATCGTCCTGCGCCAGCGCGGCTCGCCGCAATCCAAGCCGGTGGCCAGCCCGCACGGTCTGACGGGAGAGCCGGACCACGCGCCGGAGTCGCCGCCGCGCCGGTCCGGCGCCCGATCGTCGCGCCGCGGGCGCGGGCGTCGCGCGGCCTCCTGACGGGGTGGGGCCGCCCGCGCCTGGCGGCGGGCGGCCCCACCCGTATGTTGCGCACGTCCGCCCCTCCGAGGCTCCCCTGCGCGTCGCGCCCCCTCGTCCACCCGGCGCGCCGACGGGTGCGCTGGCACCCCCCTCGACTGTCGGCATCGCGGGCCTTCCGGCCGGACCGGCCGACGGCTTCGTGCGCGCCGTCGGCCTGCTCGGCGTCACCGCGCTGTGCGTGGGGAACATGGCGGGGACGTCGCTCTACACGCTCCCCGCCTCGCTCGCCGCCACCGTCGGGCCGCTCGGCCTCGTCGCCTGGGGGCTGACGGCGGCCGGCTACGCGCTCGTCGCCGTGGTCTACGCCAGCCTGGGGTCGCGCTACCCGCGCGCCGGTGGCCCGGCCGTCTTCGCCCGCGAGGCCTTCGGCGACCTCGCGGGCTTCGTCACGGTGTGGAGCTACTGGGTGAGCGTCGTCGTCGGCAACGCCGCCATCGTCACCGGCGTCGTGGGCTACGCGGCGGGACTCGCGCCGGCGCTGGAGCGGCACGCGGCGCTGCGCTTCCTCCTCGCGCAGGCGCTCGTCTGGGGGCTCTGCTGGCTCAACGTGCGCGGCGTGCGCCACGGCGCGCGGCTGCAGACGGCGATCATCCTCGTCACCGTCGTGCCGCTCCTCCTCCTCACCGGCGCGACGCTCACCGCGTTCGACGCGCGCCACCTGACGCCGTTCGCGCCGCACGGCACGGGCGCGCTCGCCGCCGGCGCGGCGCTGGTCGTCTGGGCGTACGCCGGCGTGGAGTCGGCCACCGTGCCGGCCGAGGAGGTGCGCGCCCCCGCCCGTACCATCCGCCTCGGTACGCTGCTCGGCTACGGCGTGGCGACGGTGCTCTTCCTCACGCTGGCGCTGGCCGTGGCCGGCGCGCTGCCGAACGCCGTCGTCGCCAGCTCGCCCCGCCCGCTCGCCCTCGCCGTCGCCACCGCGGTGGGCCCGTGGGCGGGCACCGTGGTCTCGCTCTGCGCGATCGTGGGCGGAATCGGCACGCTGAACGGCTGGACGCTGATGGCGGGCCGCGTCCCCGTCTCGGCGTCGCGCGACGGGCTCTTCTTCCCGCAGCTGGCGCGGCTCCACCCGCGCACCGGCACGCCGCACGTCGCGCTCCTCGTCGGCACGGCGGTGACGAGCGCCACGCTCGCGCTCTACTTCACGCGCTCGCTGCTCGCCGTCTTCAACGCCGTGGTGCTGCTGACGGTGCTGCTCACGCTGCTGCCGCACCTGCTGGCGATGGCGGCCGAGCTGGTCCTCGCCCGTCGCGATCCGGCGCGCTACCCGCCGGCGGCGCGCCGCCGCGCGCACGTCGTGGCGCCGCTCGCCGCGCTGTTCGTGCTCTACACCATCTACGGCGTCGGCCTCGAGGTGGCCGCCTGGGGCACGGTCGCCGTGCTCGCGGGCCTGCCGCTCTACTGGTGGCGCCGGCGCGCCACGGACGCGCCGGCGCGGGTGCGGGCGTCGTGAACGGCGGGAACGGCGGCCGCGGATCACGCGGAAGTAGCCGCGGATCGATCGCGGCGCAGGGACGGCTCCGTGCGCCGGAGCTGAACGGCGGGCTCACGCGGAGACGCGGAGAGCGCGGAGCACGGCTGGTGGCGGGCGTCCCCACCCCGTCCCTTCCTCCGCGTTCTCCGCGCCCTCCGCGTGAGGCGCAGTTGGGCCGGGGGTGATCGAGCACGCCGGCTGGATGCGAGGAGCCCGGTTCCCGGGATACCCCCTTCGTTTCCAGTCCTGGCGAGAGGAGGGGGTGGTGTGTACCCGATCGATCCGCGGCTACTTCCGCGTGATCCGCGGCTGCCGTTCCCGTCGTTGCGGTTTGATCATTCCATGGCGGTAGCTTCGAGACCCCCTGATCCGAGGTGACGCGTGTCGCTCGTCTTTCCCTTCGACCCCGACATCACCCGCGCGTCCACCGTGCCGGCGCGGCTCTACGTGGATCCCGTCTACCTGGCGCTCGAGGAGGAGAAGGTGTTCGGGCGCACGTGGCAGCTCGTGGGGCGTGCGGAGCAGGTGGCCGAGCATGGGCAGTTCTTCACCGCGGAGATCGCGCGCGAGGCGATCGTCGTGTTGCGCGACGGCGAGGTGCTGCGCGGCTTCCACAACATCTGCCTGCACCGCGCCGGTCCCGTCGCCCACGGCTGCGGCAAGCGGAAGACGCTGCAGTGCCGCTACCACGGGTGGACGTACGACCTGAGCGGCGCGCTGCTGCGCGCGCCGGAGATGGAGGGAAGCGTCGGCTTCTGCCCGGCCGACATGCACCTCATGCCGATCCAGGTGGCGCGGTGGGGGCCGCTCGTCTTCGCCAACCTGGACCTCAAGGCGCCGCCCCTCGCCCACTACCTGGAGGACATCCCGGCGCGCGCCGAGCGCTTCCAGGCCGAGACGATGCGCTACGTCATGCGCAAGACGTGGGACGTGGCGTGCAACTGGAAGGTGTACGTCGACAACTACCTCGAGGGCTACCACGTGCCCGTCGTCCACCCCGGGCTGCACAAGGAGCTGGACTACGACCACTACCGCGTGGAGCCGCACCGCTACTGGTCGCTGCAGCACGCGCCGCTGCGTCCCGTGCACGGCGCCGCCGACCGCAAGTACCTCCCGCGCGACGGGGACGACCAGGCGCAGTACTACTGGCTCTTCCCGAACATCATGCTCAACGTCTACCAGGGGCAGATGCAGACGAACGTCGTGCTGCCGCGCGGCCACGATCGCTGCGAGGTGGTGTTCGAGTGGTTCGCCAACGACCCCCCGGCCGACGCCGCCACCGATCCGGCGTGGACGAAGCTGGTGGCCTTCAGCGACGAGATCCAGATCGAGGACGTCGAGATCTGCGAGCAGGTGCAGAAGAACCTGCGCTCCCGCTCCTACGACCGGGGCCGCTACTCGCCGCAGCGCGAGAACGGCGTGCATCACTTTCATGCCCTGCTGCACGAGTTCCTGAGCTGACGCGTCAGGCTGGAGACACCAGGCTCGAGGAGCTCGAGCGCCCACGCGGAGCTCCCTGGTGCCTGGTGCCTGGTGCCTGCTTGTGCGTCTCGCCCGGACCGATTATCGTGGCGCGCCGCTTGGGGAGCGTCGCCATGTCGTTCGGGCACGGGTCAGTCTGCTCCACCACCGCTCGTCGCGACGATGCGACGGCCGCGCGCGGGAGGCGCCGCGCGCTGCTCGTCCCGGCGCTGCTCGCCTCGACGCTCCCGCTCCTGACGTTTGCGGCCCGCGCCGCCTTCTCCGCGGCCGACCCACGTCCGACGCTCGCGCCCGCCATGCCGCCGGCTGCGCACCCGCTCGTGCGTCGCGTCGGCGCGCGGCGCGTCGTGGAGCTCACCCTCACCGCGGCGCCCACCCGACTCGCGCTGCTGCCCGGCCGCCCCACCACCGTCTACGCCTACGACGGGCAGGTGCCCGGGCCCACGCTCGAGCTGCGCGAGGGCGACTCGGTCGTCGTCCACTTCCGCAACGCGCTGCCGGAGCCGAGCACCATCCACTGGCACGGCATCCACCTGCCGTTCGTCGCCGACGGCAGCCCCTTCCATCCCGTGTCGCCCGGCGGGCGTCACGACTACGTCTTCGTCATCCCGCCGGGCACGGCCGGCACCTACTGGTACCATCCGCACCCCCATCATCTGACGGCGGGACAGGTGGCGCGCGGGCTCTACGGTGCCATGGTCGTGCGCGCGGCCGACGATCCGCTCCCCGCCACGCTCCCCGAGCGGCTGCTCGTCCTCTCCGACAACCGCTTCCGCGCGGACGGGAGCGTGGACCTCCCGGACCCGCACTCGCCCGAGGGGCGGATCGACGCCGAGAACGGGCGGGAGGGCGACGTCCTCTTCGTGAACGGGCAGGTGAGGCCGACGTTCACGATCCGCAGCGGCGAGGTGCAGCGCTGGCGCGTCGTCAACACCTCGGCCGCCCGCGTCTACCGGCTGGCGATCCCGGGGCACGTGCTGCTGCACGTGGGGAGCGACGGCGGCCTCTTCGAGCGGCCGCGCGAGGTGGAGGAGATCGTCCTCGGCGTCGGCGAGCGCGTCGAGCTGCTGGTGCGCGGCAGCGCCGCGCCCGGCACGCGCGCGGCGCTGCGGGCGCTCCCGTACGATCGCTACATCCCGCAGACGCGCCCGGCGGATTGGGAGACGCCGCGCGACCTTCTGACGCTGCAGTACACCGACGAGCCGCCCGTGTCGCCGCCCGCGCTTCCGCGCGTCCTGCGGCCCGTGCCGGCGCTGGATACCACGGCCGCGACGGCCACGCGGGTGATGGTGCTGACCCAGCACCTGATCAACGGCCGCTCCATGGACATGGACCGCGTGGACGTCAGCGCGCCGCTCGGCGGGACCGAGATCTGGGAGGTGGAGAACCTGGTCGGGATGGACCACCCCTTCCACCTGCACGGCTTCCGCTTCCAGGTGCTGGACCGCAACGGCGTGCCCGAGCCGTACCGCAGCTGGAAGGACGTCGTCAACGTGCCGAAGCACGAGACGGCGCGCTTCATCGTCCGCTACGACGACCATCCGGGACGGTGGATGTTCCACTGCCACATCCTGGACCACGAGGACCACGGCATGATGGGCGTTCTCGAAGTCAGGCCCCCCGTCGCACACTGAGAGGAGGCGACCATGCGGCGACCGTCGAGCATCTCGTTCCGCAGCTCCGGGCTGGTCCTCGCCACGGTGGTGATCGTCGTCGTCGGACTCGGCGCGACGCGGCGCTCTCCCGACGGCGACGCGGTACGGCGCGGCCGCGCGCTGCTGATCAACCACGGGTGCGCCGACTGCCACGGTGGTGGCCCCAACCCGGCAGCCGAGGGCTACCTGGCCGGCATGCGGACGCCGCAGCAGGAGTTCCTCATCGGCCCGTGCGCCACCCAGCCCGGCGCCACGCCCTGCTTCCGCACGCGCCCGCGCAACCTGACGCCCGACAACACCACCGGGCTGGGTCGCTTCACCGAGCGGCAGATCTTCAACGCGCTGCGCTACGGGCTGCGCCCGGGGGAGACCCCGGACGTGGAGATCACCTCCACCACGCCCGGTGAGGGGAACTTCCCGACGAACCCCAAGTACCTGGCGCCGCCGATGCCGTGGCCGGCCTTCCGCCACATGTCCGACCAGGAGCTGTACGACATCGCGGCCTACCTCAAGCACGGCGTGAAGCCGGTGCGCAACCGCGTCCCCGACAGCGAGGGCCCGCCCGACTTCTGGGCCAGCGAGTACACCCCGGAGAAGATCGGCACCTACCCGGCGCCGGCCTTCCCGACGGCCAACGAGAAGCTGCCGGAGAGGAGCAGCGACGAGCGATGAGCGATGAGCGATGAGCGTGGACCTCGGGCCGGCCAGTCCTGGCGTCCCGAGGGGTGCGCGGGTCACTCGACGCTCCTCGCTCGTCGCTCGCCACTCACCCCATCGCCGTCCCCACCCGGATCGCCTCGTCCGGGTCGCCCGTGGCCTTGCGACCACGGGCGACGTCGTCGAGTTCGTGCTCGTCGATCGGCCAGCGCTGCTGCTCCCACGCCTGCTGCCAGAACATCCACTCGTAGCGCACGCTGACGGCGAACGCCTCCATCGCGCGCGAGCGCGCCGCCTCGTCGGCGGCGTCGGCCGCGCGCTGCAGTCGACCCAGGAGCTCGCGCATGTAGTCGTCGAAGCTCGGGTCGGCGTAGGTGCGCAGCCAGGCGGCGAACGGGTGCGCCTCGTCGGGTGCGCCGTACGTCTCCTCGAGGTGGCGGCCGAGGGCGACGTAGAGCCAGGGGCAGGGGGTGATCGCGGCGACGGCCTCGACCAGCGTGCCGCGCGCGGCCGTGGACACCATGTGATCCTGGTAGGCGCGATTGCTCGGCGTCAGCGCGAGGTGCGCCACGTCCTCGGCCGTGTAGCCCAGCGTCTCGCCGTAGCCGCGGTGCAGCGAGCCCTCCACGACCAGCGCCAGCCGCGCCGCGTCGAGGAACCAGAGCTTGTCCACCGGATCGGGCCAGCGCGTGGCGATGAGCGCGGCCGCGTCGGCGAACGCCTCCAGGTAGCGAGCGTCCTGCATCTGGTAGAAGCGGAAGCGCGCCGGCTCCAGCGTCCCCTCGGCCAGTGCGCGCACGAAGGGATGCGCGAACGACGCCCCCCAGCTGTGCCCGGCGGCGTCGAGGCAGGCGCGGGCGAAGGGCGGGACGGCGAAACCGGTGCGGGGCACGGGACGGGGCGTGGTAGGCGGTGGGGAGGACGGCACGGGGTACCCGTGTCCGTCACTGGCTGGCGGGCGCCGGCGGCGAGCCCCGCCAGACGGCCTCGAAGCGCACGCGCTGCATGATCTCGGCGAGCTCGGCCTCGTACTGCCGTCGCTCCTCCGCAGACCAGAGGTCGCGACGGGCGGCGACGCGCACGGAGGCGAGCATCTCGTCCACCAGCTCGCGCAGCCGCTGATTCGTGCGTCGCTCGCGCGCCGGCAGGTCGGCGGGCGTGGCGTGGGGTGCCGTCTGCATCTCCGTCCGATTCGCCATGTCGTGTCCTCGGCTGGCTTGGTGTGCCCGTCGGCGTCCGTCCGGTCGCCCGCGCCTGCCGCGGCGCGTGCCGGCGACGCCGACCACTGGTGTGCCGGTCCCGAGCCGCGGCGACGCGCTCGCGGCCACGCGACCATCTCCCGGCGATACCCGTTCCCGGCGACACCCGTGCCAGCCCGCCGCCCGGTACGCGTCGTGCGAGCAGCGCGCCCTGCCGGCGCGCACCGCGTCGACCGACCCGCGGCCGCCCGGTCGCACACCAGGACACTCAGCCGGAGACGATACCGATGGCTCTCGAGAACCTCCAGGAGCTCTACGTCGAGCAGCTTCGCGACCTCTACAGCGCGGAGAACCAGATCCTCAAGGCGCTGCCGAAGATGGCCGACCGCGCCGTGCACCCGGAGCTGAAGAGCGGCTTCCAGATGCACGAGCGGCAGACCCAGGAGCAGGTGCGCCGCCTCGAGCGGATCGCCGACAGCCTCGGCGTGAAGATCACCGGCGAGACCTGCGAGGGGATGCAGGGGCTGATCAAGGAAGGGGACAAGATGATCAAGGAGCGCGGCTCCGACGACGTCCGCGACGCCGCCCTCATCGCCGCCGCGCAGCGCGTGGAGCACTACGAGATCGCCGGCTACGGCTGCGCCCGCACCTACGCCCGCCTCCTCGGCCGCGAGCAGGACGCCCAGCTCCTCCAGACCACGCTCGACGAGGAGGGCGACACCGACCACAAGCTCACCGCCCTCGCCGAGCGCGTCGTGAACCTGGACGCGCAGCGGGCGGACTGAGCGGAGGCCGCGAGACGCGAGACACGAGAGGGATTCGAGCGCAAGGTGGAGCACTCTCGCGTCTCACGTCCCGCGTCTCGCAGACCATGACGTCCCGCTTTCCCGACCGACGGGCCGCCGGCCGCGAGCTGGCGCGCCTGCTCGGCGACTTCGCCGGGCGCGGCGACGTGACGGTGCTGGCGCTGCCGCGTGGTGGCGTGCCGGTGGCGGCCGAGGTCGCGCGCGCCCTCGGCGCGCCGCTGGACGTCTTCATCGTGCGCAAGCTCGGCCTCCCCGGGCATCCGGAGTTCGCCATGGGCGCGATCGCCACGGGCGGCGTGCGCGTGCTGAACGAGGAGGTGATCCGCCACTTCGACGTCACCGAGGACGTGGTGGCGGCGGCCGCGGTGCAGGAGCAGGAGGAGCTGGAGCGGCGCGACCGGCTCTACCGTGACGGGCGACCCGCGCCCGAGCTGCGCGGCCGCACGGTGATCGTCGTCGACGACGGGCTGGCCACGGGCGCGACGATGCGCGCCGCGGTGCAGGCGCTGCGCGCCTTCGAGCCGCACGCCGTGGTCGTCGCCGTCCCGGTCGCCTCGCCCGAGGCGTGCGACGAGCTCGCCGCCGAGGCGGATGCCATCTTCTGCGCGCGCACGCCGGACCCCTTCCACGCGGTGGGGCTCTGGTACGAGGACTTCGAGCAGACGACCGACGAGGAGGTGCGCGCGGCGCTGGCCGGCGCGAGCGGTGGATCGCGCGTCGGGGAGCGCCCGGCCCCACCGTGACGGGCGACGGGGCGCCCGGTCCCCGTCGCGACGGCCATCGTGCGCGCATGACGCAGGCGAGGGATCCACGCCCCGCCGCCGGGTTCGATGCCCGGCGGGGAACGGGATCCCTCGCCCGCTGCGTTCTCGGAACGACTGGCCGGGCAGGCCCGGCTCGCGGGTAGGCTATCTCGCCGAGAGCTCGACGCGGTTGCGCGAGCTGTTGGCGTGCGCGATGCTCGGCTGCTCGGCCGACGAGCCGCCGTCGTTCGCGTGGTCGTGCCGGTCCCGGCTCATCAGGCCGCGCGCGCGATCGCGCAGGTCGCGCGTCTTGCCGACGGCGCGGTCGACGATCTGCGGGCGCTGCTTGCCGCGCATGCGGTTGGCGGCGAAGGCCAGCGCCGCGCTGCCGGCGATCCCGGCGAGCAGCAGTCCATGATCGGAGACGAACTCCGCCGCCGGGTGGCGGCGCCTACGGAGCAAGCGATCGAGCTTCATCCCATCCTCCAGCGCTACATCGGTGCATCGAGTCCGTGGTGGCGGGGACGCGACCACGGGCGAGTCTGCACGGCGATGCAACTGAGGTGCCGGGGGAGCAGGGAGCAGGGAGCAGGGAGCACAACCATGTCCTGCTCCCTGCTTCCTGTTTCCTGCTCCCTAGTCCCTGTCCAGCTCCTCGATCGTCTTCGTCGACGGCGGCCGTTGCGCCTGCAGCCGCTTGGCCACCGCTTCGGCCCGCTCGAAGACGCGCAGCACGTTCTCGCCGGCCAGCTTGCGCAGGTCGGCCTCGCTCCAGCCGCGGCGCAGCAGCTCGGCGAAGAGGGCGGGATAGGTGCTCACGTCCTCCAGCCCCACCACCGTCTCCGTGATGCCGTCGAAGTCGCCGCCCAGGCCGACGTGGTCGACGCCGGCCACCTGGCGGATGTGATCGATGTGGTCGGCCACGTCCTCGATCGTCGCCTTGGGGCGCGGGTGCGTGCGGCGCCACTCGTCCATCGTGCGTGCTGCGGCGGCGCTGTCGCCACCGGCGCGGGCCTCGCGCTGCGCGGCCGTGTAGGCCTCGCCCCAGTCGACCACCGCCTGCGAGACGAAGCCGGGGACGAAGGTCACCATCACGACGCCGCCGTTGGCCGGGAGGCGGCGCAGGATGGAGTCGGGCACGTTGCGCGGGACGTCGGTGATGGCGCGGGCCGAGGAGTGCGAGAAGATCACCGGCGCCTCGCTGACGTCGAGCGCGTCGCTCATCGTGCCCGGCGAGACGTGCGACAGGTCCACGAGCATGCCGAGGCGGTTCATCTCGCGCACCACCTCCCGGCCGAACTCGGTGAGGCCGCCGTGCCGCGCGCTGTCCTGCGCCGCGTCCGCCCAGTCGAGCGTGACGTTGTGCGTCAGCGTCATGTAGCGCGCGCCCAGGTCGTAGAAGGCGCGCAGCGCGCCGAGCGAGTTCTCGATGGCGTGCCCGCCCTCCATTCCCAACACCGAGCCGATCTTCCCCTGCGCGCGCGCCTGGCGCAGCTCGGCCGCCGTGCGCGCCGGCACGAGCTCCGGGTAGCGGTCGATGATGCGGCGGGCGATGTCGATCTGCTCGAGCTGCACGCGCGCGTAGCCCGGTGCGCTGGCCGACGTGCCCTGCGGCGCGTAGTTGGCGTCGTCGCGCTC
>DASTRO010000102.1:0-4248 GCA_035761165.1 Gemmatimonadaceae bacterium | reverse complement strand
GAGTACATCGACGGCCAGAGTGTTTCCGAATGGGTGGCCGAGCACCGGCCCGACCTGCGTCGGCGCATCGGCCTGTTCATCGAGATCTGCGAAGCCGTCCAGCACGCGCACCAGAACCTCGTGGTGCACCGCGACCTCAAGCCGGGCAACATCCTCGTCACCGACCAGGGCGAGGTGAAGCTGCTCGACTTCGGCATCGCCAAGCTGATCGCCGACGGGGGCGACGACGGCGACGACGCGGCGCGCACGCGCACGGGCACGCGCCTGCTGACGCCCGACTACGCCGCGCCGGAGCAGCTCCTGGGGCGCCCGGTGACCACGGCCAGCGACGTCTACGCGCTGGGCGTGGTGCTGCACGAGCTGCTGGTGGGACGGCACCCGCACACGCTCGCCGGCCGGGAGGCGCTCGGCGCCGAGCGGCTGGTGGTGCTCGACGCGGAGGTGGAGCGCCCCAGCGCGGCCGTCGTGCGGCGCGTCGACGGCGCCGTGGCGGAGACACCGAACGGCTCGTGGACGCCGGACGCGATCGCCGCGGCGCGCGGCACGACGCCGGACCGTCTGCGCCGCCGCCTGCGCGGCGACCTGGACACGATCACGCGCAAGGCGCTCGCCGCGGAGCCGGCGCGGCGCTACCAGTCGGCCGAGCAGCTGCTGGAGGATCTCCGCCGCCACGCGGAGGGGCTTCCCGTGGCGGCGCGGCCGGACACGGCCGCGTACCGCGCCGCCAAGTTCGTCCGGCGGCACCGGGGCGGCGTGCTCGCCGCCGCGCTGGCGCTCCTCTCGCTCGTCGGCGGGCTGGGCGCGGCGCTCTGGCAGGGGCGGCAGGCGGCGCGCGAGCGCGACCGGGCGCGGCTCGAGGCCGACAAGGCGCGGGCGACCGTGGAGTTCGTGACCGGGCTCTTCGAGGGCGCCAACCCGGACGAGGCGCAGGGCGACACGCTCACCGTCTTCGAGCTGCTGGATCGCGGCTCCACGCAGCTCGACCACGCGCTCGCCGGCCAGCCGGCGGTGCGCGCCACGATGCAGAACGTGCTCGGGTCGCTGCGCGTGAAGCTGGGCGACTACGACCGCGCGCTCCCGCTGCTCCAAAGCGCGCTCGCGACGCGGCGCACGCTCTACGGCGAGGAGCACGAGGAGGTGGCGCGCACGCGGCGCGACCTCGCCTACCTGCTCACCCGGAAGGGGGAGTACGACGCCGCCGACTCGCTGTACGCGATGGTCCTCGCCTCGGAGCGGCGACGCGTGGGCGACGCCGACACGACCATCGCCGCGCTGCTCGTCGGGCGCGGCTTCTCCCTCGCCTACGCCGGCCGCTACCGCGAGGCCAAGCCGCTGCTGCAGGACGCGCTGCGCATGCTGTCCACGCTGCCGGGCGACCACCGCAGGCTGGCGGCGCACGGCCAGTACGGGCTGGCGATCCTGCTCTTCCGCGAGGGCGACCACGCCGGCGCCGAGGCGCTGCTGCGCCAGGTGCTGGCGACGCGCCGGGCCGTGTACGGCGACCTGCACAACGAGACGCTCGACGCGCTCGAGGGGCTGGGCAACGTCCTCCACCAGCGACGGCAGTACGCCGCGGCCGAGCCGCTGCTGCGCGAGGCGCTGGAGCGGCGCCGCACGCTCCTCGGCCCCGATCACATGACGGTGGCGACGACGCTCAACAACCTGGCGCTCATCCCGAGCGCGCTCGGCGAGTACGAGCGCGCCGACTCCATGCTCCGCACCTCGCTCGCCATCACCGAGCGGCACGTCGGCCGCGACCACCGCGACGTCGGCATGACGCTGTCCAACATCGCGTGGGCGGCGATGGAGAAGGGCGACCTCGCCGCGGCCGAGCGCGACTTCCGCGAGGCGCTGGCGATCATGGAGCGCGCGTCCGGCCGGGAGAGCGCCGATGCGGCGCTGCTGCACGGGAACCTGGCGCTGACGCTGCAGCAGCGGGGCGTGCACGACGAGGCCGAGCGGCACTTCCGCCGCGCCCTGGCCATCCGGACGGCGGTGCACGGACCGCGGAGCATGCACGTGGCGTGGCGGCAGTGGGCGCTCGCCGACCTGCTGCGCGAGCGCGGACGGTACGACGAGGCCGAGCGACTCGCGCGCGCGAGCCTCGCGCTGCGGCAGGCGCTGCAGGGCGGTGCGGGGTCCGACGTCGCGCAGGGGCTGCAGGGGCTCGCGCGCGTGCTGTGCGACCGTGGGCGCTACGCCGAGGCCGACTCGCTCTACCGCCGCGCGCTGGCCATGTACCAGCAGCCGCCCGGGGAGCAGGCGGACGGCGTGGCGCTCACCCGGACGCTCCTCGGCAGCTGCCTGGTGGCCCAGCGGCGCTACGCGGAAGCCGAGCCGCTCCTCCTCGAGAGCTACGTCGCGCACGCCCGCGGCAGCGCCGCCCGCCGCCCGGTGGCGCGCCAGGCGGCGGCGGCGCTCGTCGCGCTCTACGAGGCGTGGGGGCGGCCGGAGAGGGCCGCCGAATACCGGGCGCGGTCGGCGGCCGGTGGCGCGACGGCGAGGGCCGGCTCACGCTGAGCGCGGCGGCCGGCGCGCGGCCCGTGTGCGACGAGCGCACCGGCGCGGCCGCCGCGGGCCGGCCGCGGGTGGTGCTCGCTGGCGTCGGCGGCGATCTTCGCAGCGACGCCGCCCGCACGGATGCCCGGCGTGCGTGCCGCCGAAGCAAGCTGCCGCCGCACCGCGCGCAGTCCCCACACCACGACCCGAGTGAGGAGTCCCCCGATGCCCCACCACCCCGACCGCCGCGACTTCCTGAAGACCGCCGCCCTCGCCGGCGTGGGCCTGGGCCTCGGCGGCTACCAGACGGCCGGCGCGGAGGGCGGCCCGGTGATCGCCCCGCCGCGCGCGCCCTACCCGTGGCGCGGCCTCTTCGCCGCGCCGCCGCTGGAGCGCGTGCGCATCGGCTTCGTCGGCGTCGGGCACCAGGGGTCGAGCCACGTGCGGAACTTCCTCGGCATCGAGAACGTGGACATCGTCGCCATTTGCGACGTCACGCCGGAGAATCTCGCGCGCTCGCAGAAGGCCGTCACCGACGCCGGGCGGCCCAGGCCCACGGGCTACGGCGAGCGCGGGCCGCGCGACTACGAGCGGATGATCGGCGAGGAGGAGCTGGACCTCGTCTTCACCGCCACGCCCTGGGAGTGGCACGCGCCGGTGCTGCTGGCCGCGCTGCGCGCCGGGAAGCACGCCGCCACCGAGGTGCCCATGGGCGTCACCCTCGACGAGTGCTGGGAGCTGGTGGAGACGGCGGAGCAGCAGCAGCGGCACTGCCTGATGATGGAGAACTGCTGCTACGACCGCCCCGAGATGATGATCCTCAACATGCTGCGCCAGGGGGTGTTCGGCGAGCTGCTGCACGCCGAGGGGGGCTACCTGCACGACCTGCGCACGCTCAAGCTCACCGACTACTACTACGACCGGTGGCGGCTGAAGCATTCCGTCCGACGCAACGGGGACCTGTACCCCACGCACGGCATCGGCCCCATCGCGCAGTGGCTGGACGTCAACCGCGGCAACCAGTTCGACCACCTGGTGTCGATGTCCACCAAGTCGCGCGGACTCAACCTGTGGGCGGCGGAGCACATCGGGCCCGACAGCCCGGAGGCGACGCAGCGATACGCGTTAGGCGACGTGACGACGACGCTCATCCGCACGACCAACGGGCAGACGATCACGCTCACGCACGACACCGACTCGCCGCGCCCGTACAGCCGCAACATCCTGCTGCAGGGGACGAAGGGGCTGGTGCAGAAATACCCCGTGCAGCGCATCTACGTGGAGGGGCGCAGCCCGAACGACCGCTGGGAGGAGCTCGACGCCTACCGCGCGCAGTACGACCACCCGCTCTGGCAGGGGCTCGAGCAGCGCTCGGCCGGGGCGGGGCACGGCGGGATGGACTACATCGAGGACTACCGCCTGGTGCAGTGCCTGCGGCAGGGCACGCCCACCGACTTCGACGTCTACGACGGCGCGGCGTGGACGGCGGTGATCATGCTGAGCGAGCAGTCCATCGCCGGGCGCAGCCGGACGGTGGACTTCCCCGACTTCACGCGCGGCGGGTGGCAGACGCGCGCGCCGCTCGGGATCATCGATGCGGACGGGCGGGAGGTGAAGGGGTGACAGGGCGGGCAGGATGGACGGGAGGAACAAGCGACGGGAACCGTCGGTAGCGCCGGAGGCGCGGAGGGGGGGGTGGCCGAGCATCGACGCTCGATCACCTGCCGTTCCCATCCTGTCCATCCTGTT
>DASTRO010000101.1:0-25607 GCA_035761165.1 Gemmatimonadaceae bacterium | reverse complement strand
CGACGATCCCGATCTCTTCCCTCTTCCCTCTTCCCTCTTCCCTCTTCCCTCTTCCCTCGCCGCTCCCCCGGCACCCCTCCTGCATCCCCGCCGGCCACCATGCCGGACGATCCAGCCCGCGATCCCTGGACCCACCACATGCTCCGCGGCGACTTCGAGGCCGCGTGGGTCGTCAGCGACCGCGTGCTGCGCGAGCGCGCCGGCGCCCCCACCTGGCACCTGCCACGTCACCTGCAGAGCCTCTGGGACGGCTCCCCGCTCACCGGCCGGCGCGTGCTCGTGCGCTGCTATCACGGCCTCGGCGACACCATCCAGTTCGTGCGCTTCCTCCCGCGGCTACGCGCGCAGGCGGCCGAGGTGACGCTCTGGGCGCAGCCCGCGCTGCTGCCGCTCCTGCGCACCGCGCGGGGGGTCGACCGGCTGCTGCCGCTGCACGACGGCACGCCCCAGGTGGACCACGACGCCGACGTCGAGATCATGGAGCTGGCGCACGTCTTCCGCGTCACGCCGCGCGGCATCCCGCGGCGCGTGCCCTACCTGCACGCGCCGCCGGCGCCGCTGGTGCGCGACGACGGGCTGCACGTCGGCGTCGTCTGGCAGTCGGGCGGCTGGAACGCCGAGCGGCGCACCATCCCCTGCCGGCTCCTCGCGCCCCTGGCAGCGATCCCCGACGTCACCCTGCACGCGCTGCAGCGCGGTCCCCCGCTCGACGACTGGCCGGCGGCGTTCGGCCCCGTCTCGGGCAGCGACGACGTGCTGGCCGCGGCCGGCGTCATGCGCGCGCTCGACCTCGTGCTCACGGTGGACTCCTTCCCGGCGCATCTCGCCGGCGCGCTCGGCGTGCCCGTCTGGACGCTGCTGCACGCCGAGTGCGACTGGCGCTGGATGGCCACCGGTCGGCGCAGCCCCTGGTACCCGACGATGCGCCTCTTCCGTCAGCCGACCCCCGGCGCGTGGGAGCCGGTGATCGCGGCCGTCGCCGCCGCGCTGCGCCGGCTGGCGCGCCGGCGCACGGCCAGGGAGGTGGCTACGGAGCCCGCCGCCCGGCCCGCGGCCCAGCACGCCGCGCCGCTCCCCGCTGGCACGGCCGCTGCCGGGTAGCAGGGTCCATCCCGACCGGAGGCACCTCGATGGACCGCACCCGCGACGACGACGGCACGCAGGACGTGAGCGCCCGCCCGCACAGCCGCGACAAGTACCGCGACAACGACGACGTGCGCGACCCGCTCCCCGCCGACCAGCGTGCCGGCACCAGCCCGGACACGCGCAACGAGGCCCGCGGCGATGCCCGCGAGAACGTCGGCAACACGGCGCGCGGGACCGACGCCGACCCCACCGGCCCGGAGGGCAACGACCGCACGCGCGGCGACCGCCGCACCGGCAGCTCCTGATCGCGACGCGGGGCGCGGCGGACCGGCGGCCGCGGATCACGCGGATCTTCCGGATCGATCGCGGCGCGGGGACGGCGCCGTGCACGGGGACAGGAGCGGCGGGCGCCCGCGGGGGCGCACGCGGAGACGCGCAGGCGCGGAGGGGACGACGAGCGGCCGAGCGTTGTCATCGGCGCTGTTGCAAGCCCGCCGGGGCTCGGAGGATGCTCCCGCGAGGGACCACTCAACAGCGCCGTCGTCATCCCGCAGGAGCGCGCCGCTCGCGCTCGGCCCTGCCATCCCGCAGGAGCCCCACCGCAGGTGGGGCGAGTGTCGGGATCTACTCTCGCTGCCGCGTGGCTGGCCACACGGTACGGACAGCAGATCCCGACACTCGCTCGCTGCGCTCGCTCCTGCGGGATGACAGGGGCGGGCAGCGTCGCCTGCCTTCCTCTGCGGCGCTCCTGCGGGATGACACCGGCCCTGTCGCCAGCCCACCGGGGATGGCGGCTCGGCGCCCTGGGGGAGCAGTCGACGGCGCCGATCACACCGGGGGTGTGGCCGCGAGACGATGGGTCCGGCACGAGGAGCGCCGCCCCCAGAACGCCTCACCCCTCCACTCCCGGTCCTGGCGAGCGGAGGGGTGAGGCATCCCCGATCGAGCCGCGTTCTCCCCGGCGCTCGCGGCGCGGCCGCATCCGCGCAATCCGCGGCAGGCCGTTGCCGGTCCGCCGCTCCGCGCCTCAGCGCCCCTGGATCTGCTTCGCCACCGCCTGCACCTCGTCCAGCACGCGGAGCAGGTTCCCGCTCCACAGCTTCGCGATCTGCTCCTCGGTGTAGCCGCGGCGCACCAGCTCGCGCGTCACGTTCAGCGTCTCCTCCGCGCTGTCCCACCCCTCCACGCCGCCCCCGCCGTCGAAGTCGGAGCTGATCCCCACGTGGTCGATGCCGATCAGCTTCACCGCGTAGTCGATGTGGTCGGCGTAGTCGCGCAGCGTGGCCGGGGGCGCCGCGTAGCGCTCGGTGATCTCGCGCTCCCGCGCCGTGTACGCGGCGCGGCGCGCTTCGGGGAGGGAGTCCACCTGCGCGCGGATGGCGCGCATCGCGCCGCGGCCGCCGGCGGCGGGCTCGCGGATGCCGAACTCCCGCCAGAGCGCGGAGAGCGCCGCCTGGCGCTGCGCGGCGCGCTCGGCGTCGCGCGGCGGGTCGCACTTCACGTAGCTGGCGAAGGCCACCAGCTGCACCACGCCGCCGTTCTTCGCCAGCGCCTTCAGCTGCTCGTCGTCCAGGTTGCGGCTGTGGTCGCAGATGGCGCGCACGCCGGAGTGTGAGGCGATGATCGGCGCGCGCGAGAGCGCCAGCGTCTGCATCATGCTCTCCTTGGACGGGTGCGACACGTCGAGCATGATGCCGAGCCGGTTCGCCTCGGCCACCACCTGCTTGCCGAGCGGGCTCAGGCCGTGGTGCAGCCAGACGCCGTCGCGCTCGCCCGTGTTGGAGTCGGAGAGCTGGCTGTGCCCGTTGTGCGCCAGCGACAGGTAGCGCGCGCCGAGGTCGTAGAACTTCTGGACGTTCGTGATGTCGGTGCCGATCGGGTAGCCGTTCTCGACGCCGATGAAGATGACGGAGCGCCCGCTGGCGTAGATGCGCCGCGCGTCGGCCGAGGTCAGCGCGAGGCCGGCGCGGTCGGGGGCGATCGTGTCCGTCAGGCGATGGATGGCGGCGAACTTCTCCATCGCCTGCGCGTGGGCGCGGGCGTAGCCGCTGTCCGTCAGCTCCCCCTGCCCCACGTAGACGACGAGGAAGGCGGCGTCCAGTCCGCCGGCCTTCATCTTCGCCAGGTCCACCTGCGTGCGCGGCAGCCGGTCCGCGTAGTTGAGCTGCCCCGCCTGGAAGTTGCCCGGGCTGATGTCGACGTGCGTGTCGAGCGTGAGCACGCGCTCGTGGATGGCGCGCGCCTTCGCCTCGAGCGCGGGGTCGGCCAGCGGCTGCGCGGCGAGCGGGGCGGCGACGGCGAGGAGCGCCGTGGCGAGCAGGAGGGACGGTCGCGACATTGGGGAGCTCTCCGGTGTCTGGGCGGACGGCGCGGGGAATGTACGGCCCGGACCGGCACCGGCGCGAGCGGCGCGGCGGCGCGGTGGGCACAGCCGCCGCGCCCGGCACCCCGGGGCGCGGCGGCTGTGCCCACCGGCGATCCCGGCTGTACGGAGTCGGTAAAGAGGTACATCTGCACCCTGGCGCCCCGCCGCTGCCCCTCCAACGTGTCGCCCATGCCAGGCACACTCCTCCTCCCCCTCCTCGCGCACGCGCTCGCCACTGGCCCCGGCCCCGACGGCGGCACGGGCACCGTGCACAACGGCCGCGCGCGGCAGCTCGACGTCCGCCCACCCCGCATCGAGGCCAGCGTCACCGTGGACGGCGTGCTCGACGAGCCGGCGTGGCGGCAGGCGTCGCTGCTCACCGGCTTCTCCCGCTACGCGCCGGTGGACGGCCTGCCGGCCGACGACTCCACCGAGGTGCTCGTCTGGTACTCGCCGACGGCCATCCACTTCGGCATCCGCGCCTTCGCCGAGCCGGGCACGGTGAGCGCGACGCTGGCCGACCGCGACCGCATCTTCACCGACGACTACGTCGGCATCTTCCTGTCCACCTACGACGACGGCCGCCAGGCCACCGCCTTCGCCGTCAACCCGCTCGGCGTCCAGGGCGACGGCGTGGTGGTGGAGCGCGGCGCCGGGGGCGGGGGCGGCTTCGGCGGCCTGCAGACGGGGCGCGAGCCCACCGACATCTCCCCCGACTTCGTCTTCCAGTCCAAGGGGCGGCTCACCGACGCGGGGTTCGAGGTGGAGATCCGCATCCCGTTCGAGAGCCTGCGCTACCAGCCCACGGAGACGCAGTCGTGGGGGATCAACGTGCTGCGCGTGGTGCAGAGCCGCGGCTACGAGTACAGCTGGGTGCCGGCGCGGCGCGCCGCGGCGTCGTACATCGGGCAGTTCGGCCACCTGCAGCAGCTCACGGCGCTGCACCGCGGCCTCGTGCTCGACCTCAACCCGGTGGTCACCGCCCGCTCGGTGGGCACACGCGACGGCGACGGCGCCTTCGGCCGCACCACCGGCCCGGCGGAGCTGGGTGGGAACGTGCGCTGGGGGATCACGAACGACGTCACCCTCAACGGCACGGTGAACCCGGACTTCGCCGAGGTGGAGTCGGACGCCGGGCAGATCGTCTACGACCCGCGGCAGGCGCTCTTCTTCGCGGAGCGGCGCCCCTTCTTCCTGGACGGCATCGAGCAGTTCAGCGTGCCGAACCAGCTCATCTACACGCGGCGCATCGCCGACCCGCTGGCCGCGGTGAAGCTCACCGGGCGGCGCGGCGCCACCAGCGTCGCGCTCCTCTCCGCGGTGGACGACGAGGCGCTCTCCCTCGGCGGCGACCACCGCCCCGTCTACAACCTGCTCCGCGTGCAGCGCGACTTGGGGCGCGCCTCGCGCGCCGGCCTGGTCTACACCGACCGCGCCGACGGCGACCACACCAACCGCGTGCTCGGCGCCGACGCACGCCTCGTCTGGCGCTCCATCTACAGCGCGCAGCTGCAGAGCGTCGTGAGCCGCACGACGGCGCCCGGCGCCGACGCGCTGACCGGCATGCTGCACAACGTCACGCTGCGCCGCGCCGGCCGCACGCTCGGCGCGCGCTACGCGCTCAACGTGGTCGGCGACGACTTCCGCGCGCAGAGCGGGTTCATCGGCCGCGGGGACAACGCGCACGCCACGCTCGACCACAGCTACACGGTGTACGGGCGCGAGGGCTCCTGGCTGCAGAGCGCGCGCTTCGACGTCGTGCTCGACGGGCTGTGGAAGTACCGCGCCTTCGTCGAAGGTGGCGACATGCTGGAGAAGAAGCTCCACTTCAACAACAACGTCACGCTGCGCGGCGGCTGGCAGCTCGGCGGGTCGGTGCTGGTGGAGACCTTCAAGTACGATCCGGACCTCTTCCGCGGCGTCTTCGTGGCGCGGCCGCGGGCGGAGGCCCCGGGGGTGGTGGACACCGTCCCCTTCGTCGGGCGCCCGTCGATCGACAACCTGGACTACGTCCTCTCGCTCACCACGCCCAACTTCCGGCGCTTCTCGGGGAGCGTGCAGTACATCGGCGGGCGCGACGAGAACTTCTACGAGTGGACCCCGGCGTACATCGACATCCTCTCCACCAGCCTCGCCTGGCGCCCCACCGAGCAGCTGCGCGCCAGCGCCACCTACGACTGGCAGCGCTACCGCCGCGCGCGCGACAACTCGCTGGTGGCCGAGACGCGGCTGCCGCGCGTGCGGGTGGAGTACCAGGTGACGCGGTCCATCTTCGTGCGGGCGGTGGCGCAGTACGTGGCCGACTACGCGGACGACCTGCGCGAGTCGGGCGGCAGCGATGCGCCGCTGCTGCGGCAGACCGCCGGCGGCTTCGTGCGCGCCCGTGGCTTCTCCACCGCCGACCGCCGCGCGACCCACGAGAACGAGCTCCGCCCCGAGCTCCTCTTCTCCTACCTGCCGTCGCCGGGCACGGTGCTCTACGCCGGCTACGGCAGCACGCTCGTCGAGGACGAGCCGTTCGGCTTCGGCCGCGGCGGGCGCGGGCTGGTGCGGCAGAACGACGGCATCTTCGTCAAGATGAGCTACCTGTTCCGCCTGTGAGCGGGGGCGGACGGGATCGACGGGCGGAGCGGCGGAGACAGGATGAACAGGATCGACGGGATGGGCAGGGCGTGATGGGGTGACCGGTGACGTTGGGCTTGCAGAGGGGAAGCCGTGGCGGAGGCCCCCGGCGCTGTCGTCGGCTCCGTTGAATGCTCCCACACGGTGCCGAGCCGCCATCCGAGGCGGGCGTTCAACAGGGCCGATGACAGCGCCGCTGTCGAGTGGTTCGCGCGGAGCCGCGGAGGACGCGGAGACGAGCCGAAGTCGCTCCTCCGCGTCCTCCGCGGCTCCGCGTGTCGATTCAACAGAGCCGTCGTCATCCCGCAGGAGCCCGCCGCTGGCGGGCGAGTGTCGGGATCTACTCTCACGTACTGGTGGCCGGCCGCGGCGCGGGAGCTGGTGGGGCGGTGGCGGGCAGCTCGCTCTTGACAGGGCGGGCCGCCCGGTCGTATCGTCGGGCATGAACCGACCGGTCGGTCTAGCGGCCTCGCCGCCGATGCACGAGACGAAGCAGCGGCTCATCGCCGCCGGGCTGCGTCTCATGCTCGAGCGCGGCTACAACGCCGTCGGCGTCCAGCAGCTCCTGGACGAGACCGGCGTCCCCAAGGGCTCGTTCTACCACCACTTCGCCTCCAAGGAGGACTTCGCCCTGCAGCTGGTGGATGCCTACGCGGCCGACACGCACCGGCTCCTCGAGGCGACGCTCGGCGACACCGGCCGGCCACCGCTCGAGCGCGCGCGCGGCTTCTTCGAGCAGGTGCGCGTGGCGTACGAGGCGGAGGGCTACCTGGGCTGCTTCCTCGGCGCGCTGGGCCAGGAGCTCTCGGGGGCGAGCGAGCTCTTCCGTCGCAGGATCGAGGGGTGCCTCGACACCATCGCGGCCCGCCTCGGCGCCTGCCTGGAGGAGGCGCGCGCCCGCGGCGACCTACCGGCGGAGACCGACACGGCCCGCATGGCCGACGTGCTCGTGGATGCGTGGGAGGGGGCGGCGCTCCGGTCGCGGCTGGCGCGCACCGGGCGGCCGCTCGACGCGGTGCTCGACTTCTATTTCGCTGCCGTGACGGCGCGCTGATTTTTTTGTGCCCGTACTAGACCGATCGGTCTAGTGCCCGGGCACCGCTCCGGTTGACCGAGCCGCTTCTGTGCGGGCCGCGCCATGGGCCGCACCTGGCGAAGCGCCTCGGGTGCACGTCCACCCTGATGCGGAGGCTCTCTTCCATGCGACCCATCCTCCTCGCCGGCGTGCTCCTGGCGAGCCTCTCCGGCTCGGCCGCTGCCCAGACGATGCACGCCCAGGCCGACCACCGGCCGGCCGAGCCGGCCGCTCCCGCGCCGAGCGACCAGGCGCTGATCGCCAATGCGCTCAGCGCGGCCCCGCCCTCCGTCGCGGCGCACGCCACCGTGATGGGGCACGACGGGCGCGTGCTGCGCCAGGGCACCAGCGGCTGGGTGTGCCTGCCCGACATGCCGGACGTGCCCAACAACACGCCCATGTGCCTCGACGCGCCCTGGCGCGCCTTCATCGACGCGTGGCTCAACAAGCGCACGCCGACGGTCACCCAGGTCGGCTTCGCCTACATGCTGCAGGGCGACCTGCCGACGAGCAACACCGACCCGTTCGCGACCGGCCCGACGCCCACGAACGAGTGGATCCAGCACGGCGATCCGCACGTGATGGTGCTCCTCCCCGACCCGCGGCTGCTCGACAGCCTGCCGACCGACCCGGCGAGCGGCGGCCCCTTCGTCATGTGGCGGGGCACGCCGTACGCGCACGTCATGGTCCCCGCGCCCACCCCGCCGCCACGGTAAGCCGCGGTAGCCGTCACTCCGCTCGCAGCGCCACCGAGGGCGGCGTGCGCGCCGCCCTCCGTGCCGGCACCACGCTCGCCAGCACGGCCACGGCGAGGAGCGCCACCGTCACGCCGCCCAGCACCGCCGGCTCGCGCGGCGAGGTGTCGAAGAGCAGCGGCTCGACCCAGCGCCCGGCGACCAGCGCCGCGAGGAGGCCGAGCGCCACCCCGAACGTGGCCAGTGCGACGCCGTCGCGCACGAGCAGCCGCCGCAGGTCGCCCGGGCGGGCGCCGAGCGCCAGCCGCACGCCCAGCTCGTGCGTCCGCTGCGCGGCGCTGTACGCCATCACGCTGTACAGCCCCACCGCGGCCACGACCAGGGCGAGCCCGCCGAAGAGCCCGAAGAGCGTCGCGCCCAGCCGCCACGGCCGCACCTCCTCGTCCACGGCCTGCTGCAGCGGCGTGATGGTGACGTAAGCGAGCGTCGGGTCCACCTGGTGGAGCGTGCGCCGGAGCGCCGGCACGAGCCGGAGCGGGTCGCCGGCGGCACGCACGAGCAGCAGCGGACCGAACGACTCCCCCTGCTCCAGCGGCACATAGAGCTGCATCGCCGCCTCCTCGCGCAGCCGCTGCCGGAGCACGTCCTCCACCACTCCCACCACGCGCAGGCACGGTGCCTCCGGCCCGCCGCGGTAGAGACAGCGGCCCAGCGGGTCCTGGCCGGGCCAGAGCGTGCGCGCCAGCGTCTCGTTGACGATGGCCACCGGCGCGCTCCCCTCGCGGTCGGCCTCCGTGAAGTCGCGCCCGCGCTGCAGGTGCGTGCCGAGCGTGGCGAAGTAGCCGCTCGTCACGCCGGCGATGTAGGGGCCGCCGCCCGGCAGGTCGGGCACCGAGTCGCGCCCGTCCGTCCGGAGGCTGGTGCCCATGGTGGAGTAGAAGGGATTGCTCCCCGTACCGATGGCCGCCGCGGCGACGCCGGGCAGCTGCGCCACCGCCGCGAGTGCGCGCGCCCGCACCTGCCGCTGGCGGGCCCGCTCCGCCGTCCGCTGCTCCTCGGTGGCGTTCTCGGGCAGCCGCGGCCAGGACGGCCGGAGCTGGAGCACGCGGGTGGTGTCGACGCCGCGATCCAGGTGGCGGAGCTGCCAGAGGCTGCGCACGAAGAGCCCCGCGCCCACGAGCAGCACCACGGAGAGCGCCGCCTGGGCGACGGTGAGGCCGCCGCGCAGCCGCGACCGGGCCCCGCTCTGCGGCGCCCCTTCCTTGAGCGCCACCGCGAGGCGCGGGCGGCTCGCCTGCAGCGCCGGGAGCAGCGCCACCACGAGCCCGGTGAGCAGCGCGACCGCGGCGGTGACGGCGAGCATCCGCCCGTCCAGCGGCGCCCCCGGCCAGCTCACGTCGGCGAGGAGCGTGACGCGCAGCAGGTGGCCGCCCATGTACGCGACGAGGAGCCCGACCACGCCGCCGGCGAGCGCCAGCAGCAGCCCCTCGGCCAGCAGCAGGCGCACCAGCCGCGCTCGGCCGATGCCGAGGGCGAGCCGCACCGCCACCTCCCGCCGGCGGCGGAGGGCGCGGGCGAGGAGCAGGTTGGTGACGTTGGCGCAGGCCACGAGCAGCACCACGGCGGCCACGCCCACCAGCCAGCGGGAGACCTCGAGCTCGAGCGGCTCCTCCCCGCGCAGGTCGAAGCGCGTCGGACGCAGCGACAGCGTGCCCTCGCGCTCCCAGCTCGGGATGTCGGCGTAGGCGCGGCGATGGGCCACCGTGGCCGCCGCGCCCGCGCGCTCGGAGGTGACGCCCGGCTTCAGCCGTCCGATCACCTGCACCCACTTGATGGCGCGCGTCGTCGGCCAGTCGTCGGCCACCGGGCGCGTGCTCATCGGCACCCACACCGCCGGGCCCCGCAGCTCCACCCCGGTGAAGCCGCGCGGGGCGACGCCGATCACCGTCACGGTGCGCCCGTCGAGGGCGATCGTGCGGCCGACGATCGAGGAGTCGCCGCCGAAGCGGTCGAGCCAGAAGCCGTGGTCGAGCACGGCCACCGGGGTGCCGCGCGGCGGCGTGTCCTCGGCCGCGCCGAAGAAGCGGCCCAGCGCGGGGCGCACGCCGAGCAGCGGGAAGAGGGTCCAGGTCACGGCCCGCACGCGCACCAGCTCGGCCCCCGCACCGCGCCCCAGCCGCTCCTCGGCGCCGGGGTTCAGCGCCGCGAGCTGCGCGAAGACGTCGGTGCCGTCGCGCAGGTCGGTGTAGGTCGCGAACGGGACGATCGCGCCGGTGCCCGTCTGGCCCGGCGCCGGCGTGCCGGTGAGGTAGACGCGCCGCACGCGCTCGGCGTCGACGACGTGCGCGGGCCCGCGCAGCAGCAGCCGGTCGATGACGCCGAACATCGCCGTGTTGGCGCCGATCCCCAGCGCCAGCGTGAGGACGACGACGGCCGTGAAGCCCGGCGTGCGCCGCAGCGCGCGCACCGCGTAGCGGACGTCGGACCAGAGCGACTCGAGCTGCTCGCGAACACGCATGCGCTGCTCCCGGTGCGCGGCGGTGCGGCGGAGGTCGTGCCGCGCGGTGTCGAGGTGGCCGAAGCGACGCACCGCCTCCGCGCGCGCCGCCTCGGGGGACAGCCCCTGTCGCTCGAGCTGCTCGGCGCGCAGCTCGAGGTGCAGCCGGATCTCCTCGTCCACCTGCTGGACCAGCTCCGACTCGCGCCGGGGCGCGAGGCGGAAGGCACGCCGGACGCCGCGGCGGATCATCGCGTCGTCACTCCATGCGCAGCGCCACCGAGGGCGGCGTGCGCCCGGCGCGCCACGCCGGCACCAGGCTGGCCACGACCGCCGTGGCGAGCAGCGTGGCCGTGACCGCGACGAAGACGAGGGGCTCGCGCGGCGACGTGGCGAAGAGGAGCGGCGCCACCCAGCGACCGGCCACCAGCGCCAGCAGGGCGCCGAGCAGCACGCCGCTCACGCCGAGCGCGAGCCCGTGGCGCAGGACGAGGGCGCGCACGTCCGCCGCCTGCGCGCCGAGCGCGAGCCGCACGCCCATCTCGCGCGTGCGGCTCGCCGCCGCGTACGACATCACGCTGTACAGTCCCACGCCGGCCACCGCGAGGGCGAGCGCGCCGAAGAGGGCGAAGAGGCTCGCCCCCAGCCGCCACGGGCGCAGCTGCGGCGCGAGCTCGTCGGCCAGCGGTGCGACGTCCACGTAGACGAGCGACGGCTCCAGCTCCTGCACCGCGCGCCGTACCGCCGGCACCAGCGCCGCCGGATCCTCCCGTGCGCGGACGAGCACCACGCCGAGGCTGCCGCCCCCCTGCCGCGCCGCGACGTAGAAGTGCATCGACGGCTCCTCGCGCAGCTCCCAGTGCGGCACGTCCTCGGCGATCCCCACGACGCGCACGCAGGTCGAATCCCGCGTCTGCGCGCGGAAGCACTGGCCGATGGCGTCGCCGGCCGGCCAGAGCGTGCGCGCCATCGTCTCGTTCACCACGGCGACCGGCGCGCTCCCCTTCACGTCGCCGGCCTCGATGCCGCGGCCGCGCACGATCGACGTGCCCATCGTGGCGAAGTAGTCCTCGGTGACGCCCGTGTAGTACGGGCCGCCGCCGGGCAGCTTGGGCAGCGAGTCGTAGCCCGGCACCACCGGGTAGGCCCAGTAGCTCGAGTTGAAGGGCGTGCCCCAGCCGGCGGCGACCCGCGCCACGCCGGGCAGGGCGCGCAGCCGCTCCAGCGCGGCGTCCTGGAGGGCCCGACGCCGCTGGGCGGCGGCCGCCTGCTCGGCCTCCGTGTCGTCCGGCAGGTCGGGCCACTGCATCGTCACCGTCAGCAGGCGCTCGGGCTCCAGGCCGATGTCCAGCCGGTGCACGCTCCACAGGCTGTGCACGAACAGCCCCGCCCCCACCAGCAGCACCGCCGAGAGCGCCCCCTGCGTCACCGTGAGCGTGGCGCGCAGCGCGGAGCGACGCGCCCCGGACTGCGGCGTGCCGTTGGCCAGCGCGAGCGTGAGCCGCGGCTCGCTCGCCCGCAGCGCGGGGAGCAGTCCCACGAGCAGCGCGGTGGCGAGCGTGGCCGCGGCGGCGCAGGCGAGCACGCGCAGGCTCACCGGCGAGCCGTCCCAGGCGAACGCGTCGAGCAGCGTGCGGCGGAGCAGCCACCCGCCGACGTAGGCCACCGCCACGCCCGCCACGCCGCCCGCCAGGGCGAGCAGCGCGCCCTCGGTCATCAGCAGCCGCACCAGCCGCGCACGGCCGACGCCCAACGCCAGCCGCACGGCAATCTCGCGCCGCCGGCGCAGCCCGCGCGCGAGCAGCAGGTTGGCGACGTTCGCGCAGGCGATGAGGAGCAGCACCACGGAGACGCCGATGAGCCAGCGCGAGACCGCCACCTCGGGCGCCTCGACGCCGTGGCCGTCGTACCAGATGGGGCGCAGCGACAGACGCACGCTGGGCGCGGCGTCGCGCTCGGCGAACTCCGCGCGGAAGAGCGCCGTGGCCTGCGCCCCCGCCTGCGCCTCGCTGGCGCCCGGCGCCAGGCGCGCGACGATGCGCAGCCAGGTCACGCCGTGCGTGGTCGCCCAGTCGTCCGTGCCGGAGAGGCTGGCGCTGATGGGCAGCCAGACGTCGACCGGCGCGAGCGTCGCCCCGGTGAAGCCGCGCGGCGCGACGCCCACGATGGTGAACGTGCGCTCGCCCATCCGCAGCGTGCGGCCGAGGACGCCCGAGTCGGCGCCGAAGCGGCGGCGCCAGAGGCCGTGGCCGATCACCGCCACCGGCTGGCCCTGCGGCGGCCGCTCGTCGGCCTCGACGAAGAAGCGCCCGAGCACCGGCTGCACGCCGAGCAGCGGGAAGAGGCTGGCCGAGACGTAGTCCACGTGCACCGGCTGCGCGCCGAGCCCGCGGCCGAGCACCTCCTCGCGCGACCCGGTGTAGGCGGCGACGCCGGCGAACGTGGTGCCGTGCTCGCGCAGTCGGGTGAGCATCACGTAGCCGAACGACGTGCCGGTGTTCTCCTTCATCCCCGTGGGGTTGCTGGAGACGTAGAGCCGGCGCAGCCCGGCGGCGTCGCGCACGTGCGCCGGCCCGGTGAGCAGCAGCCGGTCGATGACGCCGAACATGCTGGCCGTGGCGCCGATGCCGAGCGCCAGCGTGACGACGACGACGGTGGCGAGGGCGCGGTCGCGGCGCAGGGCGCGCGCGGCGTGGCGCAGGTCGTACCAGAGGGACTCGAGCTGCTCGCGGAGTCGCATGCGCTGCTCCCGGTGGGCGGCGGTGCGGCGCAGCACGCGCCGGTTGCGGTCGAGCGGGCCGAAGCGGCGCAGCGCCTCGGCGCGGGCGGCGTCGGGGGCGAGCCCGGCGCGGACGAGCTGCGCGGTGCGCAGCTCGAGGTGCAGCTGGATCTCGTCGTCCACCTGCTCGTCCAGCTGAGCGTCACGCCGAGGCGCGAGGCGGAAGGCGCGACGGATGCCGCGGCGGATCATGAGCGTGCGCGCGCCCCCGCCGTCGGCGCGGTGGTGAGGATGCCGGTGACCGTCTCGGCATAGCGCACCCAGCGCGCGGTCTCGTCGCGCAGGTGCGCCAGCCCTGTGGGGGTGGGCCGGTAGTAGCGCGCCCGCCGGTTGTTCTCCGTGCGCCCCCACTCGGCCTTCACCAGCCCGCGCGCCTCCATGCGGTACAGCGCCTGGTAGAGCGCGCTGTCGTCGAGGTCCAGTGCGCCGCCGGAGCGCTCCTCGAGCCAGGCGGTGATCTCGAAGCCGTGCATCGGCGTCCAGGCCAGCGCCTTGAGGACGAGGACGTCGAGCGTGCCCTTCACGACGGGGAGGCGGTCGGTCATGTCTCCTTCCAGACTCTCAATGGTGAGTCGCGAAGATAGGGGCGGGCGGCGGGGGCGCAAGAGGGCGAGCGGCGAGCGGCGAGGGGCGAGGGAGCCGGTCGCGCCGGCCGCGCGCGCGAGCATTCAGGTCCGGGTAGGTGACCGGGACCTTCGTGACGGTGTCATCCCGCAGGAGCGTCGGCGTAGCCGGCGCGAGTGTCGGGATCTACTGTCCGTATCGTGTGGCCGGCCACGTGCCGGTGAGCGCAGATCCCGACACTCGCCCCGCCCGCGGCGGGCTCCTGCGGGATGACAGCGGCGCTGTCGAACGCCCGCCGGGGCGCGGAGGATGCTCCCGCGAGGGACCATTCGACAGCGCCGATGACGACACGGGGCGCTCGTTCCCGTGCGACGACATCCTTCGCGAGCACTGCGGCCATCCTCCAGCCCATGACCACACCTTCGACTGCCCACGCCAGCCCGCGCGACGCCGCGCCCGCACCGCTCCCGCCGGGCGTCCGCCCCCCGCCGCGCGAGGCGCTCTACTACCGCCCCGTCGGTGACGAGGTGGACGTCTTCGCCGCCTGCCACGCCCGCGGCCTGCCGGTGATGCTCAAGGGCCCCACCGGCTGCGGCAAGACGCGCTTCGTGGAGCACATGGCGTGGGTGCTCCGGTGCCCGCTCGTCACCGTCGCCTGCCACGAGGACCTCTCGGCCAGCGACCTCACCGGGCGCTATCTCATCCGCGGCGGCGAGACGGTGTGGGTGGACGGGCCGCTCACCGTGGCGGCGCGCGTCGGCGCCATCTGCTACCTGGACGAGATGGTGGAGGCGCGGCAGGACACCACCGTCGTCATCCACCCGCTCACCGACGACCGGCGCATCCTGCCGATCGAGAAGACGGGGGAGCTGATCGAGGCGGCGCCGGGCTTCCAGCTCGTCGTCTCCTACAACCCCGGCTACCAGCACGCCGCCAAGGATCTCAAGCCGAGCACGCGGCAGCGCTTCGTGACGCTGGAGTTCGACTTCCCGCCGCCGGCGCTCGAGGCGGAGATCGTCGCCCATGAGGGCGGCGTGGACGCCGCCACGGCGCGCGCCCTGGTGGAGCTCGCGTCGCGCACGCGGCGGCTGCGCGAGCAGGGGCTGGCCGAGGCGCCGGGGACGCGGCTCCTCGTCTCGGCGGCGCGGCTGATCGCCAGCGGACTCCCCGCGGCGGTGGCCTGCCGGACGGCGATCGTCGGCCCGCTCACCGACGACCCCGACGTGGTGGCCGCGATGTCGGACCTGGTCGCGGCGATCCTGTAGCACGCACGACGCATGAGGCCGATCGTCCGCCTCGGGCGGCGCGCGCTCCTCCGCGCGCGCTGGCGCGTCGAGGAAGCGCGGGAGCACTCGCGCCTGCTGGCCGGCCCGCCGGTGGTGGAGCTGACGCGGGTGGCGCGGCGGCTGGAGCTGCTGCTCGCGGCGCTCCATGGCCGGTCGTTCGCGATCGGGACGGCGGACCGCGCACCGGAGGCGGGGTGGCTGCGACGCTACGTGCTGCACTCGCCCGGCCGCCGCGCGCCGAGCCACACGCTGGCGCGCCACGACGGGGAGCGCATCCTGCTCCCGCGCGCGCTCGACGCCGCCCAGGGGGAGGACGCGGCGGTGGCCCGCTACCGCGTCCTGGCGCTCGAGCAGGCGGAGCGCATGGCGCGAGGCACCACGGTCCTCGCACCCGCCGGCGCCCCGCCGCTGGTGCGCGACCTCTACCTGCTGGGCGAGGCGGTGGCCGTGGACCGGCGGCTCGCCGACACGGTCCGCGTGGCGCGCCCCGCGCTCGACGCCATGCGCGCCGCGGCGCTCGCCCGGCGCCCCCCGCTGGCCACGCTCACGCGCGCCGAGCGCGAGGTGGAGCGGCTCGTCCGCCGCGCGCTCGCCGGCGACCCGCCCGTGCCCGAGGCCGCGGCGACGCCGGCCGCGTCGCTGGCCTGGGCGCTCGAGCAGGCGGAGCGCATCGGCCCGGACGCCCGCTATCGCGGCGTGCGGCCGGTGGCGCACTGGGGGAGCTGGCGTCTCGCGCCGGGGCAGCGCCTGGAGGAGCGCGCGCGCGGGGACCGCGACCTGCCGCCGCTGCCGTCGGCGGGGCTCCCGACGTCGGTCGGGCTGCCGCAGGGTGGCGGCGCCGGTGGCCGGGACGCGGACACCGCGCTGGCCGCCGGACGCGCCGGCGAGGCCACGGCGCAGGTATCGCACACGGAGGCGGCGCCGCGATGGGTGCGCGACCGCGACGGCGCGAACGGGCGCACCACCGGCGGTGCGGGGGAGACGCCCCCCGCGACGGAGCAGCGCCCGGCGGGGCCGGACGAACCGCCGCCGGGAACCGTCGCGGAGTGGCACGGCGATCCGTTCGCCGAGCCGGCCCGGGGTCCCCTGCCCTCCACGCCCGGCATCCCGTATCCGGAGTGGGACCACGTGACGGGACGCTACCGCGCCGACGCGGTGACGGTCCGCGTCACACCGGCGACCGTGGGTGACGCGTCGTGGGCGCACGAGGTGTTAGGCGAGCACGCCGCGCTGGTGCGCACGGTGCGCCAGCGCTTCGGGCGCATGCGCGCGCGCCGCCTCCGCCACCACCAGCAGCGCCAGGGCGAGGAGCTCGACCTCGCGGCGTGCGTGCGCGCGCTGGTGGAGCGCCGCGCGGGCCAGTCGCCCGACGACCGGCTCTATCAGACCGTGCGGGCGGCGCGCCCCACCTTCGCCATCGCCCTGCTGGCGGACGTGAGCGGCTCCACCAAGGCGCCGGTGACCGACGGGCGCCGCATGATCGACGTCGAGAAGCTGGCGCTGCTGCTGGCCGGCGAGGCGCTGGCCGCGCTGGGCGACCGGTACGCGGTGCTCGCCTTCGCCGGGCACGGCGCGGCCGACGTGCGCGTCACCGCGCTCAAGGCGTTCGGCGAGGCGAACGGCGAGGCGGTGCGGCAGCGCATCGCGGCGCTGGAGCCCGGCGGCTTCACGCGCCTCGGCGCGGCGATGCGCCATGCGACGGCGGTGCTGGCGCGCGAGCCGGTGCGCCACCGCCTGCTGCTCGTCCTCTCCGACGGCCGCCCGAACGACGTCGGGCACTACGTGGCCGAGTACGGCCTGGAGGACTCGCGGCAGGCGGTGCACGAGGCGCGGGCGCAGGCGATCTACCCGTTCTGCCTCAACGTCGACCGCGACCGGCCGGAGTACCTGGCGCACATCTTCGGCCCGGCCGGCTACACGACGCTCTGGCGCCCGGACCAGCTGCCGCGCGCGCTGCTGCAGGCGGTGCGGACGCTGATCGTGTCGTGAGGGGGGCGGTGGGACGGCGCTCCGGTGCAGGTCGGGGCCCCGCGTCGCTCGGGCAGGCCAGTCGGCCGTGCGGAGAGGCGTCTGGCGTCTGGCGTCTGGCGTCTGGCGTGCAGGGCTTCTACGAGACGCTCCTCCCTCTACGCCCCTGTACGCCAGACGCCGGACGCCCCTCTCGCCGCGGATGCACTCAGCCCCCCGCCCGACGCCCTCGTCGCGCCACGATCCCGACTCCGTCCGCCATCACCCTCCCGCCGCCCGGCGCCGCAGCGCCTCCGCGATCGCTCGCTCCGCCAGCGGCGCCATCACGCGGTAGCCCGCCTCGGTCGGGTGCACGCCATCGCGCGTCAGGTCGGCGCGCAGCCCCTGCCGCTCGTCGGCCATGGCCGAGTGGAAGTCGAGGTACACCGCGCCCACGCGCGCCGCGTAGTCCCGCATCCACGCGTTGAGCGCCACGATCTTCGGCGCCGGCTGCAGCCCGGGGCGCCACCGGTAGTCGTACGCCGGCAACACCGAGGCGAGCACCACGCGGATGCCGTGGGCCTGCGCCAGCTCGGTCATCGACATGAGATTGTCCTCGATCATCTCGAGCGTCGACGGACCGATGTTGCCGGCGATGTCGTTGGTGCCGGCGAGGATCACGACGACGGCGGGCTGCAGCGCGATCACGTCCTGCCGGAAGCGCACGAGCATCTGCGGCGTCGTCTGCCCGCTGATGCCGCGGCCGATGTACGGCCGTCCGGGAAACATCGTCGCGAAGTAGGGCGCCCACGCCTCGGTGATCGAATTGCCCATGAAGACGACGCGCTGCTCCCCTGGCGCTGGTGGCCGCAGCGCCGCGTTCGCCGCGCGGTAGTGCTGCAGCCCCGCCCAGTCGTTGCGCAGGCGTTCGTCCTCGGCGCGGTGCTGCGGCGTGAGCTGCTCGGCCGTCGGCTGGGGCTGCTGCCCGGCGAGCGGTGCGACCTGCGCCGTCGTGGCGAGGAGGGCCAGCAGCGCGGCTGCGCGGAGCCGGGGGGCGACGGGAGCCGGACGCATGGACATCGAGCGATCGGGTTGGACGGTGATCGGGGAGGGACGGACGCGGCGGGTCGGTGTCGACCCGTCCGGAGACTTCGGTCGCGCGGCGCGGATGCGCAAGCGTTCGCCGACCGGGGTCGCTCCCGGCGCGCGGCGGCGGTGGGCGTGGTGGAGGCGGGCATCGGCGGCCCCCTGGACGGCGCAGGGCATGCAGACGATCGTGCGGAGAGCGAGAGCAGCGCGGCATCCCGGCACGCGCCGCCCGAGCGGCCAGCATGCGAGTCGGCGAGGCATCGGTGGAGATCCAGGGGTTGGGCGGCGACGCCTTCGAGCGGGCCGTGCACGAGTTCGGCGAGGGCGCACCGATCACCTATCGCGGCATGACGCTCCTGCTACGTCCCGCCGAGCTCGAGGTGCGCGTCCCGACCCCGGCCGGTGCGGGTCCCGTCACCCCATCGCGGGCCCTCGATCTGCTGACGCGCGCCCGCTACCGCCTCGGCGCCCTTCTCGCCAGTGCCGCGCCACTCGAGGCCAGCGTCGGCAACCGCGTCCCGCGCCTCGTCCTCGTACATGACGTGAACGCCGAGACGCCGCCGCTCTACGAACTCCGCGGCGACCACCTCCGCCGCGTCGCCGCCGAGCCGACCGACGACTGACGCCGCGGCGTTCGCCTGATCGCGGGGCAGCCGGCGTACGGTCCGAACGGGCGGAACGGCGAACGGCCTGCCGCGGATCACGCGGAGACGGCCACGGATCGGCTCCTCGATACGCCGGGGCTCCACGGGCCGTGGGCCGGCATCAACGCTCATGGGGGAAGCGGATGCAGCGGATGAACCGGATGCGTCGGATCGCTCCGCTCTGTTCCACACCGCCTCGCGCCGGGACCGGAACTGGTTGAGGTGGGGTGCTACCCATCCCACGCCTCCGCACGGCGGGACCGGACTGCTGGGGCGTGGGATTGGACTCGGCCCATCCCTCCGCTCGCCCGGTCCGGTCCTCGCCCGGTCCGACGCCCGGCGCTGTCCGGGGTGAGGAGCCCACCCCGCCTGTGCTTCACGGCGGTGACGTGACGAGTTGTCATCGGCGCAGTTGAAAGCCCGCCGGGGCTCGGAGGATGCCTCTTCGGCGGATGCCTCTTCGGCGGATGCTTCTTCGGCGGATGCTTCTGTTGAAGGCCTGCCAGGGCTCGGCGGATGCTCCCGCGAGGGACCATTCGACAGCGCCCCTGTCATCCCGCAGGAGCGGCAGCGCAGCTGCCGCGAGTGTCGGGATCTACTCTCCCGGGCTGGTGGCCGGCCACGGGGCGGGGACACGAGGCCCCGACACTCGCCCGCCGGCGGCGGGCTCCGGCGGGAGGGCAGTGTCACTCCACGACCGTGAAGCTCATCGATCATCCCAGCCCCGGCGCAGGAAGCCGTAGACGCCACGGGGAGCGATCCGACGCCTCCGCGCCTCTTCCGCCGCATCGCCGTTCCCCGGCCGTTCCGGCCCCGGTGCACCGGAGCCCGGACCGGCGCCGCGATCGATCCGTGTCGTGCCTGAGGCGCGCCGCGTGATCCGCGGCCGCCGTGCCACGGCCCGTGCACTTTCGCGGCCCGGCCTCGCGGCCGTATGTTCGCGGCGGCCGTCGACGCCCGTCGCGCCGCCGGCGTTTCTCGCTCCGCCTCCCCTGCCCCGCGAGGTGTCGCATGCCCGAGAAGCGTCCCCGCTCCAGCGCCCGCGGCCGCGCCAGCAAGGCCGCCCCGCGTGCGTCCGCCGCGAAGTCCGCGGCCCGGAAGGCTCCGGCGAAGGGCCGGAAGCGTCCAGCCGCGAAGGCCCCGCGAGAACCTGCCGCGGCCGGGACCGCCGCGAGAGCGGCGGCTGCCGTCGCCACACCCGCGCCAGGCCCCGCGCCCAAGGCGTGCACCATCCTCTACGTGCACGGCATCGGCAACAAGCCCGAGCCGAGCATCCTCAAGTGCCAGTGGGATCACGCCCTCTTCGGCTTCGACGTCGGCGAGCACAGCCGGCTGGCGTACTGGGTGAACCGCGACTACTACCCCCGGCCCGAGGACGCCACCTGCAGCAGCGGCGATCTCACCGCGATGGAGGACGAGCCCACCGGCGAGGGATTGAGCGTCAAGCAGCATCTGGCCGAGGTGCCGCTCGAGGCCGAGGTGGCGGCGGTGACGCGCGACCCGGCGGCGCAGCGCACGCTGCTCGCCATCGCCCGCGCGGTGGAGGCCAACGACGCCGCCCGCGCCACCGCCTACGACGCCGCGCGCGACGCCGGCCGCCCGCTGCGCGCGCAGAGCGCCGAGGCGCGCGCCGTGGAGGCCAAGATCCTCCCCCTTCCCGCGCCCATCCGCCGCTGGATCGCGCGCAAGCTCACGCGCGCGCTGCTGCGCGACGTCAACGACTTCCTCTTCGTCGCCGACCGGGCGGAGCGCATGCGCGAGAGCGTGCGCGAGCGGCTGCGCGCCGGCGGCGGGCCCTTCGTCGTCGTCGGGCACAGCCAGGGCTCGATGATCGCGTACGCGGTGCTCCACGAGCCGGAGTTCCGCGGGCTCGACGTGCCGCTCTTCGTCACCATCGGCTCGCCGCTCGGCATGCAGGAGGTGCAGGACGTGCTGAAGCCGAGCACCGGGCTGCGCGTGCCGCCCAACGTGCGCCACTGGCTCAACGTCGCCGATCCGCTCGATCCGGTGGCCATCGACAAGCGGCTGGGCGGCGACTTCAGGGCGAACGACCGCGGCGTGCGCGTCGAGGACGAGCTGGAGTGGAACCCGGACAGCCCGCGCCATCCGCACTCGGGGAGCGGCTACCTGAAGACGAGCCCCGTGCGCACGGCGGTGCGCGGGGCGGTGGACACGGCGCTCTTCCAGCCGGTGGCCGACTTCGTCATCGCCCGCGACGTGGTGCGGCGGATGGAGAACCACCCGGCCGAGGTGCGCCACGAGGTGCTCATCGAGCTGGCCGACCCGGTGCGCGCCGGCGCGGCGTGGTCGGTGGACGACGCGCGCGCCGAGGTGGTGCGGCAGATGGAGGGGCGCGCGGCGGCGCGCGGCGTGCCCGCCACCGCCCTGCGCATCGAGGCGCTGGATCGCTACGTGGCCGCCGAGCTGACGCGCGAGGAGGCCGAGTGGCTGTCGGCGCAGCCCGGCTTCGCCGTGCGCGGCGTGGCGCGCATCTGGCGCAACTCGGTGAAGCGCGCGCTGCTCGACGTCTCGGCGCACACCATCCAGGCGCCCACCGCGCACCGCGGCTACCAGGCGCTCGGCTTCGGCGTCGAGTGGGCGGTGCTGGACACCGGGATCAACCCCGCGCATCCGCACTTCGCGCAGTATCGGAACGTCGTGGCGCAGTACGACTGCACGCAGCCCGGCCGGCTGCAGGACGGCGGCACCGCGCCGGACCGCCACGGCCACGGCACGCACGTGGCGGGGATCATCGCCGGCTGCGGCGAGTTCCCGCGCGCCGACGCACCCACGCGCATCCTCACCGGCATCGCGCCGGCGGCCCGGCTGCACGTCTACAAGGTGCTGGCCGACGACGGTACGGGACGCGACGCCTGGATCATCAAGGCGCTGGACCACGTCGCCCGGGTGAACGAGCGTGCCGGGCGCGTGCGCATCCAGGGCGTCAACCTCAGCCTCGGCGGCCCCTTCGACCAGAGCACCTTCGGCTGCGGCCACTCGCCGCTCTGCCGGGAGCTGCGCCGCCTCTGGCAGCAGGGGGTGGTGGTGGTGCTGGCCGCCGGCAACGAGGGCTTCGCCACGCTGCAGACGCTGGAAGGCACCGTGGACGCCAACATGGATCTCTCCATCGGCGACCCCGCCAACCTGGAGGAGGCGATCGCCGTCGGCTCGGTGCACAAGGAGCGGCCGCACACCTACGGCATCTCCTACTTCTCCTCGCGCGGCCCCACGGCGGACGGACGGCAGAAGCCGGACCTCGTCGCGCCGGGGGAGAAGATCCTCTCCGCCCGCCACGACGCGCCGCCCGGCGCCACCGCGGCGGAGGAGCTGTACGTGGAGATGAGCGGCACGAGCATGGCCTGCCCGCACGTCTCCGGCCTCATCGCCGCCTTCCTCTCGGCGCGCGGTGAGTTCATCGGCGAGCCCGATCGCGTGAAGCGCATCCTGCTCGACAACTGCACCGACCTGGCGCGCGACCGCCCGATGCAGGGGGCGGGACTGCCGAACCTGACGAAGATGCTGCTGGTGACGTGAGCCGGCAGGCTCCATCGGCACCGTCACCCCGCAGGAGCCTGCCGCGTGCACTCGGCACCGTCATCCCGCAGGAGCCTGCCGTAGGCAGGCGAGTGCCGGGATCTACTGTCCCTGCCGCGTGGGCGGCCACCAGCCCGGGAGAGTAGATCCCGACACTCGCTCGCTGCGCTCGCTCCTGCGGGATGACAGGGGCGCCGTCGAATGATCCCTCGCGGGAGCATCCGCCGAGCCCTGGCAGGCCTTCAACAGAAGCATCCGCCGAAGAAGCATCCGCCGAGCCCTGGTGGGCTTTCAACAGCGCCGATGACACCGGCCCTCTCGAAAGCCCACCAGGGAGTGGCGGCTCGGCACCCTGAGGAAGCATTCGGCGGAGCCGGTGACAGTGTCACCCGATCATTGTGAATCGCAGTAGACACCAGGCACCAGGCACCAGGGAACTCCGCGTGGCGCTCGAGCGCCTAGAGCCTGGTACCTGGTGCCTGGTGCCTACCACCTCACGGCGTCGCCGGCGCGGGCTCCTGGTAGGTGACGCCGGTGATCGTGAGGCTCGTGGTCGACTCCGCGCCGGCGGTGAGCGTCACGGGCGCCGGCCGCGTCTCGGTGGTGGTCAGCGTCACGCCCGCCGGCGCGACCAGGTCTACCGTCCACGCGCCGGGGAGCACGTAGCGGAACTGCGCCTCGAAGGTGCCGTCGCCGTCCGCATCGGTGAGCGGCAGCTCCTCGTGCGCGCCCTCGGCGTTGGAGAGCGCCACCTTGAGGTCGGTGAGGGCGAGCACGGTACCGCCGATGGTGGGCAGCGCGACCGCCGCGTCGGTGCCGACGGAGACGGTGAGCCCGGCCGAGGCCTGCACCTCGGTGGCGGTGAGCACCGGGCTCATGACCCAGGCGCCGGAGTTGCCCGCCGCGTGGCCGAAGCTCTGCGCGACGTCGAAGTCCACCAGCAGCACCTTCTGCTCGCTGGCCAGCGTCAGCCCACCATCGGGAAGCTTCACCTTCAGCCCCGACTGCGCGAAGCTCGGCATGCGCAGCGTGCCGGCCACCTCGGCGCCGGCCGGGAGCCCCTCGTAGTCGGCCGAGGAGGCGTAGATGGCGGCGCTGCCGTCCTCCTGCTCCACCTCCACGTAGCCGCCGGTGACGACGAAGCGCAGCTCGCTGTACGTCCCCGCCGGCACGGCGGCATCCTGCACCAGCTCGGCCGTCGCGTTGGCGAGCGTCAGCAGGTCGGTGGTGACCGGGGTGCTCATGAGCGTCACGCGCCCCTCGCTCCCCTGCAGGTAGATCTCCGAGACGGTGACGACGGCGGCGCCGAAGTCGCCCGGCGCATCGGTCAGTAGCAGCGAGAGGCGTGCGTCGCCCGAGCCGCCCGTGGTCGGCCCGTCGCCGCAGCCGGCCAGCGGGAGGAGCGTGCTGGCGGCGATGGCAGTCGTGGCCGCGAGGCGGGTGAGGCGCGAACGGGTCCAGAGATTCATGCGGCAGCTCTCCTGATCGGTGATGGTGCTCGTGCCCGGGCGTGGGCGTGCCGCGGCATCGCGCGTCGAGCGAACGGCAGCGAGCGAACGGCGGCGAGCGTCGTGGCAGGTGGGACGAGCGGTGGCCCCGGCCGTGATGTGGCGCCTGGTCCACACCCCGAGTCGACACCGACCGCTCTCCCACGCATGGACGACGCGCAGGGTGGGTACCAGCGTCACGGCCGCTGCGCGGTGGAGCGTGCGCCAGGTCACACTCGCGATCGACGGGCGTTAGGCAGCCGGGTGCGGCGGTGGCATCCTGTCGCGCGGATCACGGCCCGGCGGGTGACGGGGGTCACCGGTGCTGCCCGCCGCACCGGGCGCGCCCGGTGCGGCGGGCGCGTGTACCTTTCGGACGGCACCGCGCCGATCTGCCCCATCCTCCATCTCCGTGCTTCACGCCCTCGACCTGATCGGAGTCGCCGTCTTCGCCGTGAGCGGCGCGCTGGCGGCCGGCCGCAAGCAGCTGGACGTGCTCGGCGTCGTCGTGCTCGCGCTGGTGACGGCGGTGGGCGGCGGCACGATCCGCGACGTGCTGCTCGACCGCCACCCGATCTTCTGGCTCGCCGACGCCAGCTACCTCGGCGTCATCGTCGCCTCGGCGCTGCTCACCGTCGCCATCGGCGGCCGGCACCGGCCGCACGAGACGATCCTGCTCGTGGCCGACGCGTTGGGGCTCGCGCTGTTCAGCGTGAGCGGCGCCCAGATCGCCGAGCGCGCCGGGCTGCCGTGGGCCGCCGGGATCGTCCTCGGCACGGTGACCGGCGCGGCCGGCGGCGCGGTGCGCGACGTGCTGAGCGCCGAGATCCCGCTCGTCCTGCGCCGCGGCAACCTGTACGCGAGCGCGGCGATCGCCGGCTGTGCCGCCTACTTCGCACTCGAGGGCGCGGGCATGCAGCGCAGCGCGGCGACCCTCGTCGGCATGGCCATCGTGGCCGCGGTGCGGCTGGCGGCGATCTGGTGGCGGCTGCAGCTGCCGGTGTTCCGGATCGAGGAGCGGGAGTGACGCCGTCCCGCCGCGGCGCGGCGGCGGCGCCACGGAACGGCGCGAACGACGGGACGACGGCCGTCGTCACCGTCGTTCGCGCGCGTAGGTCGACTCAGCCGTCCACGCGCAACGCGGCCAGCGGATCGGCGCGGGTGGCGCGGCGCGCCGGGATCAGGCTCGCCAGCACGGCGACGAGCGCCAGCAGCAGGGCGATCGCGGCGAACGTCGGCGGGTCGGTGGGGCTGACGCCGAAGAGCAGCGCCGAGAGCGACCGCGTGAGCCCCCACGCGCCCACCAGGCCGAGCCCGATCCCCAGCAGCGCGAGCGCGAGCGCGCGCCACACCACCGAGGCGGCGAGCGCCGTCGGGCGCGCTCCCAGGGCGATGCGCACGCCCAGCTCGTGCGTGCGCTGCCGCACCAGGTAGGCCATCATGCCGTAGATGCCGACCGCCACCAGCAGCAGCGCGGTGCCGCCGAAGATCGCGAAGAGGGTGAGCGCGAAGCGGCTCGTCGCGGTCGCCTGTGCCACGAGCGCCTCCAGCGACGCGACCGTGGGCGGCGGCAGCGTCGGGTCGAGCGACGTCACCGCGCGGCGCACCGGATCGGCGAGCGCGGCCGCGCGCGGGCCGCGCACCACGAGCATCGAGGACGAGGGCGGCTGCGCGAGCGCCGAGAAGTACAGCATCGGGCGGGGCTCGGGCGTGTCCAGGCTCTGGTAGCGCGCGTCCGCCACGACGCCGACGACGGTGAAGACCGGGCCCGCCACCACGTCGCCGACGTGGATGCGCGTGCCGATCGGGTCGCGGTCCGGCCAGTAGCGTCGCACCGCCGCCTCGCTGACGAGCACCGTGCCCGGGGCATCGGGCCCGTCCGCCGCCGTGAAGTCGCGGCCGCGCAGCAGCCGCAGGCCGATCGTCCGGAAGTAGCC
>DASTRO010000100.1:0-13158 GCA_035761165.1 Gemmatimonadaceae bacterium | reverse complement strand
GGCTCTGGTGCACCGCCCGGCCGATCAGTCAGGGGTACGGTCCCGCAACCGACCCGCTGCAGCGCTGCGCGTACAGATTGCACAACCAGAGCCGCCGGACTTCCGGTAGCGACTGCGTTTCGGAAGGCGGAGCACTCCCCGCAATCTCCCACGCGGCGGTGCGTCGATTCGCCGCGTAACGTGCACGGAAGTAGGTCTTCGGCACGCTTGGATGTATCTCCTTGGACCAGGTCTGCGCGGAGCACCCCGAGGGGCAGCTGCCACCTATGCTGTAAATGTAGACATGGCGTATCTCCTTCTCGAGACAATACGCCCAGTGATCGACACCGTCGGCGCGCTCGATGACGTGATTTTGAATACTGATCGTATCCGTGTAGGTGAATGCGGTGCAGTTTTGCACGACGTTTGTAATCGTGGAAGGTGAAAGATCCACGCCGTCTGTGAACGCACCATATCCCACAACAGTATCGGCACCAGTTCCGTCGACGACATCGAGAAGAAACGATGCAACCGCTCCTTCTACTCGTGATCCGTCTTGAGGACTACTACCATCATTGTAAAGATAGCGGTTACGATCGAGATCCCGATAAACGAAGTGAACGGAATCGCCGATCGGCTGTGGCCAGCGGGCCAGCGCCGCCCAGAAGTCGGCAAAGCCCTCGACCGCCGCACAGCCCATGGAATTCGGGATGTTGATGAAGTGATTCTGGCAGTTGTTTACCCTTTGGAATCCCGAGATACCGCCGAGGTTCGTGTGATGCGCCGCGTGCGCGTACTCATGCGGCACGATGAATTGTGCGTAGGTCCCGATCGCATCCGGCTCGCGGTAGGTGATCGAGTCCACCATCTGCCCCCGCCGGGAGAAAGCGGTCCCCCACGGACCGGTGCGAGCCGTCAAACTGTCCTCCGGCCGCTTGATGATTACCGTCAGCTTCGACAGCGTCCCGGCCGCGCCGAAGATCGCCCGTGACTGCGCGATGGCGACGTTGTGATTGTGATACAACTCTGCCTGCTTCGGCGACGTCAGGATCATCTGATGTGTCGGTCCGCCACAGTCCGAGGCATCCACCGCCATCGCCCCGAGGGCCGCCGGCGGCACGAAATGATTGCTCCGCGCCGTGTCGGTGTCGAGCACGATGACGTCGTTGTTCTCCGCCCAGACCTCGACCAACGCATCGGTGGCGCCGGCGGGGGGGCACTCGACGTTGAAGTAGCCGTTGTCGTCCGTCGTCACCCAGGGCGAGGACCAGCCGCTCAGGCGCTTGGTGTAGACGTGCGCCTTCGGCAGCGGCAGCGTCGTGTAGCCAGCATAGTTCGTATACAGCACCCGCCCGTACAGCCGCGGTGCGGGCGGAGGCGGATCCTCGCCATCATCCGGGGGATCACACGGATCAATGAGGCTCGGCTGGACCCGGATGCGCGATGCTGACGTCGGGCTCGCCAGCGCTGGTTCCACCAGTTCCGGCTCGCAGAGCGTAGGGGCCAGCGCCAGGTGAGGCGTGGCCGTGACCCGCATGTCGGCCCCCCCGGCATCGGCGCAGTCATAGCCATTCCGGAAGCGGCCCGGGGCCATCCCACCGCGGAATCCGACGATCGAAACCCGCCCCCACTCGCCCGTTGCCCGGCCGCCGTTCCGGCAGACGAGCAGCCACTCGTCGTGGCCGTTGACGTTCTGAACTCCGCGGCCATCGGGGAGCAGGTAATCAGCGTTCGGCGCGCGGACGACGACCTGCACCCGGTAGTAGCCGGGCGCGGGCACGGTGAGCGTCGCAGTTTGCGAGATCACTTGGCCTCGCCCCGCGGTGCCGCGCCACTCGGCCTTCGAGACCGGCCGCTGCCCCGCCCGCGTACTCGGCTGTGTGCCGACCCGCAGACGCCCTTCTGCGACCGGTGCCGCCTCGACGTCCGGAAAGGAGATGAACAGCTCGGCATCGGGCGTATCGACTTCCACCCGCACGGTCGCGCGGACCTGGAAGGGCACGCCCGGCCGAATGCTGCCGAGGACCTGGACCTCCGGTGTCGAGAAGCGATTGACCGCGAAGCGCTCCTGGATCGATCCGCTGCTTCCGTTGTTGCTGGCCACGACTTGGGTCGAGATGGGGAGACGTGGGGGCGCGACGGTGGTCGGGATGTCGTCCGAGCAAGCAGTCGCAGCGAGGGTGGCCAGCACCAGCGAGAACCATCGTCGCTGTCGCCGAAGCAACTGACGCGACAACGACGCGTCGAGGGGTACGGCGGGGAGGACCGAGAGCCGCATGTGGCAGGCCGATAGGATGGGGCGGCGGTCGTGCATGGCCGATCTCCGAGATCCGGATGATGACTGTCCGGACGATCGAGTGCCGCGTCGCACCCATCGACCAGGGACAGCCGGGCATGCCACCACACAACTGCTTCGCGATCGGCGTATTAGCGTGCGCTAATCGTCAGACCAGCCACGCGCATCTCGTCTCGCCGGTCGCCACCCTACCCGGTCCTCAGGAATTCCCCGGACGAACCCGGGTTGATGCCCTCTCCAGTGACTCGCCCCTCATCTCGCCGCGTTGTGGTGGCCGTCGCCGCGCCCCGGAAATTCTTGACGAAACTCAGCAGTAGCAATTACTTGTAGCGCTGCCCCGGCCCGGGGTTCGTCTCCACCGCATTCGGCGAGGAGCCATGGCGAAAGAGGAAGCAATCGAGCTCGAGGGGACCGTCACCGAGGTGCTGCCGAACGCCACCTTCCGCGTGCTCGTCAGCAACGGGCACGACGTGCTCGCCACCATGGCCGGCCGCATGCGGCGCCACCGCATTCGCGTGCTGGCCGGCGACCGGGTGACGCTCGAGGTCTCGCCGTACGACCTCACGCGCGGCCGCATCACCTTCCGCCACAAGACCTGACCCTGCTCCTCCGCCACTTCTACGACCCGGCGCTCGCCCAGGCGAGCTACCTGGTGGGCTGTCCCGCCACCGGCGAGGCGCTCGTCGTGGACCCCAACCGCGACGCGGAGCAGTACGTGCGCGCGGCCGCCGCCGATGGGCTGCGGATCACGCACGTCACCGAGACGCACATCCACGCCGACTTCGTCTCCGGGTCGCGCGAGCTGGCCCAGCGGACGGGTGCGGTACTCCACCTCTCCGGCGAGGGGGGCGACGACTGGGCCTATCGCTTCCCCACGGCCGACGACACCGCCCACGGCGTCCGCGCCGTGCTCCTGCGCGACGGCGACCACTTCCTGGTCGGCAACGTGCGCCTCGACGTGCTGGCCACCCCGGGACACACCCCCGAGCACCTCACCCTCCTCGTCACCGACACGGCCAGCGCCGACCGGCCGATGGGCGCCTTCACCGGCGACTTCATCTTCGTCGGCGACGTCGGCCGCCCCGACCTGCTGGAGCGCGCCGCCGGGATGCGCGGCACGATGGACGAGAGCGCCCGCACCCTCTTCCGCTCGCTCCGCCGCTTCGAGCGGCAGCCCGACTGGCTGCAGCTCTGGCCCGGCCACGGGGCCGGCTCGGCCTGCGGCAAGGCCATCGGCGCGGTGCCCTCCACCACGCTCGGCTACGAGAAGCTCTACAACTGGGGCGTGGCCGAGCGCGACGAGGAGGCGTTCGTGCGCGCGGTGCTCACCGGGCAGCCCGATCCGCCGCGCTACTTCGCCCGCATGAAGCGGATGAACCGGGACGGCCCGCGCGTGCTGGGCGGCTTCCCGCAGCCCGAGCGGCGGCCGGGCGTGGAGCTCATCGCCGCGCTCGAGCGCGGCGCCGTGGTGGTCGACACGCGTCCCGTCGCCGCCCACGCGGCGCGCCACGTGCCCGGCACCCTCAACATCCCCTTCGGCCGCGCCTTCGTCACCTGGGCGGGCGCGCTGCTCCCGGACGAGCCGGAGCTCTACCTCATCGTCGGCCACGGCGAGCCCGGGACGGCCGCCGCGTCCGGGGCCGCCGAGGGCGACGCGGCGCTGGCCGACGCGGTCCGCTCGCTGGCCATGATCGGCGTGGACCGCGTGGCCGGGTACTTCGGCACGGACGCGCTCGGCGCCTGGGTGGCAGCGGGGCGCGCCCTGGCCAGCACGCCGCAGATGACGGCCGAGGAGCTGGCCGCCCGCCTGGCCACCGACGCCGTGGCGCGCGGCGAGATCGCCGTCGTCGACGTGCGCCGGCCGGAGGAATGGGCGGCCGGCCACCTGCCGGGCGTGCCCAACATCCCGCTCGCCACCCTCCCCGATCGCCTGGCCGAGCTGCCGACGGACCGTCCGGTCGTCCTCCACTGCCAGGGCGGCTCGCGCTCCGCCATCGCCGCCAGCGTGTTGCGCGCGCACGGCTTCGGCGACGTGGTGAACCTGACCGGCGGCTTCCGCGGCTGGCGGGACGGTGGGCACGCCGTCGAGCAGGGGGACCCGGGGGACCCGCGGGAGCCGGTCGAGCCCGTCGAGCCGGCCGTGTCGCCCGGGCCGTCGGGCACCGCAGCCTGATCGGCACAGGAAACAGGAAACAGGAAACAGGAAACGGGAAACGGGAGACAGGAACAGCCTCAGGATGCTCCTGCTTTCCTGTTTCCTGCTTTCCTGCTGTCCTGCTCACTGACTCCTCCACCTCGAGCTTCCACTCGTCGCCTCATGCTCACCCGCCGCGCCGTCGTCACACTCGCGCTCACCGCCGCGCTGCCCTTCGCGCCCGCCGACGCGCAGACGCATGGCGAGGTCGCCGCGTCGCCCGCCGCGCCGGCGCGGCACCTCTTCGAGCTCGTGCGCGGCGAGTTCTCGGGCGACAGCGCGCTGCGCACCGTGGCCTTCGTCGAGCAGCGATGGCGCGTGCCGGGCAACACCGGCTTCGACGAGAGCATCCACCGCGTGGAGGCGCTGCTGCGCGCGGCGGGCTACGCGCGCGAGGACGAGGCGCCGGTCGGTGCACGCCTGACGTATCGCGTCGAGCACCGTCCCATGCGCCGCGACACCTGGGAGCCGCACGACGCCTCGCTCACCATCGTCGGGCAGGACAGCGCGCTGCTGCGCTTCGCCACCAACCGCAACATGCTGGCGATGTACTCGTTCTCCACGCCGCCGGGCGGCGTGGTGGGCGAGGTGGTGGACGTCGGCGCCGGTCGGCCGGAGGACTTCGCCGGCAGGGACGTGGCGGGGAAGATCGTCCTCGGCGACGCGTCGGTGGGCCGGCTGTTCGCCGAGGCGGTGCAGCGGCGCGGCGCGGCGGGCGTGCTGGCGTATTCGATGCCCGACTACACCAGGCCGGCCGAGCATCCGACGTCGATCCAGTTCTCCGGCATCCCGGCCGACACGGCGCAGCGCGCGTGGGGGATCCTGCTGAGCCACGCCGCGCGCCAGGCGCTGCGCCAGGCGCTGGCGCGCGGGCCGGTGCGCGTGCGCGTCACGGCCGATGCCCGGCAGTGGCGCGCCGAGGAGCTGACCGTGGTGGCCGAGGTCCGCGGCGCCCGCGCGCCCGAGGAGCGCTTCGTCTTCAGCGCGCACGTGCAGGAGCCCGGCGCCAATGACAACGCCTCCGGCGTGGGGACGGCGGCCGAGATGGCGCGCACCCTCGCCGCGCTGGTGCGGGCCGGACGCGTCTCGCCGGCGCGCACCATCACCTTCCTGTGGGGCGACGAGATCAAGCAGACGCGCGACTTCCTGGCCGACGACTCCGTGCGCGCGCGCGGCGTGCGGTGGGGGATGAGCCTCGACATGGTGGGCGAGGACACGCGGAAGACGGGCGGGACCTTCCTCATCGAGAAGATGCCCGATCCGTCCGCCGTGTGGACGCGCGGCGACGACCACCACACGGAGTGGGGCGGCCGGCCGCTCGAGGTGAGCGACATCCGCCCGCACTACTACAACGACTTCGTGCTGGCGCGCGCCCGCGAGCAGGGGGCGTTCGCCGACTGGGTGGTGGACGCCAACCCGTTCGAGGGGGGCAGCGACCACACCCCCTTCCTCGACGCCGGCAAGCCGGGCGTGCTGCTCTGGCACTTCACCGACGTCTACTACCACACCGACAACGACCGGCTGGACAAGGTCTCGCCCCGCACGATGGCCAACGTCGGCGCGACGGCGCTGGTCTCGGCGCTCGTCCTCACCGCCGGGGACTCGGCCGCCGCCGCGGTGGTGGTGGACGACGTCGCGCGGGCCGCGCTGGCGCGCCTCGCGACGGAGGAGCGGCTGAGCCGCGCCGCCGTCGCCGATGGCGGCGACGTGGCCGAGCAGGCGCGCATCCTCCGCACCTGGACGTCCTACTACGAGGACGCGCTGCGCGCCGCGACGGACGTCGAGATCGGGGACGGCAGCGCGGCCACGCGGGCGCGGATCGAGGACGCGGTGCGCCGCGTGGCGGCGCGCGGCGCGGCGGCGCTGCGCGCCATCGGCGTCACGCCGTAGCGCCGGGACGAGGAGGGGCGGACCTGACGCTCCTGCACGCGTGGCGCCGGCACCGGGCTCACTCCGGGACGGCCGGCAGCGCGTGCGCGCCCAGCTCGTCGATGACGACGCGGCGTGGCGTGCCGCGCAGGCGGCGGCGCATGCGCGCCAGCAGGAGCACCGCCACGGCGGCCAGCCCCGCCACCAGCCCCCACCAGAGCCCGCGCGGGCCGGCGCTGGTACGGAAGGCGAGGTAGAGGCTCACCGGCGTGCCGACCAGCCAGAAGCCGAGCAGGTTGAGGACGAGCGGGGCGCGCGTGTCGCCGGCGCCGCGCAGCACGCCGGCGGCCACCGCCTGCAGCCCGTCGGCCACCTGGAAGACGCCGGCGATCGGGATGAGCGCGCTCGCCAGGGCGACCACCGCCGCGTCGCCACTGTAGAGCCGCGCCAGCGCGCCGGGGGCGAGCAGGAAGCTCGCGGCGCTCAGGCACATGAAGCCCGTGCCGCAGAGCAGGGCGGCCACCGCCGCGCGGCGGGCCGCCGCCCCGTCGCCGCGTCCCACGGCATGCCCCACCGTCACGGCCGCCGCCGCGCCCACGGCCAGCGGCACCATGAAGGTGAGCGAGGCGAGGTTGATGGCCACCTGGTGCGCCGCCACCTCCACCGTGCCGAAGAGCCCCATCAGCAGCCCGATGACCCCGAACGCCGCCGCCTCGAGCTGCTGCTGCACGCCGATCGGCAGCCCCAGGCGGAGCATGCGCCAGAGCGGCCGGCGCGCCAGCGCCTCGCGCCGCAGCGGGAGCAGCAGCGCGCGCAGGTGGCGCCAGGCGGCGGCGAGCAGCACCACCGCGCCGATCCAGCGGCTGATCGTCGACGCCCAGCCGGAGCCCACGGCGCCCATCGGCGGCGCGCCGGCGTGGCCGTAGATCAGCACCCAGTTGAGCAGCCCGTTCGCCAGGTTGGAGACGACGATCGAGACGACGATCGGCCGCATGTGCCGCAGCGCCTGCAGCGTCTGCCGGCAGACGACGAAGACGAAGAAGGGGAGGACGCCGGGGATCGAGACGAGGGCGTAGGCGGCGGCGTCGGGTACCACCTCCGCCGGCTGCCGCGCCGCCCGCAGCACCGGCCCGGCGCCCAGGAGCGCCAGGCCGACGACGACCGTGACGAGCACCGCGATGACGAGGCCGCGCTGCAGCGCGCGCGCGACCGCCGCCCGGTCGTCGGCGCCCACCGCCTGCGAGACGACGGGATCGAGTGCGAGCAGCACGCCGATGCCGAAGATGGTGAGGACGAAGAAGTAGAGGTTCCCCAGCGCCACCGACGCCAACGCGGCCGCCGAGACGCGGCCGACCATGATCGTGTCCACCACGCCCATCAGCATCAGCCCCACCTGCACGACGATCACCGGCACGGCGAGCCGCACGGTCTCGCGCAGCTCGGCGGCGGTGGGGCGCAGGGAAGGGCGGCGGGGCGTGGTCATCGTGGATCGCGGTGGGTGGGCAGCCGGATAAGGTAGCGGGCCCGTGGCCGCGCCGGATGCTGGAACCGGCTGGTGCGCGGCGCGTACGGTCCGGAGCGGCGCGGGGGCCCCCCCGAATCACACGATGCCGCCGGCGCGCCCGTCGACCACCATCCTGCGGACGCCGCCAGCTACCGACCGCCGCACGCACGCCGCCGCTCCCGCCCTCGTCCGTCCGTGATGATCCCGCTCCGCTCCTACTGGGCCGACAGCCGGTCGCCCCGCTACAGCCTCCTCTTCGCGCTGCCGCTGCTCGTCGTGTACGAGCTGCTGGCGGCGCTCCTCGCACCCGCGGCGGGCGGCGTGCGCAACGGCGCCGACGTCCTCCTGCGCTCCGCCTTCGCCCTCGTCGCCGGCCGGTGGGCGCCGGTGGCCCTCGGCGCCGTCGTCGTGGGCGCTGCGCTCGGGCTGGTGGTGCGCGATCTGCGCGGCCGCGGCGGTCTCCGCGCAGCCGTTCGGCCCCGGATCTTCCTCGTGATGCTGGCCGAGTCGGCGGCGCTGGCGCTGGTCTTCGGTGCCGTCGTGGCGGCGGTGACGAGCGCCCTCCTCCACCCGACGCTCGTCCTCGCGCAGGGCGCCGAGCCCGCGCCGCTGGCCACCTTCTCCTGGCCGCAGCGGCTGATGCTCTCGGTCGGCGCTGGGCTCTACGAGGAGCTCCTCTTCCGCGTCGTCCTGGTCTCGGGGCTGATGCTGCTCGCGCACCACGTGGCGGGGCTGAGCCAGCGTGCCGCGGGCGCGGTGGCCGTCGTCGCCGGCGCGGCGCTCTTCTCCGCCGCCCACTACGTCGGTGCCTACGGTGACCCGTTCACCCTCGAGTCCTTCACCTTCCGCTTCGTCGCGGGGCTCTTCTTCAGCGCGCTCTACGTGCTGCGCGGCTTCGGCATCACGGCCTGGACGCACGCGCTCTACGACGCGTTCCTGCTCGTGCTCTGACCGGGGGCACGGCGGAACTGCCTACCGCGGATCTCCGCCGCGCCTCCGGCGCACGCGGATCGATCGCGGCGCGGGGCAGGGCTCCAGTGCGCCGGGGCCGGAACGACCGACGGCCCGGGAACGGCGGCCGCGGATCACGCGGAGAGGGCCGCGGATCGGCTGCTCGGTACGCCGGGGCTCCGCGCGCCCTGGGCGGCATCTACGCTCATGAGGAGAGCGGATGCGGCGGAAACGGCGCGGATCCTTCGGATCGCTCCTCGGGGTGTCCACGGCTCCGCGCGCCAGAGCCGGGAATGAATGGGGGTGGGCTCCTCGGCCCCTCTGGCTCCGTGCGCCGGACCGGGCGAGCGGAGGGATGAGGGCAGAGGCGCCCACCCCCAGATCAGTTCCGGTCCTGGCGCGGGGCGGTGTGGCATGGGGAGCCCCCACCCCCTCTGGTCAGCTCCTGGCGGGAGGAGCCGTGGAGTGGAGGCGGAGCGATCCGAAGGATCCGTGCTCGTCCGAAGCATCCGTGTCCCCCCTGAGCGTAGATGCCCGCCCACGGCAGACGGAGCTCCGGCGTACAGCGAAGCCGAGCCGGGTCGCGCCGAGGGCGCGCTGCGTGATCCGCGGCGGGCAGCTCGCAGCTCTGGCGGTACGGCGAGGAGCCCGATCGCCGTGGCTACTGCGGCGGCCCGTAGTACTCGACGACGGCGCCGTTGATGCGGCGGAAGCGGCGGACGACCAGCTCCTGGCCGATGCGGATGCGGTCGCTCGTCAGCCCGTTCATCGACTTCAGCACCTCGGGCGTGACGTTGTACTGCGCGGCGATGCCGTAGAGGGTCTCGCCGGGCCGTACCCGATGTGTCTGCGGCGGCGGCGGCGGGAGGGCGACGATGCTGTCGAAGACGGCCTGCTGGCGCTCGATCTCGGCCAGCCGCGCCTGCCGGCGCTGCTCCACGATGCGGACGATGGTAGCGGCGTCGTCCCGATCGCCACCACGCACGCCGAAGCGCGTCACCCCTGCCGGCGTGTGAACGACGATGCCGCGCCTCCCCTCGCGCGTGCGGCCCGGGCGCGCGGCGAGCGACGTGTCGTAGGGGAAGCTCCATTCCTCGAACGACGGCGGGTCGTCGCTCGGGCGGAAGAGCGCCGGCGGCACCGCGCCGACGTAGACCAGGCGTCGGTCGGTGGCGGCGAGCTCGCCGGGGGTGATGCGGAAGTGATCCCACCAGTGCCGCTGCGTGACCTGGGCGCGCGCCAGGACGCGCTCGCCGGCCTGCAGCGTACGCTGCAGCTGCAGCGTCGCCTCGCGGCGGCCGACCGCGGCGTCGCCCCGGTGCAGCCAGGCGCCGAGCAGGAGGAGGAGCGCCCCCATGGCGGCCAGCCCGACGAGCACCGCGAACTGCAGCGCGAGCTCGCGACGGCGGGAGATGGGCTGGCGGAGCGCGGCGCGATGGGCGGAGGTGGTCATGCGGGAGCGAGGAGCGGCGAGCGGCGAGGGGCGAGGAGCGAGGGGCGGGATGGCGCGACGGCGTCCGGCGCCGCGGGCCCCCCCCGAATACTACGATGACCGCCGCGCCCCTCGCGACCAGCACCGGATCCACGCCGCCAGGCGCTGCTCCCTGCCCGCCCGCCGGGTGCCAGGCACCGCGTCGGCCCGCCAGCGGAACTCGCCCCGTCACCCGGTGCTCGACCTGCCGCGCTCCTCCCAAACCGCTCGACACCCGTCGGCCCGACCGGGCGGCCGCCCGTCGCACGAGGGGCGCCGACGTGCCGCGGAGCCCCGTCGCCACTCTCTCCCGCTCCCGGAACGCATTCTGCGGCGAGCGGTCCACATGCCGCTCACCTCCCCGGTCGTCCCGCTCGCCGGCCGCCGCGCCGACTACGACGCCCTCCTCGACCTCGTCGGCGACCGGACGCTCGTGCTGCTCGGCGAGGCGTCGCACGGCACGCACGAGTTCTACCGCGCCCGCGCGCACATCACGCGGCGGCTCGTCGAGGAGCGCGGCTTCACCGCCGTCGCCGTGGAGGCCGACTGGCCGGACGCCTACCGCGTCAACCGCTGGGTGCGGGGCCGCTCGGCGGACGAGGACGCCGAGCAGGCGCTGCGCGGCTTCCGCCGCTTTCCCACCTGGATGTGGCGCAACACCGCCGTGCGCGACTTCGTCCACTGGCTGCGGACGCACAACGCCGGCTGTCGCGAGGAGGAGCAGGCGGGCTTCTACGGCATCGACCTGTACAGCCTGCACACCTCCATGGAGGCCGTGCTCCAGTACCTCGACCGCACCGACCCCGAGGCGGCCCGCCGCGCGCGGCAGCGCTACGCCTGCTTCGAGCACTTCGGCGAGGACCCGCAGCGCTACGGCTACGCCGCCAGCTTCGACCTCTCGCAGTCGTGCGAGGACGCCGTCGTGCAGCAGCTCGTGGAGCTGCGCCAGCAGGCCGGCGGCCTGCTGGGACGCGATGGCGAGATGGCGGTCGACGACTACTTCTACGCCGAGCAGAACGCGCGGCTGGTGCTGAACGCGGAGCGCTACTACCGCGCCATGTTCCGCAGCAACGTCGGCTCGTGGAACCTGCGCGACACGCACATGGCCGACACGCTCGACGCGCTGTGCACCTATCTCAGCGGGCGCCGGGGCGCACCGGCGAAGGTCGTCCTGTGGGCGCACAACTCCCACCTCGGCGACGCGCGCGCCACCGAGCTGGGGGACATGGGCGAGCTGAACGTGGGGCAGCTGGTGCGCGAGCGCCACGGGGAGGACGGCGCCGTCCTCGTCGGCTTCACGACGCACACGGGGAGCGTGACGGCCGCGTCGGAGTGGGACGAGCCGCCGCAGCACAAGGCGGTGCGCCCGTCGCTGCCGGGCAGCGTGGAGCGCCTCTTCCACGAGACGGCCGACGTCGTCGGCGCGCGCGACTTCTTCGTCGACCTGCGCGAGCCGGACACCGAGAGGGAGCTGGCGGACGAGCGGCTCGAGCGCGCGATCGGCGTCATCTACCGTCCGGAGACGGAGCGGATGAGCCACTACTTCAACGTCCAGCTCAGCGCGCAGTTCGACGCCGTCTTCCACTTCGACGAGACGAGCGCCGTGCACCCGCTCGACCCGCCGGCGCGCTGGCCCGCAGCGGAGCCGCCGGAGACCTTCCCGTCGGGGATGTGAGAAGGGCGAGCGCTCAGCGCCCAGCGATCAGCGATCAGCGCAGCACCCTCGGGCCGGCCAGTTGTGGCCCCCGAGCGGCCGTTCCGCTGACCGCTGACCGCTGAGCGCTGATCGCTCCCCCAAATGACCCATTCCCCGCCGGCCCGCCGCTCCCAGATTGGTGGCTCCTCACCACCTGGGAGACACCATGCGCACCTGGCTCCGACGGATCGGGATCGGCCTCGCGGCGCTCGTCGGGATCGTCGTCCTCGCGGCCGCCGGCGTGTACGTGGCCGGCGGCCGCAAGCTGCAGCACAGCTTCGCCGTCACTCCCCGTCCGCCCGCCGAGCCGTCGGCGGCCGACAGCGCGCTCGTCGCGCGAGGGCGGCACCTCGCCACCGCCATCGGGAAGTGCGCCGCCTGTCACGGCGACGACTTCGGCGGCCAGGTGATGATCGACGACCCGGCACTCGGCCGCGCCGTGGCGGCCAACCTGACGCCGGGACGCGGAGGCCGGCCGGCGGACTGGGGAATGGCCGATTGGGACCGCGCCATCCGTCATGGCGTGCGGCGCGACGGCACCGGCCTGATCGTCATGCCCGCCGACGACTTCGCGGCCATGAGCGACGGCGACCTCGTCGCCCTCGTCGCCTTCCTGCGTCAGCTGCCGTCGGTGGACCGCGAGCTCCCGCCGACGCAGCTCCGGCTCGTCGGACGCGCCCTCTTCGTCGCCGACAAGCTGCCGCTCATTCCCGCCGCTCGCATCGACCACTCCGCCCCGCCGGCGGAGCCGGTGCCGGGGCCGACGGCGGAGTACGGCCGCTACCTGGTGCGGATCGGCGGCTGCACCGGCTGCCACGGCCCCACCCTGGCCGGCGGCCCCACCGGCGAGCCCGGCGCGCCCCCCGCGGCCAACCTCACGCCCACCGGGATCGGGCACTACACCGAGGCCGACTTCTTCCGCGCCCTCCGCGAGGGGAAGCGCCCGGACGGCTCCCCGATCGCCGACTTCATGCCGGTGCGCTTCACGAAGCTCATGAGCGACGACGAGACGCGCGCCATCTTCGCCTATCTCAAGACCGTGGAGCCGCGGCCGACGGGGGCACGGGAGTAGGGAGGCGAACGGCGGAGGGAAAGGGGAAGAGGGACGAGGGCGCGGCACACGGATCGCGGCGCGGGGGCCCCCCCGAACGACATGATCGTGCCGACCGCTCGCACGACCAGTATCGAAACATCGCCC
>DASTRO010000099.1:0-4370 GCA_035761165.1 Gemmatimonadaceae bacterium | reverse complement strand
GGCGGTGGAGGAGGCGTGGCCGGGCGACGTGGTGGGCGTCATCGACCGCGGCAACCTGCGCATCGGCGACACGCTGAGCGAGGCGAGCGACGTGGAGTTCGCCGAGATCCCGCGCTTCGCCCCGGAGATGTTCGCCCGCCTCGTGCTGGCCGACCCGATGAAGCGCAAGCAGCTCGACACCGGGCTCCGCCAGCTCACCGAGGAAGGCGCGGCGCAGGTCTTCTTCGTCGAGGGCTCGACGTCGGCGCCGGTGATCGGCGCGGTGGGCCAGCTCCAGTTCGACGTCATGCTGCACCGCCTGGAGCACGAGTACGGCGCGCCCTGCAAGCTGGAGCGCTTCGGCTACAAGTATCCGCGCTGGGTGCACGGCCCCGAGGCGGCGATCCGCCGCGTGGCCGCCAGCGCCAACGGCGTGGCGCTCCTCCGCGACGCCAAGGAGCACCCGGTGTTCGTCTTCGCCGACGCGTTCGCCGTGCGCTGGGTGACGGAGCGGGAGACGGGGGGGCTGCGGTTCGAGACGACGGCGCCGTGAGAGGAGCGACGAGCAACGAGCGATGAGTGACGAGCGATGAGTGACGAGCGGGGACCTCGGGCCGGCCAGTCCTGGCCTCCCGAGGGGTGTGCGGGTCACTCGTCGCTCGTCCCTCGTCGCTCGTAGTTCTACTCCACCCGCAACGCCGTCTGCGGCGGCACGCGCGTCGCGCGCCAGGCCGGCAGCAGGCAGGCGAGCAGCCCCGAGACGGCCAGCACGGCGACCACGCTGGCGAAGATGCCCGGGTCGCGCGGCTGCACGTCGAAGAGGATGATGCGCAGCAGCTGCGCGACGGCGGCGGCCAGGGCGAGGCCGGCCACCATGCCGACGCCCAGCTGCACCGCGCCCTGGCGCAGGATGAGGCGGACGACGTCGCGCCCCTGCGCGCCGAGCGCCATGCGGATGCCGAACTCGCGCGTGCGGCGGCCGACGGCGAAGGCCATCACCGCGTACAGCCCCACCGCCGCCAGGAAGAGCGCGACGACGCCGAAGATCATGAAGATCGTCCCGAAGACCCGGTAGAACCACGTCGGGCGGGCGAGCGCCTCGCGCATCGAGTAGACCCAGTAGAGCGGGATGTCCCGGTCGAGCGCCGCCACCGCGTCGCGTACGGGGGTGGTGAGCGTCATCGGATCGGCGCCGCGCGCGTGCACCGCGATGCTCAGGAAGTTCTGGTGGTGCTGCGCCAGTGGCAGGTAGAGCATCGGCGGCCGCGGGTTCTGGGAGAGCCCCGAGTGCACGTCGGGCACCACGCCGACGACCGTCACCCACGGCGCCTTGCTGTGCGCGTCGCCCAGGCGCACCCGACGACCCAGCGGCTCGCCGCCGAGCAGCTCACGGGCGAAGCGCGCGTTCACCACCGCCACCGGCTCCGTGCCCGGCTCGTCGCGCACGTCGAGGGCGCGGCCGCGCGTCACCGGCAGGCCGAAGACGTCGAAGAAGCCGGGCGTCACCACCATGTTCGCCGCCCGCGGGTAGTCGGTGTCCGCGGTGTACGTCTTCCCCTCCACCGCCAGCGGGCCCATGCCGACGCCCGTACCGGGCAGCCCCGAGCTGAGCGACGCGCCGGCCGCCCCCGGCAGCTCGTTCAGCCGCTCCACCAGCTGCTCGAAGAAGCGCACCTGCGCCGCCGTGTCGGTGTACGCGGCGGGGAAGCCGAGGCGCGCCGTGAAGATCCCCTCGGTGCGGAAGCCGTAGTCCACCGTGCGCAGCTTCACGATGCTCTTCACCATCAGCCCGGCGGCCACCAGCAGCCCGCAGGAGAGCGCGATCTCGAACATCACGAGGCCGCGGCTCAACCGCCCGATGCGCAGCCCCGAGCTGCCGCCGCGCGTCTCCTCCTTCAGCACGTCGTGCAGGTTCGGGCGCGACGACTGCACCGCCGGCAGCGCGCCGGCGAGCAGGGTCGTGAGCAGCGCCAGCCCGGCGGAGAAGAGGAGCACCGGCGGGTGCAGCGCGATGTCGATGAAGAAGGGCGGCTGCGTGTCCACGATGCTGCGATTGAACAGCGCGATCCCCGTCTGCGCCACGCCCACGCCGAGCAGCGTGGCGAGGCCGGCCAGCACGAACGCCTCGAGCAGGAACTGCCGCATCACCTCCCACCGCGAGGCGCCGAGCGCGGTGCGGATCCCCACCTCGCGCGTGCGGTACGCGGCGCGCGCCAGCAGCAGGTTGGCGACGTTGGTGCAGGCGATGAGGAGCACGAGGAAGACCGCGCCGAGCATGGTGTAGAGCAGCGTGCGCGGCTCGTCGCCCAGGCTCGCCTCGACGAAGGGTCGCGCCTGCGCGGTGACGTTCTCGTTCGTCTTCGGGTAGGCCGCGGCGAGCCGCGCCGCGATGCCGGCGAGATCGGTGCTCGCCCGGTCCGGGCTCACGCCGTCGCGTAACCGGCCGACGACGTCCACCCACTGCCCCTGGCCGCGCTCCGTGCCGAGCGGATCGACCGCCATCGGCAGCCAGATCTCCTCGGTCGAGGGGAAGCGGAAGCCGTCCGGCATCACGCCGACGACGGTGTACGCGACGCCGTTGGCGCGGATCGGCCGGCCGAGCACGTCGGGCGCGCCGCCGAACCGTTCCTGCCACATCCGGTAGCCGATGATCGCCACCGGCTCGGCGCCGGGCCGGTCCTCGCCGTCGCGGAAGTCGCGGCCGAGCACCGGCCGCACGCGCAGGGTGCGGAAGAGGTTGGCCGTGACGAAGCCGCCGTCGAAGCGCTCGGCGCGCTCGGTACCGCTCACGTTCACCGTGCCGGTGAAGTACGCGGCGAGCCCGCTGAAGGAGCGCTGCTGCGCGGCCAGGTCCACGTAATCGTGGACGGGGAAGCCGGAGCCGTGGTCGTGGGTGGCGCGGTTGGCGCGCTCGAGCAGCACGATACGGTCGCCCTGCTCGAAGGGCAGCCCCTTCATCAGCGCGCCGTAGACGATGCTGAACATCGTGGTCGTGAGCCCGATGCCCAGCGTGAGGGCGAGCACGGCGACGACGGCGAGCGCGGGGCTCTGCCGCAGGGTGCGAGCGCCGTAGCGGAGGTCGCGCAGGATGGCCTGCATGGGCGGGGGAGCTGGAGTGGCTCGGCAGCGGTGGAGACCTGCTGTACGCGGCGGGGCGGGGCCGGGTTTCCCGGGCCGGGGACGGTTGGCGAGGGGACGGAGCTAGGGAAGCAGGAAGCAGGAAGCAGGAAGCAGGACGCAGGGAGCAGGAAGCAAGAAACGGGAAGCCGCGGTGCCCCGAGGTGTCTCCACCTCACCGCTCGCCACGTACCGCTCCCCCTGCTCCCTGCTTCCTGCTTCCTGCTCCCTGACTCTCCCACGGTCCGACTCTCGCGATGCATCGTTCTCCCATGACCACACCACACACCACACTCCCCACGCGCACCCTCGGCACCACCGACATGCGGATCACCGCCGTCGGCTTCGGCGCGTGGGCGATCGGGGGTGCCGACTGGGCGTTCGGCTGGGGGGCGCAGGACGACGCCGACTCCATCGCCGCCATCCGCCATGCCGTCGAGCGCGGCGTCAACTGGATCGACACCGCCGCGGTCTACGGACTCGGCCACTCCGAGGAGGTCGTGCGCCGGGCGCTGCGCGACGTTCCCGCCGCCGACCGGCCGTACGTCTTCACCAAGTGCGGCAACGTCTGGAGCGACGACGACCGCACGCCGCGCCGCGTGTCGACGCCCGCGAGCATCCGCCGCGAGTGCGAGGACTCGCTGCGGCGCCTCGGCGTCGAGCGCATCGACCTCTACCAGGTGCACTGGCCGCCGCAGGACGGCACGCCGGTGGAGGCCTACTGGCCGACGCTGCTCGACCTCGAGCGCGAGGGGAAGATCCGCGCGGCCGGGCTCTCCAATCACAGCGTCGCGCAGCTCGAGGCGGCCGAGCGCCTAGGGCACGTGGACACGCTGCAGCCCCCCTTCAGCGCCATCCGGCGCGGCGCGGCCGAGGAGATCCGCTGGTGCGCCGCGCACGACACCGGCGTGATCGTCTACAGCCCGATGCAGTCCGGGCTGCTGACCGGCCGCTTCAGCGAGGAGCGCGCGGCGCGGCTGGGCGCCGACGACTGGCGCTCGCGCAACCCCGAGTTCAGCCGCGACCGGCTGCGCCGCAACCTTGCCCTGGCCGATGCCCTGCGCCCGGTCGCCGAGCGGCACGATACGACCGTTGCCGCGGTGGCCGTGGCGTGGACGCTGGCCTGGCCGGGCGTCACCGGCGCCATCGTCGGCGCGCGCACGCCGGAGCAGGTGGACGGCTGGGTGGGCGCCGCGTCGCTCGAGCTGGGCGCGGACGACCTGGACGAGATCGCGCGGGCGATCGAGCGGACGGGGGCGGGAAGCGGGCCGGTG
>DASTRO010000098.1:0-3654 GCA_035761165.1 Gemmatimonadaceae bacterium | reverse complement strand
CGCGGCGGCCGGTCGCGCGGGCCTTCATCGCGGGGGAGGCGAGCCGACCGCTGGCGCGGTGGGCGGGGCGCCGGCTGCCGCGGCGCCGCCGCGCAGCCGCCGCAGCACCTCGCCCAGGCGCTCCAGCTCCGTGCCGTACGTGGCCCAGTCGCCGGCCCGCTGCGCCTGCACCGCCCGCTCGTAGTGGCGCAGCGCCTCCGCCGCGAGCGCGTCGCGCGCTGCGCCCCCGGTGCCGGGTGAGCCCGTCGTACCGGCCGCCGGCGGCGCCGACGGCGCCGCCGGCGGTGCGGCCCCACCCTCGGCCGGCGCCCCCGACGCGGCGGCCGCCTCGTCGCCGAAGAGCAGCGCCAGCGCGCCGTCCAGCGTCTCGGCCATCGCCACCTGGTTCTGGTACGCCACCACCACCCGCTTCAGCTCCGGGATCCGCCCCCCCTCGGCCCGCAGGTAGATCGGCTGGACGTAGATCAGCGACTCCTCGATCGGGATGACGAGCAGCTCGCCGCGGATCACCGTCGAGCCGCGCTGGTCCCACAGCGTCAGCTGGCGCGCGATCTCGGTGTCCTGGTTGATCCGGTTCACCACCTGCCGCGGGCCGAAGACGAGGCTCTGCTTCGGGAAGCGGTAGACGATCAGCTCCCCGTAATGCTCGCCGTCGTTGCGGGCCACCATCCACGCGGCGAGGTTGTCCTTCTGCCGCGGCGTGAAGGGCGTCATGAAGATGTATTCCGCCGCCCGCTCCTCGGGAAGCCGCATGATGATGTGCCGCATGAACAGGTCGGTGCGCTCGCCCGGCTCGTCCACCTGGGGGATCTGCCACTCGTCCTCGCGGTGGTAGAACATGTCCGGCTCCGCCATGTGGTACACGCGGTACATGTCCACCTGGGCGCGGTAGAGATCCTCCGGGTAGCGCAGGTGCGCGCGCAGCGACGACGGCATCTCGGCCAGCGGCCGCAGCTGCTGGGGGAAGGCATCCGCCCAGGCGCGGGCGATCGGGTCGCGCGGGTCGGCGACGTAGGCGCGCACCGTGCCGTGGTAGGCGTCGATCACCACCTTCACGCTGTTGCGCATGTAGCTCGTGCCGTCGCGCAGCGGGCGCGCGTACGGGTAGCGCGCGCTCGTCGTGTACGCGTCGAGCATCCACTGCAGGGTGCCGGCGCTGTCCACCACCAGGTACGGGTCGTCGTCGAAGCGCAGGAAGGGGAGGGCGGCCTGCGCGCGCTCCTCGACGTCGCGGCGGAAGAGCACCCGGCTGTCCGCGCCGATGTCGCCGGAGAGGAGGAAGTTGAGCGAGCCGAAGCGCGTCGCGAGCAGCAGCCGCCGCGCGAACGACGACACCGGCACGCCGCCCCGCCCCTCGTACGCCGCGAAGACGTTCTCGTCGCCCGCCGGATAGTCGAACTCCGGCTGCCGGGTGCGCACCACCACCCAGTCGTCGGTCAGCTCGCCGTAGTAGAGCTGCGGTCGGGTCACCGGCAGCCCCACGGTGGACACCGGCGGCAGGTCCTTGATGAAGAGCACCGGCAACCCCTCGCCGCGGACCTCGTTCACGGGGGCGAGGGTGAGCCCCATGCCGTGGGTGAAGGTGAGGTGCCGGTTGATGAAGGTCTGCGTGGGCAGGGCGTCGGCGTTCAGCTCGCGCGGCGAGAGCAGCACCTGCCGGTAGCGGCCGCCGATCCAGTAGCGGTCGTCGTCCACCGCCTCGAAGTCGTAGTAGGTGCGGATCGCCTGCAGCTGCCCGAAGGTCTGGAGCAGCGGCTCGCGGTCCCACAGCCGCACGTTCTCGATGGTCGCCCCGTTGGCGGCGACGTCGGCGGCGGTGAGCGTGGCCTCGCCGGAGAGCTCGCGCGTGGCCACGGCGTCCAGCCCCCAGGCGCGGCGCGTGAAGGCGATGTGGTCGCGGATCTGCGGCGTCTCGAGCGTGAGCTCGTTGGGCGCGACGCGCAGGCGCTGGACGAGCGCGGGCAGCACGCCGGTCCCCACCACCACCACGAGCACGTAGACGAGCACCGCCTGTGCGGCGTGCCAGGCCAGCGTGCGCCGGACGGCGCCGTAGACCACCACCGCGGCCGCCACCAGCGCCGTCACCGCCTGCACGCGCAGGGCGGGGAGGTGCACGGCCAGGTCGGTGTAGCTCGCGCCGACGAGCGGCCCGGTGGTGGAGTGGAGCAGGGCGCTGCTCGTCACCCACCAGGCGCGCGCCGCGGCGAGCAGGAAGAAGGCGACGAGCAGCGCCCCCAGGTGCAGCTGCGCGCTCGGCTCCACGCGCAGGTGGCGCGGCGCGAGGATGACGTCGCCGCGCAGCCAGTACACCGGCACCGCGAGCATCAGGGAGAGCACCACGAGCCCGGTGAGCAGGCCGAGCGCCGCCTCCAGCACGGGGAGGGTGAAGACGTAGAAGCCCACGTCACGCCCGAACACCGGGTCGGCGACGCCGAAGGGCATGCGGTGCAGCGCGACCACCACCTGTGGCCAGAGCTGCATGGCGCCGAGGGCGAAGAGGAAGGCCAGCGCTGCGGCCACCGGCAGCGACAGCCGGCGGAGCAGGGCGGTGACGTCCACCCGCCGCGCCGCCGGGGCGAAGCGCACGACGACCGGGTCGGGGACGAGTCCGCGCTGGCCGAGGCGCAGGTTGGCGTAGATGACGACGAAGGTCAGCGTCCCGACCCCGAGGAAGAGCAGCAGCCGCGTGACGAGCGACGTGCGGTAGACGGGGACGTAGCCGATCTCCTGGAACCACAGCCAGTTGCCCGCCAGCTCCAGCAGGCCGGGCAGGAGCAGGACGACGAGCAGGAGGAGGCCGAGCACGACGAGCCGTCGGGTCCTGCGGGGGGCGCGGCGGGGCGCGCTCGGGGCGGATCGGGGCATGATCCCTATCGTAACCCGCGGCGCTGCGGGGCGTGAGGGCGGGACGTGTTCGGCACACCGTGAGGGGCTCTCATTGTCACGCTACGCACCCCGGGGCTGTCGCCCGCCGGTAATTGCATCACGCGTGGTGTCGAACCATGAGGGCGTGACGCGCGTCACGCCCTCAGGACGGAGGGCCGCCTTTGATGTAGTACCCCCACGAGACGAACAGCGAGTCTCCAGGGCGTGGCGCTGTTCCACCCTGGAAAGGCGCGGCGACAACTGTATCGACCATCCAGCAGCACTGGCGCTGATCACTGACTCTAATCATGATCGCATAGCCACGCCCAGCGAGGATGGGTATCTGAGCCGCGACGGACGCCAATGTAGACAGCGCTCGTCCGCTATCAACCAGGGCAGCCCGAATGTGCAGCGTGGTTGGCGCAGCGATCTCGAAGCTCGTACGCCACGCATTGCCACCTTCGACTCTGGGAAGGTCACTCCCGCGTAGGTGACGCGTACGCATCCCATCGTCGATCTCGATCCGGACGAATGGTAGTAACGTCTCCCGAGGCACAAATAGGACCTCGATGGTCGAGGAGGTATCGCGGGGGGGCTGTTTGCTCCCCGCGGGGCGCGTAATGCCTGGTGGCTGTACATCCGGCGAACGGGCGCCGCAGCCCATAGCAGCCACCATGGCCACCAGAGTGAGTCCGATGTGCAGCATTACACCCTGAATGTGCGGACGGCGATCCATTTGGAGTTGTTGATATCTCATCAGGCCTTCCAACACGTTGGTCTTGTCCGCGG
>DASTRO010000097.1:0-10034 GCA_035761165.1 Gemmatimonadaceae bacterium | reverse complement strand
GCGGAAGACCGCCGGCGGCAGCAGCTGCCGCACCGTCTGCACGGCGTAGAAGAGCCCCGCCGGCGCCGCGGCGCGCGCCAGCACGCGCGCCGGCGTGACGTCCAGCACGTAGCCCTCGCTGCCCAACGAGTCCAGCGCGGGGTCGAGGCGCAGGACGATGCCGCGCGCCGGTGCCCGGCCGCCGCTCCGCACCGTGAGCGTGAAGCCGGTGGCCGGCTCCAGGTCGCGCACCAGCTGGTGGCCGAGCGCGGCGCTGGCCGCGTCGGTCCAGATCACCGTGCGCGGGGTGAGCGTGAACCGGCCGACGCCCGGCACGAGGCGCACCGGCCGCGGGATCACCGCGTACACCGGCGCCGTGTCCGTGGGTGCCGTCATCGTGGTGGGTGCGGCCGCCGGCCGCGCGGCCGTGCACCCCGTCGCCGCCAGGGCGGCCAGCGTGCCCAGCGCCGTGATCGTGCCGAGCGCCGCCCGTCGTGCGCGGCGCTCCCGTCCGTCGTGCATGTGTGCGCTCCGCGCTCGCGTGGCCGCCCGGGGGCGGCGAACGGAAATGGATGGCGGGGCGGTCGCACCGGTGCGACCGCCCCGCAACCTTCGCGCGGCAGGAGAGGGAGGGCAAGGCGCGGCACGTGCAGGCGCGCCGCCCGGCGCCCGCACCGCCCACTCCATGGCCCGGCGCCCGCGACCCGGCGCCCGCGACCCGGCGCCCGCGCGACCCGTAGCGCGTCGCTCAGGGCATCGCCGCCGCGCGCGCATCCGCCGCCGCCGGCGCATCCGCGGCCGCCGGCGCGTACGCCGCCCTCTCCGCCGCCGTCTCCGCCGTCGGCGACGCCGCCCCCGCGAGCGAGACGCCGAGCTGCTGCAGCATCGACAGGCGGTCGGTCTGCACCCAGTCCTCCACGATGCGGTCGCCGCGCACGCGCAGCATGCTCATCCCCGTCCAGCGCGCCCGCCGCCCGGTGGGCGCCACGCCCATCACCGGTCCGCGGTGCGTCCCCTCCACCGTCCAGCGTACCGCCAGCAGGTCTCCCTCGGCCACCATCTCCTCCACGGTGAAGTGCAGGTCGGGGAAGGCGGCGCGGTAGGCGCCCACCACCTGCCGGATCACCGCCGGTCCGCGCCCGCCGGGCGGCAGGTCGGGGAAGTGGAGCTCGTAGTCGGCGTCGAACAGGTCGTCCGCCAGCTCCAGCGCGCCGTCGTTCATGACCTCGAACCAGCGGCGGGCGAGCGCCTTCAGGGCTTCGGGTGACATCGGGGCCTCGACGGGTGGAAGGTTGGGCGCCGCCGCGGGAGCGGCGGCGCGGATCGTCGCGGTGCGGATGGCCGGCACGTCCACCACGCGCACGCCCGCGCCCGGCGGCCGCTCGACGGCCGCGACGAGCGCGCGCACCATCTGCGCGAGCGTGACGAGCGCCAGCCGGCGCGCGCCGTCGCGCGTGGCCGGCAGCCGCTCCAGCAGCGCGTACAGCGGCCGCAGCAGGTGGGGCCAGCGGTGTCCCGGGCCGAGCACGTACCACGGGCGCAGCACGGTGGCGGGGATGCCCGTGTCGCCCAACACCCGCTCCGCCTCCGCGCGCGCCGCCAGGTAGGCGTGCATCACCGGCGCCGGCTGCGCCACGCTCACGTAGACCACGTGGCGCACGCCGGCCGTCGTGGCCGCGGCGAACGCCTCGCGCGCCGAGGCCAGGTCCACGGTGCGGAACTCCGCGGCCCTGGCGGGCGAGGGGTGCGGCGTGCCCACCAGGTGCACCAGCGTGTCGCACCCCGCGATCGCGCCGGCGAACGTCTCACGACGTAGCGCGTCGCCCAGCACCGGCTCGCAGCCGGCGGGGAGCCGGTGCGCCGAGGCGGGTCGGGCCAGGGCGCGCACGCGGTGGCCGCGCGCCAGGAGCGCCGGGATCAGCGCGCGCCCCAGGTAGCCGGTGGCGCCGGTGACGAAGACGGTGCGCGGCGCCGTCATCGTGGACCTCCCGCGAGCTGCGCCGGCGCGCGCGGCGCGGGCGCCTGGGGCAGCGGCCAGAGGTGCGGGTTGACGGCGCGCGCGGCGTCGGCGTAGCGGCGCGCCTCCGCGTCGTGCCCGGTGGCGCGGGCGATGGCCGCGGCGTGCGCCAGGAGCATCGCGTCGCGCGTGCCGAGGCGCAGCGCCGGCGCCATCGCGGCGCGGGCGTCTTCGGGCCGGCCGTTCAGCAGCAGCGCCCACGCCAGCTGGTCCCAGCCGTAGACGTCGGGGCGCTGGCGGATCTCGCGCTGCAGGAGGCGCAGCGTGGCCGGCAGCGCGCGCCCGTGGTCCAGCCGGAACAGCGTCCACTGGCGATTGAACGGCTCCGGGGTGACGGCCGCCGCGTGCTCGGCCGCGGCGTAGCAGCGCTCGGCGGCGACGCTGTCGCCCAGCGCGCGGTGGGCGTCGCCCATCAGCGCCAGCGTGGCGATGTCGGCGCCCGCGCCGGCGCGGGCGCCCCAGGCCAGCACGCCGCGCCAGTCGCGCCGGGCCGCCGCCAGCCGCGCCGCGGCGGCGAGCAGCCGGCGGTCCAGCGGGTCCACGGCGAGGCCGGCGGCCAGGGCCCGCGTGGCCTCGCGCAGCCGGCCGTTGCGCAGCTCCAGGTCGGCCACGCGCAGGTGGAACCAGGCCAGCTGCTCGCGCGGCAGGTCGGCGCGACGCGTGGCCGCGTCGCGCGCGTCGTACAGGATCCGCCGCGCCTCGTCGGTGCGCCCCTGCAGCTCCGCCCACCGCGCCAGCCGCGGCGCCACGGCCAGCTCGGCGCGCGCCGGCCGCAGCAGCGCGAAGTGGTGCGCCGCGCTGTCGTAGGCGCCGAGCTCCAGGTGGATCTCGGCCAGCAGGGCGCGGTAGCTGGCGCGGTCCGGGTCGCGGGCGACGAGCGCCTGCGCCACCGTGCGTGCGTCGGCGAAGTGGTGCTGGGCGAGCAGGCTGGAGGCGAGCGTGAGGAGCGTCTTCTCGTTGCGGCTCGTGCGCAGCGCCAGCGAGCGGCGCGCCGTGCGCTCGGCCCGACGGAAGTCCTCGTAGCTCCCCGTCTCGCGCGAGCGCTGCAGGAAGAGGCCGGCCAACTGCGCCAGGTCGGCGGCGCTCATCGTGTCCTCGCGCGCGCGCCGCTCGTAGAGCGCGATCTCGCGCGCGCGGCGCACGGTGAGCGAGTCGGCGGCGGCGCGGGCCGCCACCAGCGCGGCGGCATCGGGCTCGGGCAGCACCGGCGGGCGGGCCCGCGCCGCGCCCCAGAGGAGCGCGGCGGTGGCGGCGCCGGCCACGAGCCAGGCGGTGGTGGGCTTCATGATCGATCCTCCGCGTGTGTCGCGCTTCGGCCGCCCGGTCATCCCGCAGGAGCCCGCCGCAGGCGAGCGAGTGTCGGGATCCACTGTCCGTACCTGGTGGCCAGCCACGCTGCAGAGAGAGTAGATCCCGACACTCGCCCCGCCGGCGGCGGGGCTCCTGCGGGATGACAGTGCCGAGCGCGAGCGGCGCGCTCCTGCGGGATGACAGCGGCGCTGTTGCAAGCCCGCCGGGGCTCGGAGGATGTTCCCGCGAGGGACCATTCGACAGCGCCGATGACAGGGACAGTCGCACGCGCCGCCCGCGCCTGTGGGATGCCGACGGGCCGCTCCCCGCGCCGTCCGCGTCTCCGCGGACGGCACCGGCGACGGCGCCGGCACCGCCGCTCAGTGCGGCTCGGCGAGATAGGGGAAGGCGGTGCCGAACGCCTCGTCGTTGGCCGCCAGGTTGTCGCTGGCCAGCCCGGGGGAGACGTTCTCGGTGCTGAGCAGCGGGCCGAAGATGGCGGCGAGGCCGGCGTCCACCACGTCGTCGGTGAGCTTGCGGCCGCCGTAGCCGTCGGCCAGCGCCCACGTCAGCCACCCCGCGCTGGCCGCCGGCTTGTCGGTCTGCACGATCAGCATGTCCGGGAGCAGCACGCCGGAGAGCGTCGTCTGCACGGTGGTGTTGCGGCCGGCCACGGTGGCCACGAACGCCTCCAGCGGCGCCTTGAAGGTGGCCACGTCGGTGCTCGGCATGCCGGCGTTGTGGAAGCCGTGACTGCGCTTCTCCAGGAAGACCTCGCTGACGAGCGGGTTGCCCAGTCGGTCGATCTGGCGGAAGACGCGGTTCGGCGCCTCGGGGCCGAAGATGGCGCCCCCGTCGTCGTCGTCGTCGCAGGCCGCCGCGGCCGAGAGGGCGAGGAGCGCCACGGCGAGCGCGCGGCGTCTGGCGGTGATGATGCGCATGGGGAACTCCGGGTGGATGCGGGCGGCGGTGCCTAACGACTGGTGGTGCCCCAGAGGCCGAGCCGGCCGCTGCCGCCGCCGGTGAGCATCGCCACCGGCAGCTCGACGACCATGGCCAGCGTGTTGAAGCCGCGCACGTAGTCGATGCCGGGGTCGCGGAAGGCGCTCGCTTCCGGCTCGGGGCCGATGGTGGAGAGCGGGCCGGTGGCCGGCCGGCGGTCCGGCACGATGCGGAAGAACTGCTCGAGGTCGATGAAGAACGGATCGTCGCGCAGGCCGGCGAAGAGCTGCACGCCGGTGGCCGAGCCGAGCACCTGGTTCACGGCGCCCGTGAGCTGCGGCGCGGTGGCGACGAGCGTGTTGCTCGTTCCCGTCTGCGCCGGCGCCACCGGGCCGCGCAGGTGCACGCGCTGCGAGGCGCCCATGCCGTCGAAGGTGAACTGCAGCACGAGGTCCTCCACCGCGTCGCCGCTGTTGTCCACCTTGATCTGGTAGAGGAGGTTGGGGTCGAAGCTGGCGTCCGCCCCCGGCGCGATGGGCGACGAGGTGGTGAGGACGAGCACGATGCGGTCGGCGCTGGCGCCCGGGAACGCATAGACGTCGTTGATGTCCATGCGCGGGCTCAGCTCCACCTCGGGCGTGTCCTGGTGGTCGGAGCCCAGGGCCACGCGCGCCACGCCGGCGGCGCACGCGACGGTGAGGGCGAGTAGGGCGGCCGCGCGGTGCCGACGCCGCGGCGGGCGCGGGATGTGGGATGGAAGCATGGCGACCTCGCGAGTGGTGGATCGCGGATGACGGACGAGGAGGGCGGCGCGCCGCCTCGGCGCGCCGCGTCGGCATGCGTCAGGTCAGGAGCCCGAGCTGGCGCATGATCGTGCCGATGTCGAAGTAGGTCCGGCCGCCCTGCACCACCCCGTCGCGCACGCGCCAGAGGTCCAGGAAGGGGATCTCGACCGCGCGGCCGGTGGGCGGGATCGTGCCGCCCGGGGTGCGGAAGGGCCCGTCGTGCGTGCCGCGTCCCACGAACTCGACGCACACGGAGTCCCCCTCGGCCACCACCGTGCGGATGTCCACGCGCGAGTCGGGGAAGGCCGCCGCCCAGATGCCGACGAAGGCACGGTAGCCGTCGGTGCCGCGGAAGAGCTCGCCGGTCGGCATGGCCTGCAGCTCGAAGTCGGGCGCCACCATCGCGGCGCCGCGATCGAAGGCGCGGTCGTTGTAGATGGCGTAGAGCTCGAGCACCAGGCGGGCGGCGCCCGTGGTGGTGGCCGGCATCGCCGACAGTCCGGCGCGTGTCGGCGTGCTGGGGATGGGATCGCTGCGGGGGACGGACATGAGCACCTCCGGCGGGCGGTGGATGACGGGGCCGGCGGCACCCCGCCACCGGCACGCGCCACGATCGGCGGCGCCGGTGCTCATCCACCAGCTCACCCGGTGCTCAAGTCCTGCTCATTCCCTGCTCGATCTCGCGGCCGCCCGGCGGCGTCAGCGGCGGGGGCCGTCGCGGCTCGGTCTTCGAGCGGTGGCGTCAGCGGCAGCCGACGCCGGCCGCCGGCGGCGTCAGCGGCAGGCGCGCGGCGGCTCCAGGCTCTCGTCGCGTCCCATCGGCCGCACGTCCAGGTACTGCACGCCGGCCGGCACGGTGGGCGCGAGGGTGATGGCCACGCGCAGGTCGCCGTCGCGGCAGCGCATCCGCCAGCGCCCGCGCAGCGCGTTCTCGGCCACCAGCGGCCCCTCCGGGCGGCACTCGCCCCCGGCCGCGTCGCGCAGCCGGTCCAGGGCCGACCGGCGGCGCTCCTTCGACTCGTCCAGGAACAGGTTCATCGCCGCCAGGCTGTCGGCCAGCGCGTCGTCCCACCGCGCCACCAGCCGCGATACCTGCTCGCGCCGCTGCAGCAGGATCGGTGCGGGCTCGGGGGCGCGCGGCACCAGCGCCCCGGTGCGCGCCAGCAGCGCCAGCGCCTCCTCCGCCACGCCGCTCCACCCGGTGTAGGTGCGGTTCCCGAGCGCCACGATCCCGACGCCGTACTCGGGGAGCCAGCGCATGAGCGAGCCGTAGCCCGGCAGCCCGCCGGTGTGCGACACCGAGATGCGGAAGCGGCAGGTCTCGCGCACGCCCAGCGCGTAGCCGTAGCCGCCGGCGCTCAGCGTCACGCGCCCGGTGGCGCTGTCGTACGCCGCCGAGGCGCCGTTGTAGCGCACCACCTGCTGCATCTCGCGCCGCGACGCGCGGCGCAGCGGGCCCGCGTCGGGCCCGTCGCGCGGCGGCCAGGCGTCGAGCAGGAAGCCCACCCACCGCGACAGGTCCCCCACCGAGGTGAGGAGACCCCCCATCGGCCCGAAGGCGCCGTCGGGGAGCGGCGGCTCCTCCACCCACGCGTCGTCCTGCCAGCGGTAGCCGTGCGCCAGCCGCTCCGCCGGCACGGCCGCTGCCTCGAGCGTGGTGGAGCGCATGCCCAACGGCCGCAGCACGTGCTCCTCCAGGTAGCGCGCGTACGGCATGCCCGACACGTTGGCCACCACGCGGCCGAGGATGGCGAAGCCGTAGTTGGAGTACTCGTAGCTCGTGCCCGGCGCGGTGGAGAAGGGGATCCCCGCGCGCATCATCCGCGACAGCTCCTCGTCCGTGTCGGCGAGCTGCCGGTCGCCCCACGGGTTGTCCTCGGGGAAGCCGGCGGAGTGCGAGAGCAGGTGCCGGATGGTGATCTTCGGCGCGTCGCTGGTGGGGTAGCGCAGCCCGGCCAGCTCCGGCACGTAGCGCTCGACCGGGTCCTCCAGCGAGAGCTTCCCCGCGTCGCGCAGCTGGAGGATGGCGACCGCGGTGAAGCTCTTGGTCATGGACGCGATGCGGAAGACGGTGGTGCTGTCCACCGGCGCGCGCGCCGCGACGTCGCGGACGCCCGCCGTGCCGACGTGCGCCAGCCGCCCGTCCACGATGATGCCGTACGCCATCCCCGGCACGTGCGACCGCTCGGCGTAGCCGCGCATCAGGCTGTCGATGGCGGGAAAGGCGGCGGCGAGCCGGGCGACGCGCTGCGGGTCGGCGAAGGCGGCCGACGCGGCGCCACCGGCCGGCGGCTGCGGCGCGGCGGCCGACAGGGGCGCGAGCGCGACGGCGGCGCCGAGCGCCGCGAGGAGGGGACGCGGGATCATCGCAGGCTCCGGGAGCGGGACGGCCATACACGACAGCGCCGACGCCCGGCGCGCAATCCCCCGCGTGCCGGCGCGGGAAGCGTCAGGTCGGTCCGCCGCCCACCGCGTCCGTCCCCACCGACGTCCCGGCGCGCGCGGCGGGGTCCGCCGCATCGGCTGGCGGCGGGCCGTCCAGCTCCCACCGCCAGAGCTGCGCGGTGACGGCACCCACCGCCGCCTTGAGGTGCCGTCGGAAGGTGCTGAACGACATGTACAGCAGCTCGGCCGCGCGCTCCTGGCTCGGTGCGGGGCGGAAGTAGGCGTGGTGCAGCACGTCGGCCAGGCGGGCGTGGCGCGGCGCGGCCCGCAGCGCGGCCGCCGCCTCGCGCACCAGCGCGCGCAGCACGGCCACGCGCTCCGCGTCCCCCGTCGCGCCGCCCGCCCGCTCGGCCACCATGCGCGAGCGGAGCAGGGGACTGGTGCGCAGGGCGTCGCGCTCGCTCCAGCGGCGCAGCGCGTCGCGCACCGCGCCGACGAACTCCGGCTCGCTCAGCACCAGCAGCCGGTCCGTCGGGGCGGCCTGGGCGGTGGACGGCGTGGTGCCCGTCTCGCGTCGTGCCAGCAGCGCCAGCCAGGCGGTGGGGGAGACGACGCGCCAGTCGTGGCCGTACATGCCGTAGCGCCGGTCGCCGACGACGAAGTCCGCCTCGGGCAGGCGGCCGATGTCGGCGTAGGCCAGCATCGGTGCCCAGAAGTCCGGGTCGGCGCAGGGGAAGAAGGTGAAGGCGAGGCCCGGCGTCACCAGGTAGTGCCGGACGATGGCGACGAAGATGCGGCTCTGCACCGCGGAGACGGCCTGGTAGCCCTCGCGGTCCATCCAGTAGCGGAAGAGCGTGGCCTGCTCGCCGGCGCGCAGCGGGGCGTGGCGCGCCAGATGGTCGGTGGCGGCGCGCGTGGCCGGGTCCGCGCCGCGCCCGGCGTCGTCCAGCTCGCGCAGCGCCAGGGCGAGCATGAAGCCGCTCGGCGCCCCCGCCGGATCGCGGAAGAGCAGGGCGTTGTGCGGCTGCCGCGCCAGCCAGTGCGCGGCCAGCCGCGCCGAGGCGTCGCCTTCGTGGCGGCGCACCATCGCCACCAGCGCGTCGACGTCGGCCGGCGAGGCGGGCGTCTCGCCGACGGCGGCGCCGCTCTCCTGCCATTCCAGGAAGGGCCGCACCACCGGGTTGTGGCGGTGCAGGTAGACGTAGTCGAAGAGCACGCGTTGCTGCTCGGCGCCCTGCGTGCGCTGCAGTCGCGCGGCGTAGTAGCCGCGGGCGCGCTGGTGCAGCTCGTCGTACAGGTCGGGATTGCGCCAGCGCAGGTCGAGGGCGAGCGCGTCGCGCACCAGGTCGTGCGGGAAGAGCCCGAACGGCCCCGCCTCCATGAAGGAGAGCGAGCGCAGCCAGGCGAAGAGGTCGTGCGCGTCCGCCAGGCCGAGCATGGCGGCCAGCAGCGGCTCGGTGACGACGCGCACCTGCGCTGCGGCCTCCAGCGCGCCCCGCCGCGCCGGGTCCACGCCGGCGATCTCCGCGAAGCGCTCGAGCAGCGCGCGGATGACGTCCGGCTCGGTGCCCGGGTCGAACGCGCGCTCGCGCTCGTGCTGCGCGGCGGAGTCGGCGACGAGGGAGAGCGCCAGCGGGTGGCCGTGCGTGAAGTCGAGCACGGCGGCGTGCTGCGCCGGCGGCACGGCGCGCAGCCGCAGGTAGCGGCAGCTCTCCTCGGGCGTCAGGTTGCGCAACGCGACGGTGCGCGTGAGCGCGCGCCAGCCGGGGTCGCTCCGCCAGGCCGGCGGCGGCGGATCGCGCCCGGCCAGCACGAGGAGCATCCGTGCCGGCAGCTGCGGCAGCAGCGTCTCGCGCAGCCAGCCGTCCAGCGGCGCCAGCCGCTCGCCGGTGTCGAGCAGCAGGACGTGCCGCTCGACGCGCTCGGCCAGCGCCTCCAGCACGGGCGTCGGTGCGGGCAGGCCGAACGCGTCGGCGAGCGCGCGGAGGACGGCGTCGGGCGTCGGCTCGAGGTGGCGCGCGTCCAGATACGTGGCGCACGCCCCCTCCTGCTGGCAGAGCTGGAGGTACTCGTGCAGCAGCGCGGTCTTCCCCACGCCGCCGGGCCCATGCACGACGAGCACGTGGAAGGGGGGCTCCGGCGCGCGCAGCGCGTCCATGAGCAGCGCGCGCTCGGCCTCGCGTCCGACGAACAGGTCGTGGCGCGCCGCGCGCAGGATGTCCGCCAATCGTGCCGTCATCGTCGCACCCCCTGCGGGTGCCTACGCCGCCGGCGTCGCACTGGATGTGCCGATGCGCGGGGCGGTCGATGATAGGGGGACCCGGATAGGGATGCAACGCGGGGCCACGACCGCCCACCGCGGCGCGTCGCGGAACTGCTTGCCGCGGATCGACGCGGAGCGGCTGCGCCGCAGCTACCGCCGCGGATCACGCGGATCGCTCCCGGCTATTCCACGGCTCCTCTCACCAGCGGCCGAACGGAATTGGGGGAACGGCCGGCCGGGCCGAGGCTCGCGCGCCCAGGCACCCGTGCGGGGTCGTGACGGTCCGGCGGGGGCGCACGCGGAGACGCGGAGGGCGCGGAGAGGAGCGAGGGGAGGGGTGGGGAGACGGTGTGGGGAGACGGCGTCGGGAATG
>DASTRO010000096.1:0-2209 GCA_035761165.1 Gemmatimonadaceae bacterium | reverse complement strand
GTGAGCCCGCGCCGGGGGCCGGGGCGCGCCCCGTCGGCCGAGCTCGCGCTCGATCTCTTCGCGTCGGCGGCGCCCCCGGTGCCATCCGCTCCGCCGGAGCGGCCCGGGCCCGCGATGGCGGAGGACGGATCGACGTCGCCGCACGGGCGCGAGCGTCGGCGCAGCCGCGGGCGCAGCGCGTCCCGCCCGGCGATCCACCCCGACCCGTGGCTCGACGGCGGCCTCTCGCCGGGCTTCCTGGAGGTGCCGGGGAGCAGCGCGGCCAGCGCGGTGGCGGTGAGCACGGTCACCGCCACGGCCAAGGACCTGCTGGAGGGCGCCTTCCTGCCGCTCTGGGTGCGCGGTGAGGTGAGCGACTTCAAGGCGCACCGCAACGGCCACTGGTACTTCTGCCTGCGCGACCATGCGGCGCAGATCCGCTGCGTCGTCTGGTCGCGCGACCAGCGCGGCATCCCCGCGCCGCCGGACGACGGGATGCAGGTCACGGCGCTCGCGCAGGTGACGGTGTACGCCGCGCGCGGCGACCTGCAACTCTCGGTGAAGACGATGGAGGCGGCCGGCGACGGCCTCTGGCGCAAGGCGCTGGAGCAGGCGCGGGCCCGGCTCGACGCCGACGGGCTGCTGGATCCGGAGCGCAAGCGCCCACTCCCGCGCTACCCGCGCTGCGTGGCCATCGTGACCAGCCCCAGCGGCGCCGCGCTGCACGACATCGTCGCCGTCGCGCGCCGCCGGTGGGGCTCGGTGCAGCTGCTGGTGGTGCCCGCGAAGGTGCAGGGCGACGGCGCGGTGCACGAGCTCTGCGCCGCCATCGACCGCGCCGGCCGGTGTGGGCTGGCCGACGTGGTGATCGTCGGACGCGGCGGTGGGGCGCGCGAGGATCTCTGGGCGTTCAACGACGAGGGCGTCGCACGCGCCGTGGCATACTGCCCCGTGCCGACCATCTCCGCGGTCGGGCACGAGGTGGACGTCACGCTCTGCGACCTGGTGGCCGACCTGCGCGCGCCCACGCCCTCGGCCGCCGCGGAGGCCGCGGTGCCCGTCCGGGCCGAGGCCGACGCGGCGGTGCGACGACTCGGCGCGCGGTTGGCGGAGGCGATGACGCTGCGGCTCGAGGGCGCCGAGGCGGAGCGCCGCGCCGTCGCCGACGCACTGGCCGCCCGCGCCGGCCGGTACGTGGAGCGCTACTCGGCGCGACTGCGCGAGCTGGCGGGCCGTCTGCACGCGCTGAGCCCGCTGGCCACCCTCGCCCGCGGCTACGCCGTCGCCCAGGACGGCCACGGTGCGACGCTGGCGTCGGTCGACGCCTTCACCCCCGGCCTGGAGTTCGCGCTGCTCCTGCGCGACGGCCGCGTCCAGGCGACCACGCTGTCCTCCACGCCCTCCACGCCCTCCGCCCGATGACCTTCGAAGAGAGCATGCGGCAGTTGGAGGAGATCGTCGAGCGGCTCGACGGCGACGACGTGGAGCTGGCGGACGCGCTCCGCCTCTTCGAGCAGGGGGTGGAGCAGCTGCGCGCCGCGGCGGCCGAGCTGGCGCAGGCGGACGCGCGGGTGAAGCAGCTCATCGAGCAGGCCGACGGCACGTTCGACGTGACCGACTTCGGGGCATGATCTCCGAAGTCGAGACGGTGGGCGCCGCGCTGGCCGAGGACCGGCGGGCCGTGGACGCGGCGCTCGTCCGCTGCTGCGAGCGCGACCTCGCCCCCCTGCCGGCCGACGTTGCCGATGCGATCCGCTACAGCCTCCTGGGCGGGGGCAAGCGGCTCCGCGCCGTGCTCGTGGCGGGCGCCTACCGGGCCGCGGGCGGCGAGGGCGATCCGGCCGGGCTGGCCGCCGCGGTGGAGATCGTTCACGCCTACTCGCTGGTGCACGACGATCTGCCGTGCATGGACGACGACGACGTGCGGCGCGGCCGGCCGACGGTGCACCGCGTCCACGGCGTGGCGGTGGCCACCGCCGCCGGACTGGCCATGGTGCCGCGGGCCGCGCGGCGGGCCGCCGCGGCGGCGCGCGAGCTGGGGCTGGACGAGGGCGAGGTGGGCGAGGTCGTGCGCACGCTGATGCGCGCCTCGGGCGCGGCGGGGATGATCGGCGGGCAGCTGCTCGACCTGCAGGGGGAGGGGCGCTCGCTCACGCTGCCGGAGCTGGAGCGCATCCACCGGCACAAGACCGGCGCCCTCATCGCCGCCGCGGTACGGCTGGGCGGCCTC
>DASTRO010000095.1:0-6735 GCA_035761165.1 Gemmatimonadaceae bacterium | reverse complement strand
GTCCGGCCTGTCGCCGAGCGCGGCTCTGCGAGCACCGTCACCACCTCGCGCGGGCGGGCCGTGAACTCCACGCGGCCCCCCGTCAGTGGGAGCGGCTCGATCGGCGTCTCGTCCAGCCGGGCGCGGCGCACGTGGACGACCGACGGGGGCAGCCGCCAGGCGCCGGTCACGGGGCGGTCGAGCAGGTTCACGCAGCGGAGCACGATCGCGCTCCCCTGCTCCGCCGGCTTGATGGCGCTCACGGCCAGGCCGTCACCCTCCAGCCCCACGCCGTGTGTCGTCGGCGGCAGTGCCAGCGCGGAGCGCAGCGTCGTGCCGCACAGGGGGAGGAGCACGTCGTCCGCCACACGCTCCACGAGGTCGATCGTGGCCTCGTCGCGGGGGCCGTGCAGGAGGAGCGCGAACCGCCCGGCGAAGCGGCCCAGGCACTGCGCCGCCGGGGTGCGCACCGGCCAGCCGGCGTGCCCCGGCCGCTCGGGCAGGTGCGCGCGCGAGAGCGCGCCGATGGCGCGCACGAGGGTGACGGCGACGTCGCCGGCCGGCGTGGCCTCGTACTCGGCCAGGCCGTCCGCATAGACGGTGGCTCCGGTCCGTGAGGTCGTGAGCGAGACGTAGCGGTGGAGCGGTGCGGTGCGCACCGGCCGCTCCATGCGCAGGTCGTCCGGCGGGACGACGATGGGCTCGCGCCGCACCGGGCCGAAGGCCGCGTCGGCGAACACCGCGGCGTCGGCCACACCGGTGCGGAGCACGAGGCGCAGCCGATGGTCGCGCGCGCGGTTCACGCCGCGCACGGCCACGCGCAGAAAGGGCGCGCCGGCGTCGAGCGAGAGGCGGACGCGGATGGGGAGCGGCACGGGAGGGGCCGCGCGGCGACGGGTGCGCCGCGCCGGCACGCGGAGCTCGAGCCGCAGCTCCACCGTCGCCCGCAGCGGGCCGCCGGCGACGACGCGCGCGCCACGGCATCGCGCCGCCGTCAGGACGTCGCCCACCGGCGAATGGGTGTACGTGTCGCCCACGTCGCCCACGTCCTCCAGGCCGAGCAGGTCGGCGATCACGCGGCCGTCGTCGGTGCGCAGTTCCACGCGCCCGTCGCCGTGGATGGCGACGGCGAGGTGGCCGTTCTCCAGCACCGTCACGCCGCCGCGCGCGCCGGCGTGCGCCGCATGCGGCGGTGCCGACGCGGCGGCGTGGACGGCGCCCGCGTCGACCGGGTAGGCGGCCACGCCGTACGCCGGCACGGCGGGCACCCAGGCCAGCCCGCGCGTGCGCCACACGAGATCGTTGTCCGGGTAGTGCCGCGGCGACTCCACTCGGTGCCGCGCCGGGCCCGCCCGCAGTGGCTGCACCGGCACGCGCCCGCCGTCGACCGCGACACCCTGCGGCGGCGGCACGGCGGTCGGCGCGCACGAGCCCGGCCCCACCGGCTCGTCGGCCAGGAAGGTCAGCAGCTCCACCTCGGCCACGCCGCCGCGCGGCCGCGCCGTCGCGTTGCGCACGACGAGCACCGGGCGCCAGTCGTCGCGCCGCTCGCGCGCCGCCGCGGCGTCGTGGCCGACCAGCGCGTCGAGCGCATCGGCGCGCAGGCCGCGCGCCTGCTCCGCCACGCTGGCCAGTCGCGCCTCCATCGCCGCGGCCACGGCGTCGGTGGCGCAGCCGCACAGCGTGTCGTGCGGGAGGCAGGCGAGCAGCGTGCGCCACGCGGCGTGGAGCGCGGCGGTCGCCGATGCGTCGGCGCGCAGCGGCGAGAGCGCGAGCCAGGGCTCGACGTCGCGCACCAACGCGCGCTCGGCGTGAGCGACGCGACGCTTCTGCCCGGCGCGTGTGGCGAGCGTACCCGGGAGCGTCCAGGTGTAGCCGTACGAGTCGCGGAGCTCGCCCGTCACCTCCGGCAGCTCGCCCCCGGCAGTGCGCGCCGCGCGATCGGCGATCGCGCGGACGACCTCGGCGAGCGTGGTGCGGCGCACCTCATCGTGCGGGGCCGCGGCGCGGGCGAGCGCCGCCAGCGCCGCGGTCGCGTCGCGCTGCAGCGCATGGTGGTCGGCGCCGTTCTGCACGAGCATCAACCCGAGTCGGGCACGGGGCGCGAGCACGGTGCGCATGGTCTGCCAGCGCGCAGCCGCGCGGGCGTCGTCGGCCGGCAGACTGGAGCCGAACTCGTAACCGTCCGGCGGCAGGTGGTGGAGCACCGCCGCGCTGCCGTCCGGGGCGCGCCAGCGTGCCGTGTCGCCGGGCGGCCAGCGTCGGCCGCCGTAGCCGCGCCAGGCCACGACGACCGGCAGCCCGAAGCCGGCGGCCAGCGTCGGCAGCGCCGCCGGGTGACCGAACGCGTCCGGTGAGTAGAGCACCGGCGGCGCGGCGGCGCCGAGGCGCGCCAGCGTGCGACGCCCGGCGAGCAGGTTGCGCACCAGACTCTCCGCGCCTGGGATCAGCTCGTCCGCCAGCACGTACCAGGGCCCCGCCTCGAGCCGCCCCTCGCGGAGGGCCGCGGCCAGGTCGGCCTCACGCTCCGGCCGCACGCCCAGGTAGTCCTCGAGCACGATCGCCTGGCCGTCGAGCAGGAAGGGGACGCGCGCGTCCGCCGGCGCGTCGAGCAGCTCGTCGACGAGCGCGACGAGCCGCTGCCGGAAGCGGCCGAGGCCGTGGTACCACTCACGATCCCAGTGGGTGTGCGAGACGACGAGGACGAGCATGGCGGGGTGCGGGGACGTGTGACGAGCGGGCAGTAATACGCGACAAGTGGGAAGGCGCAAGGATCACGGATGATCCTTGCGCCTTCCCACCTGCGACGTGCGCCTGCTGGCCCGCTAGACCACGCGCCGCCCGGTGACGAGACGGTAGACGATCACGATGAGCGCGATGACGAGCAGGAGGTGAATGAGCCCGCCGCCCACGGGGAAGACGAACGCCCCGAGCAGCCAGAGCACCAGCAGGATGATTGCGATCGTCCAGAGCATCTCGGCACCCTCAGGTTTATGGTGAACCCGCACGGCCGCGTCAGTGGCAACGATCGTACCGCCCCGGCCGCGGCGGGCGTCGCGCCACGCGTCGCTGGCGTCAGAGCCCGGTGGGACCGGTGCGCGAGGCCTCGGCCGGCTCGCGCCGCGCGCGGCCCCGGTCGGCCGCCGCGGCGGTGCTCACCGGGCGCTCGACGTCGCCCGGCCCGTGGTGCTGCTCCAGGTGGTGCGCCACCTGCCGGCCGAGCAGGATGCGCGCCGCCCGCACGTCGTGGCCGACGTCGATGAGCAGGATCGCCAGGTCGCCGGCGCCCCAGAGCAGGCCGGCCAGGACGATCAGCCGGCTCGCCTCGGCGAGCAGCGTGGGGATGGCCGAGCGCCCCTGCGCCACCAGCCCCGTCGCCACCTCGGCGACGAGCAGGATGGCCAGGAAGACGGCGATGAAGCGGAAGAGCTTCGACAGGTAGCCGAGCCCCACGTACGGCTCCAGGTCGCTCTCGCGCACGCGCATCGCGCGCTCGGCCGCGCTGCCGCGGCGCGCCGTCTCCTGCTCGGCCGCGCGCTCGGCGTCGGTCAGCTCGTCTGATCTGCGGTGCTCCGTCATGACTCCTCCCTCGGGTGACGCTACCACCGCGCGCGGAAGCCGCGGGTGTCGATGTGCACGAACGGGCCGTGACCCGGCCCCGGGGTGTAGATCCCGATGCCGCCGATGAGCGACGGATGCTGCCGCTCCACGCGCTCGGCGGCGGCGGCGAGATAGCGCGCGTCACCCACGTCGCGCCTGCCGTCGCGGTTGATGTCGTCCATCCAGAAGTCGCCGTCGTTGTCGATGAAGATGTCCGACGCGTCGCCGTACATGTGTCGGCTGAGCGTGGCGCGTCCGGCGGTGAGCCCGCCGTGCTCGTTGTACTGGGGCGTGCGGAAGCCGCTCATGACGACGACGCCGTCCGTGTTCACGCCGCGCGACTCGAGATCGGCGAGCACCAGCTCCAGCTTGTCCACCAGGCGCATGTCGAGCACCAGGTACTTCGGCCAGACGTTCTCCTGCCCGTGCGTCAGGAAGTCCTTCAGCTGGAAGTGCTCGGACACGTAGGTGTCCTGGTTCTCCGGCGTGACCTCGATGAAGCCGCTCGGCGTGCGGTAGCCGGCGTGCGGCTTCCGCTCGGTGGGCCAGGTGCCGATGAAGTAGAGCCCCACGCGGCCGTTGTGGCGCGCCGAGAGCGGGCGGCGGGTGATGACCGCGAAGTCGGCCACCGGCGCGAGCGCATTCCCCGCCTCGAGGATGAGCTGCCAGATCCCCGGCTTCTTCGGGGCGACGAGCGAGTCCGGGTCGGCCGAGCGGCGGGCGCGGGCACTGTCGGCCGGCGCGAGGCCGACGCGGGCCCCCTCCGGCACGGCCTCGAGCTCCAGGTCCTCGCCGGGGTCGAGGATGACGGCCCGGAGCTTCCCGCTCTCCCCACGATCGGGGCTGAAGGCGGCGAGCGCCGCGGCGCTCAGGTACGCGGCGCTCGGAGCGTCCGCCTCGGTGAGCGCGGCCGTGATGCGGGCGGTGGGCTCGGAGAGGCCGCGCCGCGGCCCCAGCTCCCCGGTGGCGGTGTCCGCGGCCTCGCGCGCGTCGGCCACCGACCAGCCCCACCCGGCGACGAAGACGGCCAGCACCAGCCAGGCGACGACATCGAACCAGCGCTCGCCCCGTGGCGAGAGCCCGCGGCGGCGCCAGCGGGTGCCCTGATCGTCGCTGAAGTGGAGCGCCAGATCGAGCACCTCGGCGACCTCGGCCATGGCGTGCTCGACCGACGGGTGCTCGGCGGATCGGTCAGCCGTGGACGACACGGCGCGGCGCGGTGGAGGTCGGTACAGCAGTGCGCATCACCGCGCCGGCGGTGCAAGGATCGAACCGACCCGGTCAACCCATCGCCAGCTTCACCAGGGCGAACCCACCCACGAGGAGCACGACGAAGAGGACCGACAGCAGGTTGAAGTAGCGGTCGATGAACGACTTCACCGGCGGGCCGAAGTAGTAGATCAGCGTCCCGACCAGCACGAAGCGCGCGCCGCGACTGACGATGGAGATCAGCACGAAGGGGAGGAGGGGCACGGCGAACGCCCCACCGGCGATCGTGAAGACCTTGTACGGCACCGGCGTGAACCCGGCCGTGCCGAGGGCGACGACGAGGTTGGCCCGATAGAGATCGCCGACGCGGTCGAAGGCGGCGGTGGCGCCGTACCACTCGAGGATGGGGCGCCCGACCTGCTCGAAGAGCGAGTGGCCGATGAAGTAGCCGGCGATGCCGCCGAGCACCGAGCCCACCGTGGTCACGAGCGCGAACCAGAAGCTCCGCCTCGGCCGCCCCATGCAGAGGGCCATGAGGAGGACGTCGGGCGGGATCGGGAAGAAGGAGGATTCGGCGAAGGCGAGGCCGAAGAGCGCCCACGTGCCGCCCGGCCGGTCGGCCCAGCTCAGCGTCCAGTCGTAGAGGCGCCGCACGGGGCCGCGGCGCGGGGCGGTCGGGTCGCCGGCCGCGGCGGGCGGCGCCGGCGGGCCGGATGGAGCGGGAGCCAGCACGGAATCGTCGGGGGCAGTCATGGGACGGGGAAGAATAGCGACGCGGCGCGCTGGCCCATAGCGTGCGGCCTGCCGGTCCGACGGCAGCCCGTGCGGTCCCCCGCCCCGGGCTGGAATCGACTGCCCGGGCGACTATCCTTTCGACGGGCGACCGGCCGCACCGGCTGGCCGCTCGCATGGCTGCCGTCTCGCACTTCCACGGAGAACGACCATGGCGCACACGCTACCGCCGCTGCCCTACGCCAACGACGCCCTCGAGCCGCACATCGACGCGCGGACGATGGAGATCCATCACGACAAGCACCACGGGGCCTACGTCAACAACCTCAACGCGGCGCTGGAGAAGGCGCCGGAGCTGCAGGACCGTCCCCTCGACGCCCTCCTCGCGGACCTCGGGACGGTCCCGGAGGCGGTCCGCACGGCCGTGCGCAACAACGGCGGCGGCCACTGGAACCACTCGCTCTTCTGGCAGCTGATGGCCCCCGACGGGGGCGGCGCCCCGAGCGGCGCCCTGGCGGACGCGATCAACGCCAGCTTCGGCGGCTTCGACCAGTTCAAGCAGCAGTTCGCGGCGGCGGCCGGCAGCCGGTTCGGCTCGGGCTGGGCGTGGCTGCTGGCCGACGGTGGCAAGCTCTCGATCACGAGCACGCCCAACCAGGACAACCCGCTGATGGACGGCGTGGCGGCCAACCGCGTCCTGCTCGGCCTCGACGTCTGGGAGCACGCGTACTACCTGAAGTACCAGAACCGCCGGCCCGACTACGTCGCCGCCTGGTGGAACGTGGTGAACTGGCGGGAGGTCGCGAAGCGGTACGAGGGGTGAGGGGCAGCGATCAGCGCTGAGCGCTCGGCGGTCAGCGAAACGGCCCCGGGCTGGCCAGTACTGGCTCGCCAGAGGGTGTCACCCTGACCGCCGAGCGCTCAGCGCTGATCGCTGACATTCACCGCGCCGCCTCCCCCTCCAGGTACGTATAGCCCTCCAGCCCCGCGACGAAATCCGCGATGAACGCGTTGGCCTCGTCGCGCGTCAGGCCGCGACAGGCGTTCACCTTGCGGCGGAAGGTGGAGAGCAGCTCGTGCGCGCCGAACTGCACGTACTGCAGCACCTCGGTCACCGTGTCGCCGTGCACCAGGTGGGTGATCTCGTAGCCGCTGCGGCCGCTGCCGAGGCGGATGTGGACGGCGTTGGTGTCGCCGAAGAGGTTGTGCAGGTCG
>DASTRO010000094.1:0-20718 GCA_035761165.1 Gemmatimonadaceae bacterium | reverse complement strand
CGTCCTGCGTACCGCGGCGGTGCAAATCGGCGAGGGGGACGGGACGCCGGGTGACGGCGTGCCGCCCGGCGCCTATGTCGCGCTGGTCGTCGAGGACTCTGGCGTGGGCATCGATCCGGCGATCCTCCCCCACCTCTTCGAGCCCTTCTTCACCACCAAGGAGCCGGGGAAGGGGACGGGCCTCGGACTCCCGACGGTGTACGGCATCGTCCAGCAGAGCGGCGGGCAGGTGCGCGTGGACAGCGCGCCCGGCCGGGGCACCCGCGTCACCGTGCTGCTCCCGCGAGCAGACGCTGTACCGCGTCACGACGCGGCAGCGCCGCCTGCGCACCCAGCACCGTCGTCGTGAGGGCGGCCGCGGCGCTGGCGAAGCGCGCCGCGTCGGGCGGTGGTGCACCCTCGGCCAGCCTCACGGCCAGCGCCGCGGCGAAGGCGTCGCCGGCACCGGTGGCGTCCACGCTCCGGACGGACAGGTGCGGCAGCAGTGTTTCCTGCGCCGCGCCGCGCGCGTCTCGCCAGCACAGCAGGTCGCCCCGCTCACCGGCCTGCACCACCACCGCCCACGGGCCACGCGCCAGCAGGCGGTGTGCGGCGTCACGCGCCGAGTCCACGTCGGTCACGCGCACGCCGGTGAGCGCGTGGGCCTCCCCGGCGTTGGGCCGCACGACGTCGGCGAGCGCCAGCAGCTCGCCGGGTACCCGCGCCGCGGGCGGCGCGGGGTCGAGCACCACCACGGCACCGGCATCGCGGGCGAGGCGCGCCGCGGTCGCCACGGTCGCCATCGGCAGCTCCAGCTGCAGCAGCACCACCCGCGCGTCGCCGATCAGCGCCGCGGCGTCCTCCACGTCGGTGGGACGCGCGTGGGCGTTCGCGCCCGGCGCGGCCATGATCTGCTTCTCGCCCGTCGCGTCGACGTGGATGAGCGCCACGCCGGTCTCCGCCTCCGCCGCGCGCCGCACGTGCCGGATGTCCACCCCCTCGGCGGCGAGCCGGTGCAGCATGACCGCGCCGCGCGCGTCGGCACCGACGCAGCCCACGAACGCCACGCGTGCGCCGAGCCGCGCCGCCGCCACCGCCTGGTTGGCGCCCTTGCCTCCGGTCGCCTCCTGGAACGCCGTCCCCTGCACCGTGTCGCCGGGGCAGGGGAGCGTCGGGCCGCGGACCAGATAGTCGGTGTTCGCCCCGCCGACCACCACCACGTCCCAGCCGGCGTCGGGGCGCGGGGCGCGGTGCGCCGACGCGGCCATCTGCGCCCGCGTCAGCGCGCGCCGGCGCCCGAGCGGAGCGGCGGCAGCGCCTGCTCGATCTCGGCCCGGCGCGGCTCCAGCCAGGGCGGCAGGATCAGCCGGTCGCCCAGCGTCTCCGTCGGCTCGTCGACGGCGAAGCCTGGGCCGTCGGTGGCGATCTCGAAGAGGGCGCCGCCGGGCTCCTTGAAGTACACCGACCGGAACCAGAAGCGGTCGATCACGTCGGTGGCCGCCGCGCCGGCGGCGCGCACGGCGCGCTGCGCCGCCACCTCGGCGTCGGAGTCGGCCACCCGCCACGCGACGTGGTGCACGCTGCCCATGCCCCACGTGCCGCGGGGCGCGTCAGGGAGTGCCTGCACGTCGAGCACGTGTCCGGAGCCGCCCTCGCCCAGCGCGTACCGCTGCCAGCCGTCCTCCGAGGCCACGAGACGGAACCCCATCCCCTCGGTGAGGAAGCGCGTCGTCGGCCCCAGGTCGCGCTGCGCCATGCGCGCCGCGTGCAGACCGCGAATCTGGTACTGCTCGGGGACGGGGCTCCCTGGCCAGGGGCTGAACTCGCGCGGATCGGACGTCTCCACCAGCGCCAGCGCGAGCCCGTGCACGTCGAGGAAGGTGAGCGTGCGCTCGCCGAAGCGGGTGGTGAGCTCGCCGGCCTGCACGTCGTGTTGGGCCAGGCGCTCCGTCCAGTAATCGAGGCTTCCCGTCGGGACGGCGAGCGCCACCTCGTTGGTCAGTCCGATGCCGCGCCGCCCCGGCGGGAGGTCGGGCCAGGGGAAGAAGGTGAGGTCCGTGCCCGGATGCCCCACCGCGTCGGCGTAGAAGAGGTGGTAGGTGCCAGGGGCGTCCTGGTTCACACTGCGCTTCACGAGCCGCAGGCCGAGCACCGTCGTGTAGAAGTCGAGATTCTCCTGAGCGTCGCCGGCGATGGCGGTGACGTGGTGCAGCCCGGTGATGCGCGACATGGCTCCCCCTTGGAGTGACAGGTGGCAGGCGCAGGTGGCAGGCGACCAGTAGCAAGGGGTGCGGCGCGACCTCGTGCAAGCAACCTCTTGCGTCCTGCCACCCGCTACCTGCCACTCGTCGATCTGGCTCAGGCGCGGACGGCCTGGACCTCGACGTGAATCCGGATCTCGTTGCTCACCAGCACGCCACCGGTCTCCAGTGCCGCGTTCCAGGTGAGGCCGAAGTCGCGGCGGTCGATCTTGGTATCGCCGGAGAAGCTCACGCGCGTGCCGCCCCAGGGGTCCTTGCCGCGCCCCTCGTAGGTGGCCTTGATGCGCACCTCGCGCGTCACGCCGCGGATGGTGAGCTCACCGTAGACGTCGAACTCGTTCCCCTCGTCCATGCTGGCTCCCTCCACGCGGGTGCTGCGGAAGGTGATGGTGGGATACGTCTCGACGTCCAGGAAGTCGGCCGAGCGCAGGTGCACGTCGCGCTGCTCGGCCCGGGTATCGATGCTGGCCGCGGCGAACTCGACCTCCACCGAGGAGCGGTCCAGATCGCTCTCGTCGATCGTGATCGTCCCCGTCACGTCGGCGATGCGGCCCTTGACGGTGGTGATCATCATGTGCTTCGCCGAGAACTCGATGAGGCTGTGCGCCGGGTCGATGTTCCAGATGCTGATGCCAGTAGTGGTGGGGGCACTCGTGGCCATGTCGGGACTCCTGGTGAGGTTTGGTGTTGAGATTCTAAGTACTGAGGTTTTACTGCAAGAAAGCGACTACTCCGTGCTGCCGCCGGGCGGGAGCTCGGCCGCCGCCCGCCCGAGCTGGCGGAGGAGGCGCGCCGCATCGCGCTGCTCGTCGGCGCTCAGGCCGGCGAGCACCGCGTGCAACCGGGCGCGGTGCTCCGGGAAGATCCGCTCGATGAGCGCCTCGCCGTCGGGGGTGAGCGCCGCGTAGCGCGCCCGCCGATCCTCCGCGCAGGCGCGGCGCTCGACGAGGCCGCGCGTCGCCAGCCGGTCCACGAGGAAGGTGATGCCGCCACTGGAGACCAGCACCTTGCGCTGGATCTCGCCGAGCAGCATCGGCCCCTTGTGGTAGAGCGCCTCGAGGATGCCGAACTCGGATCCCGTCAGTCCGTGCCGCGCCACGTCCGCCTCGGCGTGACGGGCGACCGCCGTGTAGGCCCGCGCCAGCACCACCCAGAGCTGCAGGGCAGGATCCGCCGCGCCGTGGCTCGCCAGCGGCTCGGCGTTCAGATCGGCCGTGACGGCCGGGCGGGACGTGCGCTTCGTGTCGCTCATAATCTTAGTAATAAGATAATGTCGTCACACTCAACCGCAACCCCCCATCCGCAGGATGAGCGGCCTGACGGGATGAACGGGAAGAACGGGAGGAAGCGAAGCAACGGAAGGAGTGGGAACGGGCCGGCGGACCGGACGTGGCGACCCCCAGCGCGACGTCCAGTCCGCGGTCCTCACATCCCGTGCATCCCGATCAGCCTGTGGCATCACGAACCTCTCCCGCCGCCGCGCGCAGCTCGGCGAAGAGGGCGGCCAGCTCGTCGATGCGGTAGTGCGCGTTCAGCCCGCTCGGGTTCGGCAGCACCCATACCGGCGTGTCGCCCAGGTGCTCCGGCTGCGGACCGAGCAGCGCCCGGGGCCGGTCGAATGCGGCACGATACGCCCCGATGCCGAGCACCGCCAGCATGGCCGGGCGGAGGCGCCGGAGCTTGGCCAGCAGTCGCGCACCGCCGTCGCGCAGCTCCGCGTCGCGCAGCTCGGCCGCGGTCGCCGTCGAACGCGCGACGACGTTCGTGATGCCGTAGCCGCGGCCCAGGAGCTCCGTCTGCTCCCATGGCGCGAGCCGCCGGTCGGTGAAGCCGGCCCGGTGCAGGGTCGGCCAGAAGCGGTTCCCCGGCCGCGCGAAGTGGTAGCCCGTGGCGGCAGAGTAGAGGCTGGGATTGATGCCGCAGAAGAGGACGCGGAGCCCCGGAGCGACCAGGTCGGGCACCGGCCGGCCGGCGGCAGCCAGCATCTCCTCCTTCGTCGGGCGCCGAGGGGGCGCGGATGCGGATGGGCGAGCCATGCACGCATCATAGCGCCGCGCGGCGTGCACGCGGCGTCGACGCGCGCTCTTGCCGGGCCCGTGTGGCGCGCGGTAGCGTCCGCGCATGACGCTCGCCCTCCTCATCGGCCTGCTCGCGGCAGCAGCCGGCCCGCCGCTCGCGGCGCGCGGGTCCGCGCCGGTCGCCGCCCCCGACCCGGTCGTGGACTCGCTCATGGGTCCCGGCATCTCGCACCAGCTCGCCCGGCGCCGGGCGACGGCGATCCACGACGTCCGCTACGACCTGCGACTCGACGTCACGCGCCGCGACACGGCTCGGGGCAGCGTGCGCCTCCACTTCGTCCACGAGGGCGACGGCGACGTCATCCTCGACTTCCGGGGGCTCCGGCTGGAGCCGGCGCGGGTGAACGGGGGCGCGCCGGTGGCGCTGCCGGGCAACGGCGCGCACGTGCGCATTCCCGCGGCGCTCCTGCGCGCCGGCGCGAACGAGGTGGAGGTCGCCTTCGCCAGCGCCATCGCGCCGGCCGGGGCGAGCGTCATCCGCTACCACGACGCCACCGACGGCGCCGACTACCTCTACACGCTGCTCGTGCCGGCGGACGCGAACCAGCTCTTCCCCTGCTTCGACCAGCCGGACCTCAAGGCGCGCGTGACGCTCGCCCTCACCGTGCCGCGCGGCTGGACCGCGCTGGCCAACGGCGCCGTGCTCGGTGCCGACAGCTCGGCGGCATCCATCACCTTCCGCTTCGCCGAGACGAAGCCGATCAGCACCTACCTGATCGCCTTTGCCGCCGGCCCGTGGACCACGGTCCGCGGCGAGGCGGCCGGACGCCCGATGACGCTCTACGTCCGCCGGTCGCGCGCGGCCGAGGTGGAGGCCGACTCGCTCCTCGCGCTCAACGGCAGGGCGTTGGAATGGCTCGGCGAGTACTTCGGCATCCCGTATCCCTTCGGCAAGTTCGACTTCCTTCTCGCCCCCGCCTTTCCCTTCGGCGGGATGGAGCATCCGGGCGCCGTCTTCTACAACGAGGACAGCTTCATCTTCCGCGAGCGTCCCACGCGCACGCGGCGCATCGGGCGCGCCGCCACCGTCTATCACGAGGTGGCGCACCAGTGGTTCGGCGACCTGGTCACCATGCGCTGGTTCGACGACCTCTGGCTCAAGGAGGGCTTCGCCACCTACATGGCGGCCAAGGTGCAGGCCGCGCTCGAGCCGGACGCCGACGCGTGGAAGAGCTTCTACCTGCGCAACAAGCCCGCCGCCTACGGTGTCGACGTGACCGAGGGGACGACCCCGGTCTGGCAGGAGCTGCGGAACCTGGACCAGGCCAAGAGCAACTACGGCGCGATCGTCTACAACAAGGCGCCGGGAGTGCTCAAGCAGCTGGACTACCTGGTCGGCGCCGACGCGTTCCGCGCCGGGGTATCGCGCTTCCTGCGCGAGCATGCCTACGGCAACGCCACCTGGCGCGACCTGCTCCGCGCGGTGGCCGGCGGCAGCGACGCCCTGGACGACTGGGGCGCGCAGTACATCCTGCGCCCCGGCATGCCGGCGGTGCAGCAGCTCGTGGACGTGCGCGACGGCCGCCTGCAGGCGGTGCGCCTCGTGCAGCATCCGGTCCGGTCGCTCTCCGGTCCCGGTCCGTGGCCGATGCGGCTGGAAGTGCTGATCGCCTTTCCGGACGGCGGCAGCCGGCGCGTGCCCGTGGAGCTGCGGGGCGATACGACCGTCGTGCCCCTGCCGGCCGGGCTCCCCGCGCCCGCCTTCGTCTTCGCCAACGCGGGCGACTACGGCTACGCGCTCGTCCAGCTCGACGAGCGCAGCACGGCGTGGCTGGAGCGCAACGTGGGCACCGTACGCGACGACTTCCTGCGCGCCATGCTCTGGGGCGCGCTGTGGGACGCCGTGCGCGACGCGCGGCTCTCGCCGGCGCGCTTCCTCGATGCCGCGCAGCGCGCGCTCCCGGCCGAGCGGGACGAGCAGATCGTCGCGGCGCTGGTGCGGCGCGTCGTGCGGGCGACCACGGCCTACCTGGGCGACCCCGAGCGGGCGGCGCGCCAGCCGGTGGTGGAGCGGCTGCTCCAGGCCGGCGCGGCCGACACGGCCCGCGGGTACGACCTCCGGAAGGCGCACCTCGATGCCTTCCTCGACGTCGCCACCACACCGGCCGCGCTCGCCGCACTGGATCGGCTGCTCGACGCCGACTCGGCCGCCGGCGCGCCGCTGCGCGCGCCGACGCGTTGGGCGGCCGTGACCCGGCTGGTGGAGACCGGCGCCCCCACGGCCGACGCCCGGCTGGCGCAGCAGGCCGCGCGCGACACCACCTCCGACGGGCGACGGCGCGCCTTCGTGGCCGGCGCCGCCCGGCCGGACGCGGCCGTCAAGCGCGACTACTACGCCCGCTACCTGCGCGACTCCACGCTCAACGAGGACTGGGCGACGGCCAGCCTGGGCGCGTTCAACTCGCTGCGCCAGCAGGAGCTCACGCTCCCCTATCTGGCGCCGGCGCTGGACGCCCTGCCGTGGATCCAGCAGCACCGCCGCATCTTCTTCCTCGGCTCGTGGCTCGGGGCGTTCATCGGCGGTCACACGAGCGCGCAGGCGCTCGAGGTCGTGCGCGGGCATCTGGCGTCGCACCCGGAGCTCGCCCCGGACCTGCGGGCCAAGGTGCTGCAGGAGACGGACGAGCTCGAGCGCACCGTCCGGATCCGGGCCGCCTTCGGGCCGTCCGGCGGCTGAGGCATCACCGCAGGCCGCCGCTCCCCACCGGCCCGCCTGTTGCACGAGCTCACGGCGCGCGGACGGGCCGGTCCGTCCGCCGCGGGGCCGCTCGTGCGGCCGCGGAGTCCAGCGGAGCTCGGGAGGGCGCATGGCGGGGGGCAAGCGGAACGACGATCGGAAGGCGGCGGGGCGCGCGCGCGACGAGCGCGCGATGAAGGCCTCGGCGGCGACGCGCGAGGGGCGCACCCGCACCGCGAGCACGACGACCGGGCGCGGAGCGCGCACCGGCAGCACCGGCACACGCGCCACGGCATCCGCCGGCCGCCCGGCGCAGGGGGAGAGTGGCGCGCGCCGCAACCAGGCGATCCAGCGCGAGGCCGAGCGCCGGCAGGAGACGTCCGGCAAGCGCGGGGGCGGTGAGAAGCAGAAGGGCGCGAAGGGCGCGGTGCAGCCGACCCACCGGACGTACCCGGAGAACCCGCTGCCCGCGCAGCACCAGGCCAAGCCGGGGCGGGAGGCGGAGCTGGAGCCCCGCCCACGTTACGAGGCGCCGCAGTACCGCGGCTCGGGCAAGCTCGCCGGCAAGGTGGCGCTCATCACCGGCGCCGACTCGGGGATCGGGCGCGCCGTCGCCGTGCTCTTCGCGCGGGAAGGCGCCGACGTCGCCGTCGTCTACCTGAACGAGCACGAGGACGCCGAGGAGACGCGGCGGGCCGTCGAGGCGGAGGGGCGGCGCGCGCTGCTCATTCCCGGCGACGTCACCGATTCCGCCTTCTGCCGCGAGGCCGTCGAGCAGACGGTGCGCGAGCTGGGCAAGCTGGACATCCTCGTCAACAACGCCGCCTTCCAGCAGCACGCCGAGCGGCTGGAGGACATCACCGACGAGCAGCTGGACCGCACCTTCCGCACGAACATCTACGGCTACTTCTACATGGCGCGGGCGGCGCTGCAGCACCTGAAGGAGGGGGGCGTCATCCTCAACACCGGGTCGGTGACCGGCATCGAGGGCAACAAGACGCTCCTCGACTACTCCAGCACCAAGGGCGCGATCCACGCCTTCACGCAGTCGCTCGCCCAGAACCTGGTGGAGCGGGGCATCCGCGTGAACGCCGTCGCGCCGGGGCCGGTGTGGACGCCGCTCAACCCTGCCGACGCGCCGCCGGAGAAGGTGCAGCAGTTCGGTCAGAGCGTGCCGATGAAGCGCCCGGCGCAGCCCGAGGAGCTGGCGCCGGCCTACGTCTTCCTCGCCTCGTCGGTGGACTCCAGCTACATCACGGGCGACATCCTGCCGGTGCTCGGCGGCAAGACGGTCGGGTGACGCCGACCGGCCCGGGGCGATGGGCGCGCGCGCCGATCGCCCCGGCATTCCACAGCAGTGTCACGGAGGCAGCATGAGTCGGAAGCAGAGCGACAGCCGCGGCAAGCAGAAGGGCGCGCAGGCGCACGCCGAGGGGCAGCACGGCGAGAAGACGCACGAGCGCTTCCTCGAGGAGCTGCACGCCGCCGGTCCCGAGGAGCGCGCCGACGTCGAGCGGCGCGACGAGGGGCGACGTGCGGAGCATCCGCCCGACGGGGGGCACGAGCTGTTCGAAGGGCGTGGCCAGCACGATCCGGCGGAGCGCGCGAGCCAGCGGAATCGGCTCGAGCAGGACGTCGAGCGGCACGGTCACGACCGGTCGCGCTTCGAGGTGCGCGGCGGCACCGCGTCGCATCCGGCGCTCCCGCCGGAGCACACCGACCCGGCGCATCCGGATGGGCGCTCACGGCGACGGTGAGCGGACGTGTCGACGGGCCGCGCGGATGCACGCGCGGCCCGCCGCACGTTGTGCGGACGTGTCGGGGCAGACGTATGTTACCGGCGTCGCACGACGTCGCACGACGTCGCGGCAGCAGCGAGCACAGCGTCAGGTCTGAGACTTGCACAGCCTGGCGATCGACTGATGAGCTGCTGCTGCCGAGGTGAACACTGCTGACGCCGTCGCGGCTCGTGCCGTGCGCGCGTCCCGACGCGGGAGCGCCGTGCGGCCGCTGAATTCGAGCAGCACCCGTTGCGTCTGAGCCGCCTCGCCGCCGCACTGCGCGGTGACGCGGACGGCCTCTCGTTACCCCGTGGTCCCGGAGGACCGATCGCATGACACGACACGTACTGATCACCGGCGGCGCCGGGTTCATCGGCTCACATCTGGCCGACGAGCTGCTGGCGCGCGGGTATCGAGTGCGGGCGCTGGACAACCTCTCGCCCCAGGTGCACGGGCCGGACGCGCGGCGGCCCGCCTACCTGAGCCCGGACGTCGAGCTGCTGGTCGGTGATGTCGGCGACCCGGCGGCCGTGCGGCGAGCGCTGGACGGGGTCGATGCGGTCTTCCACTACGCGGCGGCGGTGGGCGTGGGGCAGAGCATGTATCAGGTGGAGCACTACACGCGCACCAACAACCTCGGCACCGCGGTGCTGCTCGAGGCGCTCATCGAGCGGCCGGTGGAGCGGCTCGTCGTCGCCTCCAGCATGAGCCTCTACGGCGAGGGGCTCTATCGCGCCCCCGACGGCTCCGTTCGCGTCGCCGACGAGCGGCCGCTCGAGCAGCTGCGGCGCGGCGACTGGGCGGTGCGCGGGCCGGACGGCGAGGTGCTCGAGCCGATCCCCACGCCCGAGACGAAGCCGCCGTCGCTGGCCTCGGTGTACGCCCTCTCCAAGTACGACCAGGAGCGGCTCTGTCTGCTCATCGGCCGCGCCTACAACATCCCCACCGTCGCGCTCCGCTTCTTCAACGTCTACGGCCCGCGGCAGGCGCTCTCCAATCCCTATACCGGGGTGCTCGCCATCTTCGCCTCGCGCCTGCTGAACGGGAACCCGCCGAGCATCTTCGAGGACGGCGAGCAGCGCCGCGACTGCGTGAGCGTCTACGACATCGCGCAGGCGTCGCGCCTCGCCCTCGAGACGCCCGACGTCGCCGGCGAGGTGATCAACGTCGGCAGCGGGCATTCCTACTCCATCCGCGAGATCGCCGAGCGCCTGGCCGCCGTGATGGGCAAGGAGTACATCGCGCCGGAGATCACCGGGAAGTACCGCGTGGGCGACATCCGGAACTGCTACGCCGACGTGTCCAAGGCGCGGCGCCTGCTCGGCTACGAGCCGCGTGTCGCGCTGGAGGACGGCATGGCCGAGCTGGCGGCGTGGCTGGAGGGGCAGGAGGCCGACGACCGGGTGGCGCAGGCGAGCGCCGAACTGGCGGCACGGGGGCTGACCGTATGAGCACGGGGAACGGCAGGCACGGCGCGGCGCGTCCCGCCGCGGGGAATGGCAGGAGACCCGGCACGACCCTCATCACCGGCGGTGCCGGCTTCGTCGGCGCCAACCTGGCCGACGCGCTGCTGCGCGACGGACGGCGCGTGGTGATCCTCGACAACCTCTCGCGCGCCGGCGTGGAGCAGAACCTGGCGTGGCTGCGCGCCGAGCACGGCGACCGGCTGGACGTGATGGTGGAGGACGTGCGTGACGCGCGCGCGGTGCAGGCGGCGGTGGCGCGCGCCGACACCGTCTTCCACTTCGCCGCCCAGGTGGCGGTGACCACCAGCCTCGACGACCCGGTGGACGACTTCGCGGTGAACGCGCGCGGCACGCTCAACGTGCTCGAGGCGGCCCGCCACCGGCGCACGCCGCCGGCCGTCGTCTTCACCTCGACCAACAAGGTCTACGGCGCCCTGGACGACGTCGCCATCGTGCGCGACGCCATGCGCTACGTCCCCGCCGACGAGCGGCTCCGCGCCCACGGCGTCTCGGAGGCGCGCCCGCTCGACTTCCACAGCCCCTACGGCTGCTCCAAGGGCGCCGCCGACCAGTACGTGCTCGACTACGCCCGCTCCTTCGGGCTGCCGAGCGTCGTCTTCCGCATGAGCTGCATCTACGGCCCGCACCAGTTCGGGACCGAGGACCAGGGGTGGGTGGCGCACTTCCTCATCCGCGCCATCGACGGGGCGCCGGTGACGCTCTACGGCGATGGGATGCAGGTGCGCGACATCCTCTTCGTGGAGGATCTGGTCGCCGCCCTCCGCCTCGCCGCACGGGACGCGGAGCAGCTCGCGGGTCGCGCCTTCAATATCGGCGGCGGCCCGCGAAACGCGATCAGCCTCCTCGAGCTCCTCGACCTGATCGAGCTGATGCACGGTCGCCGCCCGCGCGTCAGCTTCGCGCCCTGGCGCACCGGCGACCAGCGCTACTACGTCTCCGACACGACGCGCTTCGCCGCCGCCACCGGTTGGGCGCCGACGGTGCGCGCCGCCGACGGTGTCGAGCGGCTGTATCGCTGGCTGCTCGCGGCCCGTGGCCTCCGCAGGCCGGCGCGTGCCGCTGCCGACGACGAGCCGGTGACCGAGGCTCCCCTGGTCGCGGACGCGCCGCTGGCGGCGGCAGCGAGCGCCGGCGGCGGCGGCGCGGCGGACGCGTCGCAGGCGGCGCGCGCGGCGCGCGCGGCGCGCGGCACCGCGACGGGACGGGGGGACAGCCGTCTGGAGGCCCGGTGACCGCGCCCGCGGGCGCGGTCTCGACGCCGCCACGGCCGGCCCTCCCGTCCACGGCGCGCGCGGCCGTCATCGCGGCGCCGCGCTTGGCGCGCGTCGAGCGGCTCGCCGTCCCGGAGCCCGGCCCGGGGCAGGTGCTGCTGCGCCTGGAGGGATGCGGCGTCTGCGCGTCCAACCTTCCGGTGTGGGAGGGGCGCGAGTGGTTCCAGTATCCGCAGGCGCCCGGGGCGCCGGGGCACGAGGGCTGGGGGCGCGTCGCCGCGCTCGGTGACGGGGTGACCGGGCTCGCCATCGGCGACCGCGTGGCCGCGCTGTCGTACCACGCCTACGCGGAGTACGACGTGGCCGACGCCGATGCCGTCGTGCCGATCCCGCCGGAGCTCGAGGGGACGCCCTTTCCCGGCGAGCCGCTCGGCTGCGCCGTGAACGTCTTCCGGCGCAGCGCGATCGAGGCCGGACAGACGGTGGCCGTGGTCGGCGTCGGCTTCCTCGGGGCCCTGCTGACGCGCCTGGCGGCCGCGGCGGGGGCCCGCGTGCTCGCCATCTCGCGCCGCCCGTTCGCGCTCGACGTCGCCCGCCGCATGGGCGCCGCCGAGACGATCGCCATGGACGACCACTGGCGCATCCTGGACGAGGTGAAGCGCCTCACGGACGGCCGCTGGTGCGACCGCGTCATCGAGGCGGTGGGGCTGCAGTGGCCGCTCGACCTGGCCGGCGAGCTGACCGCCGAGCGCGGTCGCCTGGTGATCGCCGGCTTCCATCAGGATGGGCCGCGCCAGGTCAACATGCAGCTCTGGAACTGGCGCGGGATCGACGTCGTGAACGCCCACGAGCGCGATCCGCGGCAGTACGTGCAGGGCATGCGCGAGGCCATGGCGTACGTGTGCGACGGCACGCTCGACCCGCGACCGCTGCTCACGCACCACTTCGCGCTCGACCAGCTCGACGAGGCGCTGGAGGCGACCGCCCGCCGCCCCGACGGCTTTCTCAAGGCACTGGTGACCGCATGACGCAGTCGAGCGCAGGGCAGGGGGAGGCGATGGACCCGGGCGGCGGCGATTCGATGCTGCTCCCGGTCGCGACGGAGGCGACCGTGTCGGTCGGGGGGGGGCCCCAGCGCGGTGAGCCCGCCCCCGCGGCGGACGCGCGCGACGCCCGCCGCCCGACGCTCGACGCCCGCTCGCCCCGTCTCGGCTTCCTCGGCGTCGGCTGGATCGGCCGCAACCGCCTGGAGGCGATCGTCGCCGATGGCTCGGCGAGCGTCGTCGCCGTCGCCGACGCGAGCGGGGAGGCGGTGCGCGCCGCCTGCGCCGCCGCGCCGGGGGCGGCGCCCATGTCCTCGCTGGAGGCGTTGCTCGAGCTCGATCTCGACGGCCTCGTCATCGCCACACCGAGCGCGCTGCACGCCGACCAGGCGCGACTCGCCCTGGAGCACGGTCTCGCGGTGTTCTGCCAGAAGCCGCTCGCCCGCACCGGCGAGGAGACGCGCGAGGTGATCGCCGCCGCGCGCGACGCCGACCGGCTCCTCGGCGTCGACCTCTCCTATCGCCACACCGCGGGGATGCACCGGGTGCGCGAGCTCCTCGCCGCGGGCGAGCTGGGCGACGTCTACGCGGTGGACCTCGTCTTCCACAACGCGTATGGGCCCGACAAGGCGTGGTTCCGCGACCCGCGCCTCGCCGGTGGCGGCTGCGTCGTCGACCTCGGGATCCACCTCGTCGACCTCGCGCTCTGGTCGCTCGACTGGCCGGCGGTGAACGGCGTCACCAGCCGGCTCTACGCGCAGGGGCGCCTGCTCGGCAGCGCGCCGGCCGAGGTCGAGGACTATGCGGTCGCCCAGGTCGACCTGGACGGCGGCGCCGTGCTGCGCCTGGCCTGTTCGTGGAACCTCTCCGCCGGCCGTGACGCGGTGATCGAGGCCGCCTTTCACGGCACGCGCGGCGGCGCGTCGTTCCACAACGTGAACGGCTCGTTCTACGACTTCGTCGCGGAGCGCTACGAGGGGACGCGCCGGACCACGCTCGCGGAGCCGCCCGACGCGTGGGGCGGGCGCGCTGCCGTGGCCTGGGCGCGCCAGCTCGCACGCAGCCATCGCTTCGATCCCGAGGTCGAGCGACTCGTCGCCGTGGCCCGCACGCTGGATGCGATCTATGGCCGCTGACGCGCCCGGGCTTGTCCTGCTCTCGGCCGACACGCTGGGCGGTGTGTGGACCTACGCCGTCGAGCTCTCGGCCGCGTTGGGCGCGCGCGGGCTGCGTGTCGCGCTGGCGACGATGGGGGCGCCGCTCACCGAGGCGCAGCGCGCGCAGCTCGCGCCGCTCCGCGACCGCGTCACGCTGTACGAGAGCGCCTATCGCCTGGAGTGGCAGGACTCGCCGTGGGACGACGTGGCGCGCGCCGGCGACTGGCTGCGCGGCCTCGAGCGGGAGCTGCGGCCGGACGTCGTCCACCTGAACCAGTTCGCCTTCGGCGCGCTCGACTTCCACGCGCCCACGCTCCTCGTCGCGCACTCGTGCGTCTGCTCGTGGTGGGAGGCGGTGCACCACGAGCCGGCGCCGCCGTCCTGGGATCCCTACCGGGACGTCGTGCGGGCCGGGGTGGCGGGCGCGGATCTGGTCGGCGCGCCCACGCAGGCCATGCTGCGGGCCGTCCAGCGGCTGCACGGCCTCACCGCGTCGGGGGTCGTGCTGCCGAACGGTCGCAACGGGGCGCTCTTCGCCCCGGGGGAGAAGGAGCCCTTCATTCTCGCCGCCGGTCGCATGTGGGACGACGCCAAGAACCTCGTCGCGCTCGACGCCGTCGCCGCGTCGCTCCCCTGGCCCGTGCGCATCGCCGGTCCCACCGCGGGCCCGGATGGGGCCGCGCGCACCGCCTGGCACGCCGAGCTGCTGGGCACCCTCACCACGCCGGAGCTGGCCGCGGAGCTCGCGCGTGCCTCCATCTACGCGTCGCCCGCCCGTTACGAGCCCTTCGGCCTCTCGGTGCTCGAGGCCGGTCTCGCCGCCTGCGCGCTCGTCCTCGGTGACCTGCCGAGCCTGCGCGAGGTGTGGGGCGACGCCGCGATCTACGTGGGGCCGGACGATCACGATGCGCTCGCGGCCACGCTCTACGCGCTGAGCCTGGACCCGCCGCGGCGGCGGCGGCTCGGGGCCGCGGCGCGCCAGCGTGCGCTCCACTTCACGCCGCGCCGGATGGCCGACGCGTATCTGCGCGCCTACGCCGGCGCCGCCACGGCGCGCGCCCGACGTCGCGCGGCCCAGGCGGACCGTGCGGCGCAGGAGGCGGCATGCGCGTCGTGATGTTCTATCACTCCCTGGTCTCCGACTGGAACCACGGGAACGCGCACTTCCTCCGGGGCGTCGTGGCCGAGCTGCAGGCGCGCGGGCACGCCGTCACCGTCTACGAGCCGCGCGACGCCTGGAGCACCCAGAACCTGGTGGCCGAGCACGGCGACGCGCCGCTGCGCGAGTTCACGCACCGCTTCCCGGTGCTGCGCAGCGAGCGCTACGACCTCGCCACGCTCGACCTCGAGGCCGCGCTCGACGGCGCGGACCTGGTGCTCGTCCACGAGTGGAGCGACCACGCGCTCGTCGCCGCCATCGGCCGCCATCGGGCCGCCGTCGGCGACTACCGCCTGCTCTTCCACGACACGCACCATCGCGCCGTCACCGACGAGGCGAGCATGGCGGCGTACGACCTGGCGCACTACGACGGCGTGCTGGCGTTCGGGCGCGTGCTCCGCGACCTCTACCTGCGCCGTGGGTGGACCCCGCGTGCCTGGACCTGGCACGAGGCGGCCGACACCCGCGTCTTCCACCCGATCCCCGGCCAGCCCTGCGAGGGCGACCTCGTCTGGATCGGCAACTGGGGCGACGACGAGCGCACGACGGAGCTGCACGAGTTCCTGCTCGAGCCGGTGCGCGACCTCGGCCTCCGCGCGCGGGTGCACGGCGTGCGCTACCCGGCGGAGGCGCGCGCGGCGCTGGCGCGGGCCGGCATCGAGTACGCCGGCTGGCTGCCCAACTACCGCGCGCCGCGCACCTTCGCCCGCTTCCGCGCCACCGTGCACGTGCCGCGACGCCCGTACGTCCGGGCGCTCCCCGGCATCCCCACCATCCGCGTCTTCGAGGCGCTGGCGTGCGGCATCCCGCTCGTCTCCGCGCCCTGGCCGGACGCGGAGGGGCTCTTCACCCCGGGCCAGGACTATCTCGTCGCGCGCGACGGCGCCGAGATGCGGCGGCAGCTGCGTCGCGTGCTCGGCGACCCGGAGCTCGCGCGCGCGCTGGCCGAGCACGGGCGCCGCACCATCCTCGCCCGCCACACCTGCGCGCATCGCGTGCGCGAGCTGCTCGCCATCGCGGCGGAGCTCGGCTGCGACGTGAGCCCCACCCTGGAGCCGACACCCGAGCGGGATGGCGACGACGTCGCCATCGCCGTCTGACCGCGGCACGTCTGCCTCGCCACCCGCACCCACCACGTCCGATGCAGATCGCCTTCTTCGCCTCGAGTCTCGTCTCCGCGTACTGGAACGGCGCGGCCACCTACTACCGCGGCATCGTGCGCGCGCTGCACGAGCGCGGGCACCACGTCACCTTCTACGAGCCGGACGCCTACGGCCGGCAGTTGCATCGGGACATGGTGGATCCCGACTGGGCCACCGTCGTCGTCTACCCCGGCGAGGGCGACGAGCACGCGCTGCGCATGGTGGAGCGGGCGCGCGGCGCCGACCTGGTGGTGAAGGCGAGCGGCGTCGGCGTCTTCGACGAGCTGCTGGAGTCGGCCGTGCTCGACCTGCAGCGCCCCGGCACCCTGGTCGCCTTCTGGGACGTGGACGCACCGGCCACGCTGGACCGCGTGGCGAACGACCCGGCGGACCCGTTCGCCGCGCTCGTCCCGCGCTACGATCTGGTGCTCACCTATGGCGGCGGCGACCCGGTGGTGCGTGGCTACACCGCACTCGGGGCGCGCGAGTGCGTGCCCATCTACAACGCGCTCGACCCGGCGACGCACCACCCCGTGCGCCCCGAGCCCCGCTTCGCCGCGGACCTCGGCTTCCTCGGCAACCGGCTGCCCGATCGCGAGGCGCGCGTCGAGGAGTTCTTCCTGCGCGCCGCCGCGCTCCTCCCGGACCGGCGCTTCCTGCTCGGCGGCAGCGGCTGGCACGACAAGCCGCTGCCGCCCAGCGTGCGCTACCTCGGTCACGTCTACACCGCCGACCACAACGCCTTCAACTGCACGCCGCGCGCGGTGCTCAACGTCAGCCGCGAGAGCATGGCCCGCTACGGCTTCTCCCCCGCCACGCGCGTCTTCGAGGCGGCCGGCGCCGGCGCCTGTCTGATCACCGACGCGTGGGAGGGGATCGAGCTCTTCCTCGAGCCCGGACGCGAGGTGCTGGTGGCGCGCGACGGCGCCGAGGTGGCCGAGCACGTGCGCGCCCTCACGCCGGAGCGCGCGCGCGCCATCGGCCAGGCCGCCTTCCGGCGGGTGCTCGGCGAGCACACCTATGCGCACCGCGCGAAGCAGCTTGAGGCGGTGCTCGAGGGGCGCCGGAGCGAGAGCGCCGAGGGGGTGCTGGCATGAGCGCACCGCAGCTGCGCTTCGTCGTCCTCGGCCTCTCCATCACCTCGAGCTGGGGGAACGGGCACGCCACCACCTACCGCGGGCTGGTGCGCGAGCTGGTGCGGCGCGGGCACGACGTGCTCTTCCTGGAGCGCGACCAGCCGTGGTACCGCGACAATCGCGACATGCCGCACCCGCCGTTCGGGCGCACGGCGCTCTATCACGGCCTGGACGAGCTGCGCGACGGCTTCGCCGCCGAGGTGCGCGAGGCCGACGTCGTCATCGTCGGCTCGTACGTGCCGGAGGGCGCCGCCGTCGGCGAGTGGGTGACGGAGACGGCGGACGGCGTGACCGCCTTCTACGACATCGACACGCCGGTGACGCTCGCCCGGCTGGGCCAGGGGGCGCTCGACTACCTCACGCCGGCGCTCGTCGCGCGCTACGACCTCTACCTCTCCTTCACCGGCGGCCCCACGCTGCGCCGGCTGGAGCGCGACTTCGGCTCGCCGATGGCGCGCGCCCTCTACTGCTCGGTGGACCCGGAGCTGTACTACCCGGAGCCGCAACCGGTGACGTGGGACCTGGCCTACATGGGCACCTACAGCGACGACCGGCAGCCCACCGTCCACCGCCTCCTGGTGGAACCGGCGCGCGCCTGGCCGGAGGGGCGCTTCGCCGTCGTCGGACCGCAGTACCCGGCGGAGCTGCGCTGGCCGCCCAACGTCCAGCGCGAGATCCATCTCGCGCCGCGCGAGCATCGCACCTTCTACAACCGCCAGCGCTGGACCCTCAACGTCACCCGCGCCGCCATGATCGCCGCCGGCTGGTCGCCGAGCGTGCGGCTGTTCGAGGCGGCGGCGTGCGGCACGCCGATCATCAGCGATCGGTGGGCGGGGCTGGAGACGCTGCTCACGCCGGGCCGCGAGATCGCCCTCGCCGCCAGCGCCGCCGACGTCCTCCGCCTGCTGCGCGAGACGCGCGACGCCGACCGGCGCGCCATGGGCGAGCGGGCCCGCGCGCGCGTGCTGGCCGAGCACACCGCCGCGCACCGCGCCGAGCAGCTCGAGAGCTACGTGCTCGAGGTCCTGGCCAGCGCCGGCGCCGCCTGACCCGCGGCGCCACCCGCGGCGCCGCGCACTGGTCTTCGTTTCCCGAGCTTCACCGAGGTGGCAGCAGAGATGGCGCAGACGCAACTGGACACCGCCGCGGACCACGAGCGGCGCCGGCGCGAGATCGACGCGCTGGGCCCCTGGTTCCACAACCTCCACCTGCCGGACGGCGCGCAGACCGCCCCGAATCACTTCCTCGGCGGCGACTTCCCGAGCTTCAAGTGGCAGCAGATCGAGCCCTTCGTGCCGCAGCGGCTGGACGGCTGGCGCGTGCTCGACGTGGGCTGCAACGCGGGCTTCTACAGCTTCGAGCTGGCCCGGCGCGGCGCCAGCGTGGTGGGCATCGACGTCGAGCCGCTCTACCTGCGCCAGGCGCGGTGGGCGGCGCGCGAGTTCGGGCTCGAGGCGCAGGTGGAGTTCCGCCAGATGCAGGTCTACGAGCTGGCGCGCAGCGAGGAGCGCTTCGACCTCGTCTGGTTCATGGGCGTCTTCTACCACCTGCGCTACCCGCTGCTCGGCCTCGACATCCTGGCGCAGCGTACGCGGCGGCTGATGATGTTCCAGACGCTGACCATGCCCGGCACGTCGGTGTTCGAGGACACCACGGACCACGAGATCCACGACCGCACGCCGCTGCTCGAGAGCGGGTGGCCGAAGATGGCGTTCATCGAGCACCGCTTCTCCGGCGACCCCACCAACTGGTGGGTGGCCAACCACGCCGGCGTGGAGGCCATGCTGCGCTCCTCGGGCCTGCGGGTGCTGGAGCGCCCCGGGCACGAGATCTACCTCTGCGAGCCCGCGCCCGACGCCGAGGCGCGGCGCGAGGTCTATCGCGCGCAGCTGGAGGCCGTCAGCGGCGTGATCGCCGGCGAGGCCGGGGAGGCGCGGCCGTGACGATCGAGGCCATCAAGTTCTGGAACGAGCCGAACAACCTGTCGCACTGGGACTTCCAGATGGACCCCGAGTGGCGGGAGTTCGCCGCCATGACGACGCCCGCGGCGCGGCGCGTGGGCGAGCTGGCGCCCGGGGTGCGGCGCGTGCTCGGCGGCATGTCGCCCATCGACCCGAGCTTCCTGTCGCTGCTCGCCTCGCACGGCACGCTCGAGCACCTCGACGTCGTCGCGGTGCACGGCTTCCCGCTCGACTGGAACCACTGGCGCATCGACGAGTGGCCGGACAAGATCGCCGAGATCGAGGCCGTGACGCACCTGCCCGTGTGGGTGACCGAGGTGGGGGTCTCCACCTTCGGCGCCGACGAGGTGCAGGTCTTCGGCCTCGAGCGCACGACGGCGCTGCTGAAGGGGCGCGTGGAGCGCGTCTTCTGGTACTCGCTGCTCGACCTGCCCAAGGCCTGGCCGGCGACGACGCGCCACCGCGAGAGCGAGGGGAGCTCGTACTACCGCCACTTCTACATGGGCCTCCTGCGCGAGGACGGCACCCCCAAGCCCGCGGCGGAGCACTTCGACCCCGAGCTGGGCGTCTGCCAGTGGTTCCACTGGCAGGACCATCGGCTGGAGCTGGCCGTCGACTGGCTGCGTCGCCTGGGCGTGCGGAAGCTGCGCACCGGGATCAGCTGGGCCGACTGGTACCGCCCGGACCACCTGGCCTGGTTCGACCGGCAGATGGACGCGCTGGCGGAGTTCGACCTGACGATCACGCTCTGCTTCACGCCGCCCTCCTGCGGCCGCCGCGAGTGCTACACCAGCCCCCCGGCAGAGCCGGAGCGCTTCACCTGGTTCACCGAGGAGGTCGTGCGGCGCTACGTGCTGCACGAAGGATGGACGCCGCCGGCGCTCCGTACGGGCGCTGCCGACGCCTCGGACAGCGCCGCCGACGAGGCACGGCCGGGCGAGGCCGCGGTCGGCGCGGGCGCCGCGGCCTGAGCGCCGCCGCGCGTCCGTGATCGCCCGGTGACCACCGTCCTCCTCGTCCGGCACGCGACCGGCGACCACGTGGGACGCGTGCTGGCCGGCCGGGTGCCGGGCACGCGGCTGAGCGAGGAGGGACGGCGGCAGGCGGAGCGACTGGCCGAGCGGCTGGCGGCGCGCCCGGTGCGTGCCGTCTACGCCAGCCCGCTGGAGCGCGCACGCGAGACGGCCGAGCCGATCGCGGCCCGCTTCGGCCTCACGCTGTACGAGGCGCCGGGGCTGATGGAGCTGGACTTCGGCCGCTGGACCGGCCGCCCGATCGACGGCTTCGGCGACGATGCCGACTGGCGCCACTTCAACACGTACCGCAGCGGGACGCGCATCCCCGGCGGCGAGCTGCTGCTGGAGGCGCAGTCGCGGGCCGTGGCCGAGCTGCTGCGGCTCTGCGAGCGCCACCCACACGAGACGATCGTCGCCGTCAGCCACGCCGACGTGATCCGCGCGCTGCTCGGCCACTTCGCCGGCGTGCCAATCGACCTGCTGCTGCGCTTCGAGATCGACCCGGCGTCGGTGACGGAGCTGGAGCTGCACGACTGGGGGGCGCGGATCGTCTGCGTGAACGAGCGGGGGACGTAGAGCGCGCCGCGGGCGGCGTTACCTTTCGTCGCATGACGACGCCCGCACTCCCTC
>DASTRO010000093.1:0-10566 GCA_035761165.1 Gemmatimonadaceae bacterium | reverse complement strand
GTCCAGGTAGTCGCATGCCGCGGCCAGCCCCACGGCGTCGCCCACGTTGGGCGTGCCCGCCTCGAACTTGTGCGGCAGCACGTTCCACGTGCTGTGGTCGTCGAAGACGTACTCGATCATGTCGCCCCCCATCTGGAAGGGGGGCATGGCCTCGAGCAGGGCGCGGCGGCCGAGCAGCGCCCCGATTCCCATGGGGCCGCACATCTTGTGGCCGCTGAAGGCGTAGAAGTCCACCCCCAGCTCGTCGAAGGCGACGCGCAGGTGCGGCGCGGCCTGCGCGCCGTCACAGACGGTGACCGCCCCCGCGGCGCGCGCGATCTCCGCGATCTCGCGCACCGGGTTCACCGTGCCGAGCGCGTTGGAGACGTGCGCGAAGGCCACGAGCCGCGTGCGCGGGCCCACGAGTGCGCGCAGCTGGTCCAGGTCCACGCGCCCGTCCGGCGTCAGCTCGCAGACGCGGAAGGTGGCGCCGGTTGCCAGCGCCGCCTGCTGCCAGGGGACGAAGTTGGCGTGGTGCTCGAGCGCCGTGACGACGACCTCATCGCCCGGGCGCAGGTTCTGCCGCGCCCACGTCCAGGCGACGAGGTTGAGCGCCTCGGTGGTGCCGCGCGTGAAGATCAGGCAGTCCGCGTCGGCCAGGCCGACGAAGCGCGCCACGCGTGCGCGTGCCTCGTGGTAGCGCTCGGTGGCGCGCGCCGAGAGCGCGTACGCGCCGCGGTGCGGGTTGGCGTTGCTCGTCTCGTAGTACGCGCGCAGCGCGTCGAGCACCGCGCGCGGCTTCTGCGAGGTGGCGGCCGAGTCCAGGTAGTGGAGCTCGGGGTGCGCGGCGAGGAGGGGGAAGTCGGTGCGCGGTGCGGGCATGCACGAAAGTTAATGCGCGTCGCGGCGGCTACGTGACGAGTCGTCATCCCGCAGGAGCGGCGGCGCCGCCGCGGCGAGTGTCGGGATCTCCTCTCCCAGGCTGGTGGCCGGCCCCGCGGCGGGGACGCGAGATCCCGACACTCGCCTGCCTGCGGCAGGCTCCTGCGGGATGACAGGAGGCGCGAGGTCGGCCGCGGCAGGCTCCGGCGGGAGGACAAGGTCACCCGAGGATCGGCGGAGGACATCAGGGCCTGCGGCGCCCGCGTGGGGTCGGCCGGGTCAGTCCACGAACGCCCAGAGCAGCTCCCGGCTGCGCCGGTCCATGTGCTGCGGCGCCGGCAGCCGGTACAGGTCGCCCGCCACGTCCCGGAGCAGCAGCCCGCCGGTCGGCAGCACGCGCGGCCACTCGTCGAGGTGCGTCTGGAAGGCGCGCGGCCCCTGCGCGGTCTCCACCGTCCACTGCCGGATCTCCACCTCCTCGTCGATCGTCAGCACGCGCGTCACCTCGAGCACGAACGCCGCCTCCACGAGCGCGCGCTCGAGCGCGGCCCGTGACTCGGGGGCCAGTCGCGCGGGGTCCTCCACGAGCGCCACTTCCCGCTCGTCCGCATCGCGGAGCGACAGGTAGCGGTACGGCTCCGACCAGGGGAAGCACTGCCGCAGGCGCACCGCCACGGGCTCGCCGTCCACGACCGCCAGCAGGCGGCCGTGCGCCGCGCTGCGCAGCACCGGCGCGGCCGTGCGCGCGATCGGCTCCAGCTCCGACGTTCCCATCATGATGTCACGCTCCGCGATGCGGGTGGTCACTGGAGCTGCCGCTGCAGCTCGTACAGGCGTCGGTAGACGCCCCCCGGCCGCGCCAGCAGCTCGCGATGGGTGCCGGCCTCGACCAGCCGGCCGTGCTCGATGACGAACAGCCGCGACGCCCGGCGCAGCGTCGAGAGCCGGTGCGCGATGGCGAACACCGTGCGGCCGGCGATCAGCCGCTCCAGCGCCTCCTGGATCTCGCGCTCCGTCTCCGTGTCCACGCTGCTCGTGGCCTCGTCGAGGATCAGGATGCGCGGGTCGTGCAGGACGGCGCGGGCGATCGAGATGCGCTGCCGCTCGCCGCCGGACAGCGTGTGCCCGCGCTCGCCCACGACCGTGTCGTAGCCCTGGGCCAGCTTGCAGACGAAGTCGTGCGCGTTGGCCGCGCGGGCAGCGGCGATCACCGCCTCCAGCGAGGCGTCGGGCAGCCCGTAGCGGATGTTCTCCAGCACGGTCCCGTGGAACAGGTAGGGGTCCTGGAGCACCATGCCGAGCTGCTGCCGGTAGTGCGCGGTGTCGAGCGCGCGCACGTCCACGCCGTCGACCCTGACGACGCCCCCGGACACGTCATAGAAGCGCGCCACCAGGCTGACGACGGTCGACTTGCCACCGCCCGACGGGCCGACGAGCCCGATCAGCTCCCCTGGCCGGACGTCGAAGGTGATACCGCGCAGCACCTGCCGCACGCCGTCGTAGGCGAAGGTGACGTTCTCGAACGCGACGTGGCCGCGCACCGGCGTGAGCCGCACGGCCTCGGCCGCGTCGCGCACTTCCGGCTCGCTGTCGAGCACCTCGAAGACGCGGTGCGCCGACGACGTCGCGCGGTTCATCGTGCGCGCCAGCTGGCCGATCTCCTCCATCGGCGCGACGAACATCGTCGCGTACAGCAGGAAGGAGACGAAGACGCCCGTCGAGAGCGGCGGGCCGTCGCCGAGCAGCCGTGGCACCGCGAACAGCCAGACCGCCACCGTGGTGGTGTGCACGGCGAGCATGAGGAGCGGCCAGAAGGTGGTCCACATCCGGTGGATCGCGTTGAACTCCGTCGTCACGTCGCGGTTGCGCTCGTCGAAGCGCGCGATCTCGCGCGGCTCCTGGCTGAACGCCTTCACGACGCGGATGCCGGGGATCGTGTCCGAGAGCACGTCCGTGACGCGCGACCACTTGCGCCAGGCGCGGAGGAAGCGCGCGTTGAGCGACTCGCCGTGCCGGTAGATCAGCCAGCAGAGCAGGGGCACGGGGAGCGTCATCACGAGGCCCAGGCGCCAGTCCAGCGTGAGCAGCACCGCGCCGAGCCCGAGGAGCATGACGAGGGAGAGCGACGCGTCCACGACGCCGAAGGCGATGAACTCCCAGAGCCGGTCCGTGTCCGCGGTGACGCGCGTGATCAGGCTCCCCGTCTTCTTCCGCGAGAAGAACGACAGGCTGAGCCGCTGGATGTGCTCGTACAGCTCGGTGCGCAGGTCGCGCGCGACCCACTCGCCGACGACGGACATGAGCCGCAGCCGCAGGTGCGCCGCCGCCTGCCGGATCAGGAAGACCGTGGCCATCGCGGCGACCGCGATCCACGCCACCGTGGCCGCCGTCCCGCGGGGGAGCTCCCCCGCCTGCGCCCGGCGCACCACGCCGTCGATGAGGTAGCCGGCGAGGTACGGCGGGACGAGGCTGGCCAGCGTCACCGCCACCGCGGCGGCGAGCCCCAGGCCGAGCTGCCGCCGGTAGCGCGCGAGGTAGCCGAGCAGCCGCAGGATGACCGCCGACTCGCGGCCGGCCACGAGCGCCTGGGCGTCGCGCACCGGACGCGCGATGGCGGCGGCGTACAGCTGGTCGGCCGTCTCCGCCGGGGCCACCGCGCGGCCGGCCAGCCCCTCCTCGAGCACGAAGCGGATCCCCTCGAAGGCGCCCCGCTGCCGCTGCGTGTAGCGCACGGCCGCCAGCGGCGGGAGGTCCGGCGGGCCGAGCAGGAGCAGGGTGTTGGCGCTGAGGCCGGGCGACTCGTGCACCGCCTGCACGCGGCTCCGCTCGAAGGCGTGCACCTCCCAGCCGCCGTCGCTCCCTGGCTGCGCGACGGCGACGTGGCCGGAGCCCAGGGCGAGCCACGACTCACCGAGCCGGAGGGTGTGCGTCCCCGATGACGGCGGGCAGAGGAGGTCGGCGAGGGCGTAGAGCTGCACCGGCTCCCCGCCCCAGACGTGCTCGATGCGCGCGCGGAGCTCGGCCGGGAGGCGGGCCGGCTGCCGGACGTAGCGCGTGATGATCTCGTGGTCCATGGTCGTGATCCGCTGTGGATGGAGCCCGCTGGCTGGGGCACAGCAAAACGGCCTTTCGGGGGTGACAGCACCCGAAAGGCCGGATCACGACAACGAATCCTGCGCTTCTAGGGTGCTCGTCCTCCGGCGGCGTCGCCGCCAAAGATCCGCGCGCGCGGGCGCACTGCGCCCATGCGCACGCCCGTGATGGGCGCGAGGCGGCGGATCGAGGAGGTGAGCTGGTAGCGGCTCGTCATGGCAGGATTCGGGTTCCCCTGCTGGGGTGATGGCACGTCGGGCGAAGATAGGACGCGGTCCGTCGGCCAGCAAGCGATCCCGGCCGGTCGGCGCGGGCGCACGCAGTGCGACGACTCAGATCGGGCTCGGGCCCACCCAGACGGTGCCGTCCACCACCAGCGCCGCGTAGCGCGGCACGGGGTCCACCGCGGGCCCGGCGTGCACGCAGCCGGTGCAGGGGTCGAAGCGCGCGCCATGCCAGGCGCACTCCAGCGTGCCGTCCGCGCGCAGCTCCCCGGCGGAGAGCGGGAAGGCCTGGTGCGTGCACTCGTCGCGCAGCGCGCAGACGGTGCCGTCCACGTTGGCCAGGCAGAGGCGGCGGCCGTCCGGCGTCGTGACGCCGAGTAGGGCGCCGGGCGGCAGCTCGTCGAGCCGGGCGACGGAGATGAAGCCGGGCGGCGCCTCCGTGCCGGGCGGGGGGCCGGCGACCCCGTCCGCCGCCTGCGGGAGCGGCGGGGCGGGCTCCGGCCCCGTCATGCGGCGCCGGGCGCCTGACCGCTGCCGGCGAGCGCCTGATGCAGGGCGTGCCACGCCATGCTGGCGCACTTCACGCGCATCGGGAAGCGCGACACGCCGGCGAAGGCGGCGAGGCTGCGCGGCAGCTCCGGCGCGTCGGCGCCGTCCAGCCGGCCGGTGACCAGGTCGTGGAAGCGCTCGAAGAGCGCCGTCGCCTCGGCCACCGTGTGCCCCTTCACGACCGTCGTCATCACCGACGCCGAGGCGCGGGAGATGGCGCAGCCGCTGCCGACGAAGCGCACGTCGGCGATCGTGTCGCCCTCCACACGCAGCCAGATCGTCACCTCGTCGCCGCAGAGCGGGTTGCGGCCGCGCGCCTGGCGATTGGCATCCTCCAGCGGCCCGAGGTTCCGCGGCCGCCGGTTGTGATCGAGGATGAGCGACTGGTAGAGGTCGTCGAGGGGCATGGGGGAGGGGCAGCGATCAGCGCTGAGCGCTCAGCGATCAGGGGAACACCCTCGGGCAGGCCGGTACTGGCCCGACCGAGGCCGTTACGCTGAGCGCTGAGCGCTGTTCGCCGAGCGCTCGTCGTTCGTGAACCGTGCCAGCGTGAGCGCCTCCAGCGCGTCCTTCAGCGGCTCGAGCTCGATCGTCTCGAGGACGTCGGCGGCGAAGGCGTAGGTGAGGAGCTGGCGGGCGACGGTGGCCGGCACGCCGCGGCTCTTCAGGTAGAAGAGCGCCGTCTCGTCCAGCCGGCCCACCGTGGCGCCGTGCGTGCACTTGACGTCGTCGGCGAAGATCTCGAGCTGCGGCTTGGTATCCACGCGCGCCGTCTCGGAGAGGAGCAAGTTGTTGTTCTCCTGCTTGCCGTCCGTCTTCTGCGCCACCGGGCGCACGTAGACCTTGCCGTTGAAGACGCCATGCGAGCTGCCGTCGAGCAGCCCCTTGTAGACCTCGCGGCTGAAGCAGTTCGGCTCGGCGTGCTCGATGCGCGTCTGGTGGTCGCCGTGCTGCTCGCCGTCCAGCATGTAGAGGCCGTTCAGCGTCGCGCCGCACCCCTCGCCGCCGAGCACCGTGTAGATGTTGGTGCGGGCGAGCGAGCCGCCGGTGGCGAAGGAGAAGCTGACGAAGTGGCTGTCGCGCCCCTGGCGCACCTCCACCGTGCCGACGTGGAAGGCGCGCGGGCTCTCGCGCTGCACCTTGTAGTGGGTGAGCGTCGCGCCGTCGTCCACGAACACCTCGGTGACGGCGTTCGTGAAGTACGACGCCTCGCCCAGCCCCACGAAGCTCTCGATCACCGTCGCCTTGGAGTGGCGCCCGGCGACGATCAGCGTGCGCGGGTGCGTCGTCCCCTTGGCCGCCTCGGCGTCGGAGACGTAGAGCAGGTGGATCGGCGCGTCCACCACCATCTCCGTGCCCACCTGCAGCACGGCGCCGTCGGTCATGAGCGCGGTGTTGAGGGCGGTGAAGGCGTGGTCGCCCCAGGCCGCCGCCTTCGTCAGGTGGCGCTCCAGCAGCTCGGCCAGCTCACCGGCGGCGTCGCCGTGCAGCGCGGCGCCCAGCGTCGTCACCCGCACGCCGTCCGGGAGCCGGTCGGCGGGCGTCGACAGCTCCGGCGCGAAGCGGCCGTTGACGAAGACGAGCGTCGGCCACTCGGCGTGGCCCACGGTGTACGGCGCCAGGTCGGCGGCGGTGACGTCGCCGGACGCGGTGCGCAGCGTCGGGAAGGCCGCCTCGGCGATCGGCGCGACGCTCGTGAAGTGCCAGTCCTCGTTCTTCGGCGTCGGGAAGCCCAGCTCCTGGAAGCGGCGGAAGGCGGCGCGGCGCGCGTCCGCCAGCCAGAGCGGGCCGAGCCCGGCCTGCACCGCCGCGTCGAAGTCCGCCGTGAAGGGCCCCGCCGCCGGCACGGTCGGCGCGCTCACGCGGCCTCCGCCAGCAGCCAGTCGTAGCCCTTGGCTTCCAGCTCGAGCGCCAGCTCCTTGCCGCCGCTCTTCACGATGCGGCCGCCGGCCAGCACGTGCACGAAGTCGGGGACGATGTAGTTGAGCAGCCGCTGGTAGTGCGTGACGACGATCGTCGCGCGGTCGGGGCGCTTCAGCGCGTTCACGCCGTCGGCCACGATGCGCAGCGCGTCGATGTCCAGCCCCGAGTCGGTCTCGTCGAGCACGGCCAGCTTCGGCTCCAGCACCGCCATCTGCAGGATCTCGTTGCGCTTCTTCTCGCCGCCCGAGAAGCCGGTGTTCACCGAGCGGCTCAGCATCGCCGGATCCATCTGGACGAGCTTCGCCCGCTCCTCGACGATGTCGAGGAACTCCATCGGGTCCACCTCCTCCTCGCCGCGCGCGGTGCGCAGCGCGTTGTAGGCGGCGCGGAGGAAGTAGGCGTTGCTGACGCCCGGGATCTCGACCGGGTACTGGAAGGCCAGGAAGAGCCCCGCCTGCGCGCGCTCCTCCGGCTCCATCGCCAGCAGGTCCTGCCCCTCGTAGGTCACCGAGCCGCCGGTGACCTCGTAGGCCGGATGCCCCGCCAGCACCTGCGCCAGCGTGCTCTTGCCGGAGCCGTTGGGCCCCATGACGGCATGCACCTCGCCCGCGTTCACGGTGAGGTCGATGCCCTTCAGGATCTCTTTATCGTCGACGCTGGCGCGGAGGCCACGGATCTCAAGCATGGTGGTGTGCGTGTCGGTGGTAGGAGGGGAGAGGGGGTAGGGAAGCGGGAAGAGGGAAGAGGGAAGAGAACGGCGGGACGGAGTGTGTCGGGGCCGTCCCTCCTCCCTCTTCCCTCCTCCCTCTTCCCTCGCATCACCCGACGCTCCCCTCCAGCGTGATCCCAAGAAGCTGCTGCGCCTCGAGCGCGAACTCCATCGGCAGCTCCTGGAACACTTCCTTGCAGAAGCCGCTGACGATCATGCTCACCGCCTGCTCGGCGGAGAGGCCGCGCTGCTTCAGGTAGAAGATCTGGTCCTCGCCGATCTTCGACGTCGAGGCCTCGTGCTCGAGCGTGGCGCTGTTGTTCGCCACCTCGATGTACGGGAAGGTGTGCGCGCCGCAGCGGTTGCCGACGAGCATCGAGTCGCACTGCGTGTAGTTGCGCGCGCCCTCCGCCTTCGGCAGCACCTTCACCTGGCCGCGGTAGCTGTTCTGCCCCTCGCCGGCCGAGATGCCCATGGACACGATGTTGGACTTCGTGTTGCGGCCGATGTGGATCATCTTCGTCCCCGTGTCGGCCTGCTGGTGGTGGTTCACCACCGCCACCGAGTAGAACTCGCCGACGGCGTTGTCCCCCTGCAGGATGACGCTCGGGTACTTCCAGGTGATGGCCGAGCCGGTCTCCACCTGCGTCCAGCTGATCTTGGCGTCGGTGAACGCCTTGCCCCGCTTGGTGACGAAGTTGTAGACGCCGCCCTTCCCCTCCTCGTCGCCGGCGAACCAGTTCTGCACGGTGCTGTACTTCACCGTCGCGCGGTCCAGCGCCACCAGCTCGACGACGGCGGCGTGGAGCTGGTTGGTCGACCGCTTCGGCGCCGTGCACCCCTCCAGGTAGCTGACGTACGCGCCCTCGTCGGCGACGATGAGCGTGCGCTCGAACTGCCCCGTGTTCTCGGCGTTGATGCGGAAGTACGTGCTCAGCTCCATCGGGCAGCGCACCCCCTTGGGCACGTACACGAACGAGCCGTCGGAGAAGACGGCCGAGTTGAGGGCGGCGAAGAAGTTGTCGCTGTACGGCACCACCGAGCCCAGATACTTCTGCACCAGCTCGGGATGCTCGCGCACCGCCTCGCCGAAGGAGCAGAAGATGATGCCGAGCTTCGCCAGCTCCGCCTTGTACGTGGTGCCGACGGAGACGCTGTCGAAGACGGCGTCCACGGCCACGCCGGCGAGCAGCTTCTGCTCGCTGAGCGGGATCCCGAGCTTGGTGTAGGTCTCGAGCAGCTTGGGGTCCACCTCGTCGAGGCTGCCCAGCGGCTTGGCGGTCTTGGGCGCCGAGTAGTAGACCTGGCTCTGGTAGTCGATGGGCGCGTAGCGCACGTTCGACCAGTGCGGCTCGGTCATCGCCTGCCAGCGACGGAAGGCCTTCAGCCGCCACTCGAGGAGCCACGCCGGCTCCTCCTTCTTGGCCGAGATCAGCCGGACGGTCTCCTCGGTGAGCCCCGGCGGGATCTGGTCGGCCTCGATGTCGGTGACGAAGCCGTACTGGTAGTCGCGTGTGACGAGTGTATCGATCGACGAGCCCATGCTCTCTCCTCTGCCCATCCGTGGTCGGTCCCTCGTGGGCCGGCGATGGTGGCCGGCGGCGCGCGTCGCGGGCGCCCGTCGCGCCGGCGACGGCCGGCGGGGCGCGAGGATGTCGCGCCGGTACGCGAGAGATTACGGAGCAATTTAGTCAGGATTGGGTCTCCTGACAACGCGCGCGACGATCGCGTTGTCAGCAACTAAATGGCGGCGGGCAAAGCACTTGCCCGCCGCCACAGAAGAAACCGCGCGCCGCCTGGTGCCGGCGGATGCGAACGTCCGCTCAGCGCGGGAAGAAGGACAGCCCCGCGTACGCGCCGATGCGGAACGCCTCGTTGTCGAAGCCGTAGCCGGTGTTCAGCTCCAGCCGCCAGGCGAGCGCGGGACGCCACGGGATCTTGACGCCGAGCCCGGCGCCCAGGCTCACCTCGCTGTCGCTGTCCTCGCCCGTGAAGCCGATGATGTTCACGAACGGCCGCACGTACGCCACGGAGACGCGGTTGGCCGCGGCCTCGTCGGCGAGCTGGGCCGGCGGCCTGAAGTGGTAGAGGAGGCCACCCTCCACGTTGTACTGGAGGATGCCGTCCTCCTCCTCGACCTTGACGTAGCTGAGGCCGAGCGCCGGCTCGAGGGACCAGCGCGAGTTGTTGGGCAGGAAGAAGCCCAGGCGGGCGCGCGCCGCCGGCACGTCCACGTTGATCGACGACTCGTCGCCGAGGCCGACGACGAGGCCGGCGTCGAGGCCGATCTCCCGGGGACTGCCGAGCTGGGGGCCCTGGGCCAGGGCGGGCGCGCCGACGGCGGCGAGCGCGAGGGAGGCGAGCGCGAGCGAGGCGAGCGACGCACACGGGTGACGATGCATGGGGACTGCTCCTCCAGACCGGCGTGGGGGAGGCGGGCCGTGGCGCCTCCGTCGGGCGCAGCCCCCGGTGACGACCGATGGCTGCGGTGGGATCGGCCGTTCCGGGCCGCCATCTGGGCAAGTTGGCTGCCACCTGCTTGCGCCACCTCGCGCGCGGCGCCATTCCTCGTGCGCGAGCGTCGCTCGCCTCCCGCCCTCCGACTCCCCCGATGCCCCGTCTCCCCCTTCGCGCCCGACCGGCGCGGCGCCCCGCGCTGCTCCTCGCCCTCGCGCTCGCCGCCTGTACGCCCGCCCTGAAGCTGGCGCGCGACGACTCGGCCGTCGTCCTCGCGCACCACACCATCCAGGCGCCCGATCCCACCGCGCGCGGGCCCTACGCCGTGCGCACGCTCTACTACGGCAGCGGCACCGATCGCCGGCGCGCCGTCTACCGCGACTCGGTGGCGGTGAAGACTGCCGTCGTCGATGCCTCGCCCTTCGTGTCGCTGAGCGGCGACGCGGCGAAGTCGCGCAAGGACTACTGGGGCTTCGACACCAAGCACTTCCCGGTCAACGGCCGCGTCTGGTACCCGGACGCGCCGGGGCGCTTCCCCCTCGTCCTCGTGGTGCACGGCAACCACGACATGAAGGACTTCTCCGACCCGGGCTACGCCTACCTCGGCCAGCTCCTCGCCAGCCGCGGCTACGTGGTGGTGTCGGTGGACATGAACTTCCTCAACGGCAGCATCCGCGGCGAGAACGACGCCCGCGGCTGGATGCTGCTGCAGCACGTGAAGGCGTGGACGGCGTTCGACACCACGGCCGG
>DASTRO010000092.1:0-13499 GCA_035761165.1 Gemmatimonadaceae bacterium | reverse complement strand
TGCGCGCGAGCATCGAGGCGGCGGCGGCCCTGCGCGCCGTGGACCCGCGCGCGCGGCTCGTGCACGCGGAGCCGCTGATCCACATCGCGGTGGACCCGGCCCGGCGGCGGGACCGCGCCGCGGCGGCGCGATACCGGGAGGCGCAGTTCGAGGCGTGGGACATGCTGGCCGGCCGCAGCGCGCCCGAGCTGGGTGGCCACCCCGACTGCCTGGACGTGGTAGGCGTGAACTACTACCCGCGCAACCAGTGGGTGCATCGGGGGCGCACGTTGCCGCCCGGCGATCCGCTCCACCGTCCGTTGCGGCGGCTGCTGGCCGAGGTGCACGCCCGCTACGGGCGGCCGATCGTCGTGGCCGAGACGGGCACCGAAGACGACGCGCGCGCCGCGTGGCTGCGCCACGTGGGGCGCGAGGTGCGGCTGGCGCGGCGCGCCGGCGTGCCCGTGGAGGGGATCTGCCTGTATCCGATCCTCAACCACCCGGGGTGGGACGACGACCGGCATTGTCACAACGGGCTGTGGGACTACGCCGACGCGGCGGGGCGGCGTGCGGTGCACGGACCGCTGGCGCGTGAGCTGCGGCGGCAGCAGCGACTGCTGGGAGACGCCGGCGTCGGGATCGGGGGGTGAGCGGGGCGAGGCGTAAGGCACCAGGGACCAGGCACCAGGCGCACGGCTGCGAGGGGGTGAGGGCGGGGGCCCCCCCCGAACCACACGATTGCCGCCGCGGTCCGCCCCGCCGGTACCGGAAGCGCGCGCCCCACATCGATCGCGCGCGCCCCCGATCCTACCGTGGTGATGGCCCGGGCGCGAGGCACCAGGGCCGAGGCACCGAGCGCGCGCGGGCGCGTGGAAGGCCCGCGACGAGCCCGGGTGCTACCGGGCGGGGCCGCGCGCCGCGCGCCGCGCGCCCACGGTCATTCGCTCCCGCCCCCCCGTGTCCCGGTCGCCACTCTCCGCTCCGAATCCGGCCTCCAGCCTCGACCTCCCGCTCCCCCGTCCCAGCAGCGCGTCCACGCTCCACGGCCCAGCGCCGGCGGCGGCCAGGAAGAGGTAGACGAAGCAGAAGAGCACCACGACCTCGCCGCGATTCTCGATCGGGAAGAAGCCGCGCGGGAAGTGCGCGAGGAAGTAGGCGAACGCCATCTCGCCCGAGAGGATGAAGGCGACCGGCCGCGTGAACAGGCCGAGCACGATGAGCGCGCCGCCGAACGTCTCGAGCGTTCCGGCGACGCCGTAGCGCGAGGCCAGCTCCACCGTCTGGCCCGGGCCGCCCATGCCGCCGAACAGGCCGAAGATCTTCTGGAGTCCGTGCTGCATGAAGAGCAGCCCGGTGACGATGCGCAGCACCGAGAGGAGCTGCGGCTGGAAGCGGGAGAGGAAGAACGGACGCAACGGGCGACCTCCGTGGGATGGTTGTTGCAACGATAACCAGGGGCCCACCCCGCGTCGAGCGTGCCGCGCACGGTCGCGTGCCGGAGCCCGCCACCTCCACCATGGGAGTCGCACCATGACTCGATCGTCGTCCCGGGCGGCCGTGCTCGCACTGGCGGGCCTCGCCCTGCATGCCAGTGCCTGCACGAGTCGCGATGGCGCCACGCGCGAGGCCAGCGCGACGGAAGCGACGGCGCGCCAGGGCGCGCCGCTCGCCGACATCGATTGGAAGGCGGTGGACAGCGCGCTCGGGCGCCGCGGCACCATGCAGGACGGCGGCGTCTACAGGTACGGCATGCCGCGCAGCGACCTGACGGTGACCTCGGAGGGGGTGCGGATCGCGCCCGCCCTCGCCCTCGGCTCCTGGCTCGCCTTCAAGGCGACCGGCGGCGACGAGGCCGTGGCGATGGGCGACCTGGTGCTCACGGAGGCGGAGTACGGCCGCGTCATCGCACGGCTGCAGGAGGGCGACGTCGGGCAGACGGCCGTCCACAAGCACCTGCGCCAGACGTCGCCGGCGCTCTGGTGGACGCACATCCACGCGCGCGGCGACCCGGTGCGGATCGCGCGGACGGTCCGTGCCGCCCTCGCCCTCACCGGCACGCCCGCCCAAGACGTGGCCGGTGCCCCGCCCGCTGGCCCGACCGCGCCGATCGAGCTCGACACCGCGCAGATCCATCAGGTGCTCGGGCGCGCGGGCACGGTGAGCGGTGGCGTGTACCACGTCAGTGTCCCGCGCGCCGAGACGATCCGCGCCGGCGGGATCGAGCTGCCGGCCGCGATGGGCACGGCCACCGCGCTCAACTTCCAGCCCACCGGTGGCGGGAAGGCGGCGATCAACGGCGACGTCGTGATGACCGCGGCCGAGGTGAACCCGGTGATCGCCGCGCTGACGGCGCACGGCATCCAGGTGGTCGCCGTGCACAATCACATGCTGGACGAGGAGCCGCGGCTCTTCTTCCTGCACTTCTGGGCCAATGACGACGCCGTGACGCTGGCCCGCGGCCTCCGTGCGGCGCTCGACCGCACCAACTCGGCCCGGCCGGCGCCATGAGCGCGCGCGGCCGGGCGCGTCGCCGGGGGTGGCTCACTCCGGGGTGGCGACGCCGGGCGCGGGCGTGAAGATCGCCCGTGCCCGGCGCGAGAGGACGACGTCCCCGGTGCGCACCTCCGCGCGCGCGTCGGCGTCGCCATCCAGCACCCACAGTCCTGCCACGTGCGGCAGCGAGTCGGCGATGGCTGCGCCGCGCGCCGGGCCGACGAGGAAGAGGGTGGCCGAGAGGCCGTCGCTCCAGTCGCCGCGCGGCCCGATGGCGGTGGCCGCCATCACGCCGCGCCGCGGGTAGCCGGTGGTGGGGTCGATGAGGTGGCCGTAGCGCACGCCGTCGATGCGGTAGAAGTGCTCGTAGTCGCCCGAGGTCGCCACCGCGCCGGAGTCGAGCGTCACGGTGCCGAGCAGCCGCCCATCGCCGCGCGGGTGCCGGATGCCGATCACCCACCGCTCGCCGCGCGGCGGGCGGCCGAAGACGAGCACGTTGCCGCCGAGGTCCACCATCCCCCCGGTGATGCGCGGGTCGCGGAGCGCGCGCCGCGCCAGGTCGAGCGCGTACCCCTTGGCGATCCCGCCCAGGTCGAGCCGCATCCCGGCACGCGGCAGCCGCACCGTGCCCGCCGTGCTGTCGATCTCCACCGCGCCGAAGTCCACCAGCATGCGCAGCGAGTCCAGCTCCGCGCGCGGCGGCACGCGGCCGCTGTCGCCCTGGAACCCCCACGCGCGCACGAGTGGCCCGACGGTGGGGTCGAAGCGCCCGCCGGAGAGCCGCCAGAAGAGCCGTGCCCGCCGGAGGACGTGGAGCGTCTGCGGGGAGACGGGCAGCGGCGCCCCGCCCGCGGCCGCGTTCAGCCGGGAGATCTCGCTCGTCGGGCGGTAGCTGCTCATGAGCGAGTCCACCAGGCGCACCGAGTCGCGCGCCGCGTACACGCCGCGCCGCATCGCCGCCGTGTCCGTGCCCCACACGGTGACACCGAGCATCGTGCCCATCACCGGCCACGCTCGCGCGACGCGGGCCGGGGGCCGCGCGGGCTGCGCGGGTTGTGCAGGCACGCTCGCCACTGCGGCGAGCAGCGCGAGGCTCGGCGCCAGGCGGCGGGTCAGCCACCGCGCCGCGATGGGCGCCGCGCCGGTCGACCGGCGCGTCGTCACATCATGCTCGCGGGCGGCTCGCGGTAGAGCCACATCTCGTACGTGGGCACCGCGAGCAGCACCAGCAGGGCGAGCGTCATGACGATCGAGCCCGCGATCTGCAGTGGGGCGAACGCCGGCGACACGTAGCGGATCAGGTACGGCGACGCGAGGTCCACCAGCACCGAGCCGAAGCTCGCCACGTAGACGCCGATCTTGACGCGGTCGCTCACGCGCGTGAGCGCGAAGATGTGGCAGAGGACGAAGAAGAGGAACGGCTGCGAGAAGGCGTGGTCGTGCGTGACGTCGAGCAGCTCCTTGAACGAGCGCGCGAAGAGCATCTCGTCGCCGGGGCCGGCCGTCCCCTCGTTGCCCAGGTAGTACGCCTGCGCCCCCGCCGGGGTGAGCCCGGTGCGCACCTGGTACATCAGCATTCCCACGCCCGTGGCCAGGACGATCATGGTGTTGAAGAGCGTGAGCAGGACGCGCGTCTGGAGCGGCGCGCGCCAGAGCTTGAACCGCTGGTAGGCGAAGTACTGCGTCATGGCCCGCCCGTCGGTCCCGTGCCGGACGGTCCGTAGAGCGCCGTGAGCTCCGCCAGCACGCGCCTCACCCCGGCGTTGAGCGAGCGCACGGAGATCGTCGCGCCGCTGATGTTGATGATGTCGCGGTTGATGTCGATCGGGTCGGTGGCGCGCTTGCCGCGGTACTGCGAGAGGAAGCGCTCGCGCTTCACGTCGCCGCCTCGCGACTCGCGGTACACCAGCACCATGACGTCGCGTACCGCGAGCTGCGGCGTGACGCCGACCATGAAGGTGATCGGGCGGTACTTGCCGATCTCCTCCGTCACCACCGCGTAGCCCACCGGCCGGTCGGCGGCGTCATGGACGAGGGTCACCTCGACGCTGTCCTCGAGGATGCGCCGGCCGAGCGTCGTCTCGAGCCGCTGCTTCACGGCGGGCGCGAGGGCGCGCACCTCGCGCGAGGTGTGCGCCCCCTCCGGAAAGATCTCGTGCAGCGCCTGCTCCGGCGTGGCGAGCACCTCCTGCGCGCCGGCCGCGCACGGCGACGCGACCAGCGCGCCCGCCACCGCGACGACGGCGGCGAGCGTCAGCGTCCGTCCCGCGCGCGGCGCGGCGGTTCGTCCCTTGCCCATCCGAACGCCCCGCTCAGAAGTAGGTGGCAAGCGAGAGGAGCACGCGGCCGTCCGCCGGCCCGCGCGACGTGGTGCCGGTGGGCGTGATCCAGTTCCACTGGTACTCGCCCTTGATCGCCGCCTCGCCCACCGGCCGCCAGTTGAGCCCCAGCGTCAGCCGCTGCTGCTCGTCGCCGGTGACGCCGGAGGCGTAATCCACCTCGTCCCAGCGCACGACGCCGGTGAAGACCGACGTCGGCTCGGGCGCGAGCCAGCCCTGCCCGAAGCGGTAGTTGGCCTGGACGTAGTAGCCGGTGCGCCCGTCGGAGACGCCCGCGGCGCCGAGCTCGTCGGGGAGCTGTGCGCGAAGCCGCGCCGCCTCACCGAGGATCTCGAACGGGCCGCGCCGCCAGCTCCAGTCGAGGGCGGCGATCGTCGCCCGCCGTCCCTCCTCGGCCTCGCCCTCCTCCTCGACGCCCTCGCCGTACTCGCCGGTGTGCAGCGAGGCCCCGATCTCGAGCCCGAGGAACGGGCTGAAGCCGAGCCGCCCGACGAAGTTCTTGGTCGCCGCCGCGCCCGCACCGCGCGTGCCGGGCGCCTCGCGCACGTTGAGCCGGCGCTCGCCCGGCTCCACCTCCACCAGCTCGTCGGAGAAGCCGTTGACGACGTACGCCTCGTAGGTGAGCAGCGACCGAGCCGAGGGATAGATGGTGCCGAAGAAGCCGACGCCGGTCTCGCCGAGCGTGCCGGGGATCACCTGCCGCGCCACCAGCGGCCGATCGGTGAGCTCGTTGATCGGGTCGTCGTGGGTGAGGTTGAAGCGGCCCAGCGGGGAGAGGATCACGCCGCCGCGCAGGTTGAGCGCCTCGGTGAAGCGGTAGTCCAGCGTGGCGAACTCCACGTTGACCTCGCCCGCGCCCTCGGCCTCGCCGTCCTCGATCTCCAGCTTGGTGCCGTGCTCGAACTCGATCTCGGTGCCGAAGTGCAGCCGGTCGGTGATCTCGGCGAAGATGAAGGGGACGAGCCGGTGCTGGTCGAAGGCGGAGCGCCAGGCGCCGAGCTCGCGGTCGTACTCGCTGCGGAACTCGGTGCTGACGTAGCCGCCCACCGCCGTGCCGGCGCCGAAGCGGCCGACGAACGGCTTGCCGTAGATGCCGGGGGTGGCGGTGCGCGGCCGGCCGATGGTGTCGGCGGCGGCGCGGCGCGGCGCGGCGGCGGTGCGCTCGTCCAGCTCCATGAGCCGCGCCTCCTGGCGCTCGGCGACGCGGCGGAGCGAGTCGAGCTGGCGCTGGAGGCGGTCGAGCTGACGGGCCAGCGAGTCCTGCTGGACGGGCTGCTGGGCCGAAACGGTGACGGTCGCGGCGGCGCAGAGCAGCGCCGCCCGCGCGAGGAGTCGAATCATGTGGCGGTGGGATGTTCGCGGTCGGAGAGGTGTCGTGTGCCGCCCGGAGGGCGGTCGGCGCCCAGTCTATCCCGTCTCCGAAAAGCCGTCAAGATTTGTCGGAATTGGGCAGGCGCTCCGGATGCCTGGCAACACGATGCTCGATGCCTGTCGGCGCGCCGTCCCGCACCATGCGACGACAGCGTGCGGCGGTAGCGCAGGGGTGGTGGCACGCATCGCGCGGCGAGACGCGCCACCACGGCCGGTCACCATGCTTCGCGGGAGGAAGCCTTGCGCGCGATGACGTCACCCCGTCCCACCTCGCATCGTCCCACCTCGCGCCGTCCCACCTCGCGTCGTGGGACGTGGCACCACCGCGCACGGGCCTGCCGCACGCCGCGTGGCGCACTCATCGGCGCCGCGCTGACCGCCGCCCTGGCCGCGGCATGCGCGCCTCGCGCACCGGAGCGCGCCGCCGGCGCGGGCGACAGCGGCGCGAGCCCGCCGGCGGCGGCGGACGACAGCATGCCGTCGGGCGACATGTCCGCGACCGCGCCGATCCGCACCGATCGCACGCGTTACGCGTTGCGCACCACGCCCGACGGCGCGACGGAGGAGATCGTGGTGGTGGCGACGTACGTCAACCACGGCGCCGACACGGTCTTCATCTCCCCGTGCGGCACGTCGATCCCGGCGTGGGAGCTGCAGAAGCGCGAGGACGGCCGCTGGCGACGCGCGTTGAGCCCCGTGTGCACGATGATCGCCGCGCCGCCGCTCGCCGTCGCGCCCGGGGCCGAGCGCACGGACTCGCTGCGCATCGCCGGCGCGGCGCGGGCCGGCGTGGCGCCGACGTTCGACGTGGGCGAGATCCCCGGTACGTACCGACTCGTCTATCCGATCTTCCGCCAGCGCGACGGGGAGTTCGGCGTGCGCGACTCGCTGCCCGTAGTCGAGCGGGTGTCGAACGAGTTCGAGGTGGCGCGATAGCCGGGGCGAGGATCGCCGGCCGGCGCGACGCGGGCCCCCCCCCCGACTACCACGATCACGCCGGCCCACCGCACGAGCGTCACCAAATCGTCGCCCGACGACCCCCCGTCCCTCGCCTCCCGCTCACCGGGCCACGACGACGCCCCGCATGGTCGGGTGGTAGACGCAGAAGTACGCCGACTGCCCTGGCGGGGCCACGAGCTGCCACTCGCCGGCCGCCGCGATGCTGCCGGAGTCGAAGTGGTGGGCGCTGCCCGGCGCCGCCGTCACGTTGTGCGGCACGGCGTCGTGGTTGATCCAGCGCACCGTGTCCCCGGCCGCGATGCGGAGCGTCTCCGGCTGCAGGGCGAAGCCCCGGATGTCGACGACATGGGTGCGTGGGTGGTCGCGGGCGCAGGCCGCGACGAGCGCCGCTGCGGCTGCGGCGGCGAGCGTCAGGAGACGACGCCCGCGCCACGGCCGCGCGACGCGCGGCCACCCGTCCGTGCGGTGGCCGCGCAGCGATGTGTGTGATGCCGTCACGTCGTCATCACGTCGAGCCGAGCGAGCTCTGGACCTGCTTCGCACGGTCCAGGTGGGCCACGAAGGCCGGTCGGACGTCCTGCAGCAGCTTCTTGAGGTCCGCGTTCTGCGCATTGGGGATGAGCGTGTTGTCCAGCGCGTCGAGCACGCTCTGGTGGTACGCTACCTCGCGCGCGATGTAGGCGCTGTCGAACGCCGCGCCGCTCAGCCCCTCCATGGCGCTGCGCGCCGAGTCCGCCGCCTGCTGCAGCTGCCGGCTCGTGTCGTTCTCCTCGGGCGTGACGTTGAGTCGCTGCGCGAGCTCCACGGCCTGCCGGTTCACGCCCCCATGGTCGGTGACCATCGTCTGCCCGAAGTCCTTCACCGCCTGGCTCGCGCCCTTCTGCGTGGCCAGCACGCCGAAGCTGCTGTCGATGGCGTTCGCGGTGACGACGATGTGGGCGATCTGCGCGTCGGTGGGGGCCCCCGCTGCCGGGGCTGCCGGGGCGGGGGCCGGCGCCGGCGTGGCTGCGGTCGTGTCCATGGGGGTCGAGTCGTCGCCACCGCTGCAGGCGGCGGCGGCGAGCAGGGCGACGACGGCGGCGCTCAGCAGCGGCGCGACGCGCGACCGCTGGTGCTGGTGCCGATGCAGGTGCGGGTGCGGGTGCTGGTGCGGGTGATGGTGCGGGTGCTGGTGCAATGGAGCGGACATGGGACCGAGGCTCCTGGCGAGTGGTGGGACATGACGACGAGAGTGGGCCCGGGTGCACGACCGCGCGCGGCGCGTCGCGCGCGTCGAACGCGCGCCGCCGACGCGGGCGTCACTCCCGATCCGGAGCTGCCCGGGCGGTGTATTCGGCCCGCATTTTCGACGCCGGCGGCGCCCGTCGGATCGGGCGCGACGGAGCCCCGGCCCACCCGGCGGGCGCGCCCGCCCGGTGGGCCGCAGCCGCCGGCCTAGCCGTGCCGTGCGCGTCGGCGCGCCGCGGCCCCGACGCCCAGCAGCCCCGTGACGAGCAGGAGCACGCTCGCCGGCTCCGGGACGACGGCCGCGGGGCCGAGCGTGCCGCCGACCACCAGCGCCCCCCCGGCACTGCCGGCGTATTCCAGCCGGAGCGACGAGAGGTCGGGCTGGAAGGTGGCGAACTCCGCCCGCAGCCGCAGCGTGGGGTCGACCGCCGCGCCGAAGGGGAGGTTGGCGTCGAGCGTCGTCCCGAGGCCGCTCACCACCGGGTCCACCAGGATCAACCCGGTGCCGTCCTCCGCCTCGCTCAGATTCGGGTCCGCGAACAGCCAGCCCGGGTCGAGCAGGTTCAGCCGCAGGACGTCCAGGCTCGTCATCGCGCCCGGGTTGGTCAGGGTCAGGAAGAAGTCGACCTGCGCGCAGCCGATCGAGCCGCCCACGCAGGATGCCGTCAAGGTCGAGCCGAAGAGCTGGGCTGCGCTCGTCCCGGGAGTCGCTCCCGGGAGCAGGATGGCGACGAGCACAGCGAGGAAGCGCGTGTGGCGTCGGCTCATCGTTCACCTCCGTCGCGAGTGATGGCGGGAATGCCGGGAACGCCGGATCCGCGTTCCACCGGACGTACGCCGTGGCGGACGGGCGTCATGGCGCGATGGTGGGCGGGGTCGGATCCGCGCCCGTGAACTCCTGGCCGCCGATGCTGGCGTGCAGCGTCAGCGTGCCGGTGGCCGTGGTCAGCCCCGCGCTCGTCAGGTCGGACACGAGGAAGACGAGGAGACGGTCGTTCAGCCCGTCGCCGTTGTAGTCGCGGACGACGGTGAAGGCGTTCCCGTCGCGCTGCGCCACCGCGGCCCCGGTCCCGTCGTCCGGCGTCAGGCGCGCCGAGGCGACGTCGATCGCCGTGGCGTCGACGGTGGCCGTGGAGTACGCGTAGACGCTGACCGTGCTGGAACGCGCCAGGCTGATGGTGTTGGGCCGGATCTCGATGTCGAGGCGCCCCTCCGCCGCGCCCGGCGCGACCAGCCGGTACACGCGCCCGGTGGTGCCGGTGGGCCCCAGCTCGGCGGTCGTGAGCACGTACATCTCGCCCGTGTGATCCTGGCCGAAGCCGAGGATGTACTGCGCGAACGAGCCGCCCGGCGGATCCTCCACCTCCAGCTCGCGGATGGGCCAGAGGCCGGAGGCGCGAGGCTCCGCCAGATAGAGCTCCCCGTCCGGGTCCTCCTCGTCGCTGCTGAAGGAGGCGAACACGTAGCGGCCGTGCAGCGCCGGCAGTGCGGTGCCGCGGTAGACGAAGCCGCCCACGATCGTCAGCCAGCCCTCCGCGAAGCCCGGGTTCTCGAGGTTCGGCCCCTCGATGATCGGGTCGGTCAGCGGGGTGCCGGTGGTGGGGTCCACGTCGGGGCAGCTCGCCGGCACGTTCAAGGGGTTCGCGGCGTCGAAGCAGTGCGTGCCCTCCTTCACGTTCCAGCCGTAGTTGCCGCCCCGCGTGACGATCGAGACCTCCTCCCACATGTCCTGGCCGGCGTCGCCCACGAAGAGCTGGTGGCTGCCGCCCATGTCGAAGGAGAAGCGGTACGGATTGCGGAAGCCGTAGGCGTAGATCTCGTCGCAGCCGTTCGCGCAGCCCTCGCCGACGAACGGGTTGTCGGGCGGGATGGCGTACGGCACGCCGCCGTCCACGTCGATGCGCAGGATGTTGCCGAGCAGGTTGTCGCGCACGTCCTGGCCGTTGCCGCCGGCGTTGCCCTCGTACCAGTCGGGCACGTGCCCCTGGTGATCGCCGGCGAGCCACTCCTCGGCCGTGGCCTCGCCGATGTCGTTCGCGCCACCGCCGTCGCCCCACGAGATGTAGAGGTAGCCGTCGGGGCCGAAGGCGAGCGTCCCGCCCTCGTGATTGACCTGGGGTTGGTCTTCCGCGATCACCTCCCGCACGAAGGTGGGGGTCGCGCTCACGTCGCCCGGCGTCACCGTGTACTCGGCGACGACGCTCGTGTTGTCGTAGCCCTCGAGGCGGGGTGGGGCGGTGTAGTAGACGAAGAAGCGGCCGTTCGTCGCGAACTCCGGGTGGAACGCCAGCCCCAGCAGGCCGCGCTCGTCGTAGGCGCTCTCCAGCTCGACGATCTGCGAGCGCACGTCGAGGAAGGGAGCGCTCTGCAGCGTGCCATCCGACGTCAGCACGCGGATGAGCCCCACCTGATCGACGACGAAGAGCCGGCCGGTGCCGTCCGGCACCTCGACCAGCGTCACCGGATGCGTCAGCCCCTCGGCGAGGAGCTCGAGCCCGACGGGCATGGCCGGCTCGAGCTCGGGGCTCGGGCCAAGCTCGCCGTCGATCGCGGCGGCGGCGGGCCCGGTCGGCGGCGTGGCCGGGTCGGTGAGGCTGTCGTCACACGCGGCCACCCCGCCGACGAGCAGCAGGACGGTCGCCATTCCATGCACCTTCCGCATGTTCCCTCCAGCGATGCACGTGTCGTCTCGCCGGCCGGTCGGCCGCGCGAGTCGTGGGTCTCACGGGTCGTCGTGGAGGGCCGCGGCAACCGTGCGCCGTGCGCCGCCTCGGGCGCGGTGCTCGTCGCAGTGGTGGGAAGGTGACTGGCCGATCGTGCACGACGATCGCAGCGAGGTGATCCACGCGTGCCCGCTCCGCCGGCCCGGTGAACGACCGCCGTCGAATACCCGCCTACCCGACCGCGCAGGAGGGCCGTGCCGTTCACCTGACCAACATTGTTCAGGAGGCACGGAATTCGTTGCAACGGCCATACCTGCAACAGCGTACCGGGTCGGCTCCCGGTGCCGCTGGCGGCATCTCGGCCGATGTCGGGGCGTCGCTCGCGCCGCTCAGCGCTGTGTCGCCGGCCGGTAGCCGAGCGCGGCGTTGAGCCAGCGCATCATCGGCAACAGCGCCCGGCAGGCGGCCTCGAACGTGTCGGGCAACGCCGGCGAGCTCGCCTCGACGTCGCTGAGGTCGTGCGTCGCCGTGAACGACTTGTAGCGCAGCCACTCGGCGCCCGGCGTGTCGGGCGTGTAGCCGCGCGGCAGGCGCGTGAGGACGGTGCCGGCGTCCTCGTCCAGTGCGCCGAACAGGCGCACGAACTCCGGCGTGGCGACGGTCGCCGCCAGCCCGTCGGGGTCGTCGACGATCGCCTCGCGCAACCGGCGCAGGGCGGGGGGCGGCGGCATCCAGCAGCCACCACCCAGGAAGCAGCGTCCCGGCTCGAGGTGGAAGTAGAAGCCGGCCGCGGCCACGCTGTCGTGCAGCCCCTTGGTGCGGCCGGCGTCACGGTGGAAGAGCCAGCAGGCGGCGTTCGTCTTGTACGGGCGCTTGTCCCTGGAGAAGCGCACGTCGCGGTGGATGCGGAAGACGGAGCGCCTGCGGTCGCCGACGAACTCGGGGGCGACGAGGGCGAGGCGGGCGTCCATCTCGTCCACCAGCTCGCGCAACGGCTGGAGGAGCGCGGTCTCGTACTCCTCGCGGTGCGCCTCGAACCAGTCGCGCGTGTTGTGGCGGGCGAGCGAGCGCAGGAAGCGCAGGGCGCGGGGCGGGATGCCGGGGAAGTCGGGCATAGGCGTGGGAAGATGAACTGATGAGCGGCGAGTGGCGAGCGGTCGGCCCGGAGCTGCCAGCCTCGAGCGAACGACGCCCGGACCGTCTCTCCCCCGTGGCTGGCCGGGGCGGTCGAGATGGGCCGGCGTCCTCGCTCGTCGCTCACGGCTTCTGGCTGGCCGCTCGCCCCCCGCCGTTCTTCCGTTCGGCTGTCCTCCGCTCTCCCGCCCGTTACCCACCCGTCTTGAATCCCGACCGGATTTCTCGTAAATACCGGGAGAGACTTGAGAGCCGTTCTCAGAGTCAGCCACCCGTTCGCCCCGCCCTCGACAGATGCCCGTTCGCGGTCCCCGCCTCAAGATCGTGCGCCGACTCGGCGTCCAGCTCCCCGGTCTCACTCGCAAGGACGGCGAGCGCCGCCCCACCCCGCCGGGCCAGCACGGCACGTCGCGCGTGCGGCGCAAGAAGAGCCTCTTCCGCCAGCGCCTGGAGGAGAAGCAGAAGGTGCGCTTCAACTACGGGGTCACCGAGGGGCAGATGCGCCGCTACATGGCGGCCGCGAACGGCATGGCCGGGGTCACCGGGCACAACTTCCTCGCACTGCTCGAGCGGCGGCTCGACAACGTCGTCTTCCGGCTCGGCCTCGCCCCCACCATCCCGGCGGCGCGCCAGCTCGTCTCGCACGGGCACGTGCGCGTGGACGGCGAGCGGGTGGACCGCCCGTCGTTCAGCGTGCGCCCCGGCATGACGGTGACGCTCGGCGCGCGGGCGCGCGAGTTCCCCGACGTGCTGGCGGCGGTGGAGCGCGGGCCACAGGTGCGGCTGCCCGGCTACCTCGTCCTCGATCCGGACGATCGCTTCACCGGCCGCGTCCTCGCCCTGCCGCAGCGGCACGACGTGCCGTTCGCGGTGGACGACAGCGCGATCGTCGAGCACTACGCGCGCTGACCCTGGCCGGGCACCGGGGATGACGCGACGCGAGCCGCCCGCACGCCCGACGGCGGAACGAGCGGAGGGCGCGGAGCCGCCGCCACCCTGCTACACACCCCAGCAGGTTCGCTTCACCGACCGCCACGGGGTGCTCTGGACGGTGCGCTGCGCCCACCGGCTGGCCGACGCCGACGCGGCGGGCGCGGCGGGCCCGCCCGGCGCCCTCCCCGTGCTGATCGACGACGAGGGGAGCCGGATCGCCGCCTGCCGCGCCGGCCGCTGCTGGCTCGAGTTCACCTCCGCCACCCAGTGCCGGCGTCTGACGCTGGTGCCGCCGCGCTGGTACGAGCTCTCGCACGCCGCGCTGGCGGTGCTGTGCGAGGAGGCGGGGTAGGGGAGGGAAGAGGGAAGAGGGAAGAGGGAAGAGGGAAGAGGGAAGAGG
>DASTRO010000091.1:0-12143 GCA_035761165.1 Gemmatimonadaceae bacterium | reverse complement strand
CGGCCGGCGCGGGGCTGGGGCAGCCCGTGGCGGCGGTGGGGACGCGCGCCCTGCTGGCGCTGGTGCCCGGCTCGCTGCCGCGGGCGGACGACGTGGCGATGGACGCGCGGGTGGTGCTCGCCACGCTGGGCGTGAGCCTGCTGGCCGGCGCGGCGTTCGGGCTGCTGGCGGCGCTCCGCGCCGGCGCGCCGGCGCTCGTCGGCGGACTGCAGGGCCTGCGCGCCACCGCCGGCGCGGCGCGCCAGACGGCGCGGCGCACGCTCGTCGCCGCGCAGGTGGCGCTCTCGCTCGTGCTGCTGGTGGGCGCGGGGCTGCTGGCGCAGAGCTTCTGGCGGCTGCAGCGCGTGGACCCGGGCTTCGCACCCGAGGGGGCGATGACGGCCGGCGTGCTGATGCCGATCGCCGACTTCGACCAGCGGCGCGACGGCCCGCGCTGGGCGCGCGCGCTGGGCGCCTACGACGCGCGGCTGCGCGCGACGCCCGGGGTGGCGGCGGCGGGTGGGGCGAGCGGGCTCCCGCTCTCCGGCGCCACCGAGACGGGGAGCTTCGTCATCGAGGGGGCGCCGGCGAGCGCGCCGGGGCAGGGGCCGAGCGCGGACTACGTGGTGATGACCCCGGGCTACCTGGACGCGATGCGCATCCCGCTCCTGGCCGGCCGCGGCTTCGACGCGCACGACGACGCCGACGCGCCGCTGGTGGTGCTCGTCAGCCAGGCCGCGGCGCGGCGCTACTGGCCCGGCCGCAGCCCGATCGGCGCGCGCCTGTACGTCTTCGGCGACCAGCCGCGCACCGTCATCGGCGTCGTCGGCGACGTGCGCCAGCTCGCGCTCGACGTGCCGCCCAACCCGACGATCTACCTGCCCGAGGCGCAGTACCCCTATCCCTTCCTCTCCTTCGTCGTCCGCGCCGCCTGCCCGCGGCCGGCCGACGGCTGCGACGCCGGTGCGCTGGTGCCGGCGATGCGGCAGGCCCTGGCCGAGGTGGACCCGCAGCTGGCGCTGGACGAGGTGCGGCCGCTGCACGACGTGCTGCGCGAGTCGCTGGCGCGGCGCCGCTTCAGCCTCGTGGTGCTCGGTGCGTTCGCCGCGGCGGCGCTGGTGCTCTCCGTGGTGGGGCTGTACGGCGTGATCGCCTACGCGGTCGCCCAGCGCACGCGCGAGCTGGGGGTGCGCGTGGCGCTCGGCGCGCAGCGGGGTGACGTGCTGCGGTTGGTGCTCGGCGAGGGCGTGCGGGTGACGCTGGCCGGCCTGGTGGTGGGGCTCGCCGGCGCCCTGGCGCTGACGCGCGTGCTGCGCGCGCAGCTCTATCAGGTGAGCCCGACGAGCCCCGCGGTCTACGTGGTGGTGGCACTGCTGGTGGCCGCGGTGGCGCTGGCCGCCACCTGGATCCCGGCCCGCCGCGCGACGCGTGTGCCGCCGACGCTGGCGTTGCGTGCGGAGTGAGGTGACGGCAGGCGGGTGGTGGGGGCAGGTGGGGGAGTCTGGCGAAGCGGTGGAGAGAGCTAGGGAGCAGGAAACAGGAAACAGGAAACAGGAAGCAGGAGCGCGCCGGCTAGCGTCCCGAGGTCGTCCCTGTTTCCTGCTTCCTGTTTCCTAGCCGTCCCTACCACCTCTCATCACCCGCCGCTCATCGCTCGCCCCTCATCGCTCGTCGCTCCCCGCCTGGCCCTGCTCGTGCAGTGACGCGCTCGCGATCACCGGCTGGATCGCAGTCAACATCCCGCGATCGGCGCTCGTATGGAGCGCGACGGAGGACGCGATGCCCGAGCAAGAGACCACGGAGCGTGCGGAGCAGGACCGCCGCGAAGGCAAGTCGGCGAGCACGCAGGCCGGCGAGTACGTGCGCGAGGAGATCCACCACGTGCGCGAGGGGAAGCACGGCGCCCGCTCGCCCGAGCAGGCCATCGCCATCGGGTTGAACAAGGCCCGCGAGGCCGGCGTGAAGGTGCCGAAGAAGGGGGGCACGAAGAGCGCGGCGCGGAAGAGCGCCGCCAGGAAGAGCACCGCGAAGAAGGCCACCGCGAAGAAGAGCACCGCGAAGAAGGCCACCGCGAAGAAGAGCTCCGCGCGGAAGGCCACGGCACGGAAGGGCTCCGCCAGGAAGTCCACGGCGCGGACGAGCTCCGCGCGGAAGGGCACCGGGCGGAAGAGCACGGCGACGTCCTCGACGAGCCGGAAGCGCAGCGCCGCGGGCCGTAAGGGCGCGGCGGCGCGCACCACGGCCAGTCGGGCGCGCGGTGCGACGAAGGCGCTGAAGAAGGAAGGGCGCTCGTCGGCGTCGAAGTCGGCCCTGTCGAAGCAGGCGCGGTCAGCGGCGCGCAAGCGGAGCGCCAGCGACCGGAGCGCCGCGGCTCGCAAGGCGGCGCGCACGAAGGGCGCGGCCGGCCGGAAGGCCGCCGCGCGGAAGGCCGCGCGGACCCGCGCGCGCACCTCCTCCTGACGTCACGCGGCCCCGACGTCCCCCGGGCCGCGGGCCGCCCTCGTGGCGGCCCGCGGCTCACGCGTGCCCTCCGCCACCGCAACTACCGCCTCTTCTTCGGCGGCCAGAGCGTCTCGCTCGTCGGCACGTGGATCACGCGCATCGCCACGAGCTGGCTCGTCTACCGCCTCACCGGCTCGGCGCTGCTGCTCGGCGTCGTCGGCTTCTGCGGGCAGATCCCGTCGCTCCTCCTCACGCCCGTCACCGGGGTGCTGGTGGACCGCTGGAACCGGCACCGCATCCTCGTCGTCACGCAGTGCTGCTCGCTGCTGCAGTCGGCGGCGCTGGCCGTGCTCACCCTCACCGGCGTCATCTCCGTCGGGCACGTGCTGGCGCTGCAGCTGCTGCAGGGCGTCATCAACGCCTTCGACACGCCGGCGCGGCAGGCGTTCGTGGTGCAGATGGTGGAGGACCGCGCCGACCTGCCGAACGCCATCGCGCTCAACAGCTCGATGGTGAACGGGAGCCGCATCATCGGCCCGTCGGTGGGCGGCGTGCTCATCGCGGCGGTGGGGGAGGGGTGGTGCTTCGCCCTCGACGCGCTGTCGTACGTGGCGGTGCTGGCGTCGCTGCTCGCCATGCGCGTCCCGCGCACCGCCGTGCCGCGCCCCGCCACGCGCCTGGCCGAGGAGCTGCGCGATGGCTTCCGCTACGTGACCGGCTTCGTGCCGGTGCGCACGGGACTCCTCCTCCTCGCCCTCGTCAGCACGATGGGGATGCCGTACACGGTGCTCATGCCGGTGATGGCGACCGACGTGCTGCACGGCGGCCCGCACACGCTCGGCTTCCTGATGACGGCCTCGGGGCTGGGGGCGCTGGGCGGCGCCTTCTACCTGGCGTCGCGGCACACGGTGGTGGGGCTGGGACGGGTGATGATGCTGGCCACGCTCGCCTTCGGCGCGGCGCTGATCGTCTTCGCCAGCTCGCGCGCGCTCTGGCTGTCACTCGCCGTGCTCCCCGTGGTGGGCGGCGGGCTGATGATCGAGACGGCGTCGACGAACACGATCCTGCAGACGCTGGTGGAGGAGCGGCTGCGCGGCCGGGTGATGGCGTTCTACGTGATGGCCTTCCTCGGCACGGCGCCGCTCGGCAGCCTGCTGGCGGGCATCCTCGCCAGCCGCATCGGCGCGCCGGCGACGATCGCCGCCGGCGGCGCGGTGGTGATGCTGGGCGGGCTCTGGTTCGCCCGGCGGCTGCCGGCGCTGGCGGCGCTCGTGCGGCCGATCTACGTGGAGCGGGGGCTGCTCCCGATCTCGGCGGTGGACAGCGGCGCCCGGATCCCCTGAAGGCGCGTCGTCATCGCGCCGCGCCCCCCGGTGCGCGCGACCGGTGCCGACAGCAGGTCGAACTGCAGGAGGTCGAACTGCAGCTCGGGCCCGCCGGGGCCGAGCTGGATGACGTCGCCCGGCGCGAGCGCCGCCGTGCCGGCCACGCGCCGCTGGTTCAGGTAGGTGCCGGACCGGCTCTCCAGATCCACCAGCACGAAGCGCCACGGTGTGCGTGGATCGGGGATGATGCAGGCATGCTGGCGCGCCACTGGCGCGTCGCGCGCCGCATCGAAGCGGACGTCGGCGTACGCATCGTGCCCTAGCACCAGCCCGTCCAGCTCCGCCACCGCGTACCGCTGCACGCACCCGGCGCGGGAGCCGCCGAGGTGGCGCAGGATCACCCCGTCCATGGGACCAGCCCTCCGGTCGTCGCTGCCCTCGTCCGGCCGTCGGCCGCATCGCCGACGCCCCCGCGCCTCACCGCGCAGCGCGTGCCACGGTCGCCGAGCGACGACACGGCAGCCGCGGATCACGCGGGAGCGGCCGCGGATCGGCTCCGCTGTACGCCTGGGCTCCTCGCGTCGGGGGCGGGCATCCACGCTCATGGGGGAAGCGGATGCGCCGGAGGAACCGGATGCGACGGATCGCTCCGCTCCGCTCCACACCTCCTCGCACCAGGAGCGGACCTGCTGGGGTGGAGTGCTACCCATTCCACACCTCCTCGCGCCAGGACCGGAACTACTTGGGGGTGGGCTCCTCTCCACTCCCCCCTCCTCGCGCCTGGTCCGGCGCACGGAGCCAGAGGGGCTGAGGAGCCCACCCCCGATCAGTCCCAGCCCCGGTGCACGGAGCCGTGGGCACCCCGAGGAGCGATCCGACGCCTCCGCGCCTCTTCCGCCGCATTGCCGCTCCCCCGCCGTTCGGGCCCGGGCGCGTCGAAGCCCGGCCCCGCGCCGCGAGCGATCCGTGTCGCGCCACCGGCGCGCCGCGTGATCCGCGGCGGCAGTCCTGTCGTGCTCGCGGCGCCCGCTCCGCGGCCGCCGCGAGGGCGGGGCGTGGTGGTCGAGGAGCGGGAGGGGGGAAGAGCCGAGGAAGCAGGAAACAGGAAGCAGGAAGCAGGAAGCAGGAAGCAGGAAACAGGAAGCAGGAAACAGGAAGCAGGAACACCCACGGGACGCTAGGCGGCGCATCCCTTGCTGCCTGGTTCCGGGTCCCTGGTCCCTCGTCCCTCGCTACTCGTATCGCAGCGCCTGGATCGGATTCAGCGCCGCCGCCTTGCGGGCCGGGTAGTAGCCGAAGAAGATGCCCACCGCGGCCGAGAAGCCGACGGCGAGGACCACCGCCGAGGCCGGGGTGGCGATGGCCCAGCCGGTGAGGTGGCCGAGCAGCGCGGCGCCGCCGTAGCCCACGGCCAGGCCGATGACGCCGCCGAGCACGCTCATGACGATGCTCTCGACGAGGAACTGCGTGAGCACGTCGGAGCCGCGCGCGCCGATGGCCATGCGGATGCCGATCTCGCGCGTGCGCTCGGTGACGGAGACCAGCATGATGTTCATGATCCCGATGCCGCCGACGATGAGCGAGATGGAGGCGATGGCGGCCAGCAGGCCGGTCATGACGCTCGTCGTGCTCGTCGCGGCGGCGGCGAGCTCCGTCTGGTTGCGGACGGTGAAGTCGTCCTGGCTGCCGCTGGGGTTCAGCCGGTGCGCCTCGCGCATGATGGCGCTGATCTCGCGCGTCGCCGCCGGGATCGCCTCGGTCGAGTAGGTGCTGGCGAGGATCTGGTTGAGGCGCGTCCAGCCGCTGACGCGGGTCTGCGCCGTGGTGTAGGGCATGAGGATGACGTCGTCGTCGTCGCGCCCGCCGGCGTTCTGCCCCTTGGGGGCGAGCACGCCGATGACGGTGAACGGCACGTGGCCGATCTGCACCATCGAGCCGACCGGGTCCACGCCCGGGAAGAGGTTGTCGGCCACCGTCCTGCCGAGCAGCGCCACCTTGCGCGAGGCGCGCACGTCGTTCTCGCCGAAGAAGGCGCCGGACGTCGTCTGCCAGTCGCGGATGAGGGCGTAGTCGGTGGAGACGCCGTTGATGTTCGTGCGCCAGTTGGTGCCGTTGGCGATCACCTGCGTGCGCGTCTCGATCACCGGCGAGACGCCGGCGAGCAGCGTCGCCTCGCGCTTCAGCTTCTCGTAGTCCTCGACCTCGAGCCGGTTGAAGGAGCCCGCGCCCTGCCGCGCCCCGCTCAGCGAGAAGGAGCCGGGGGTGACGATGAGCAGGTTGGTGCCGAGGCTGTTGATCTGCTTCTCGATCTGCGAGCTCGCGCCGTGGCCGACGGCCACCATGATGATCACCGCGCCGACGCCGATGACGATGCCGAGCATCGTCAGCAGGGTGCGCATCTTGTTCTTCAGGATGCTCTGCGACGCGATCTTGAGCAGTCGTCCCTTCTTCATGCCGCCTCCTCCACCGCCGCATCCTCGGCGTCGTGCTCGCGCAGGTCGGCGGCGGCGCGGCGGCGGTTCTCCACGGGATGGTCGCGGAGGATGCGGCCGTCGCGCACCTCGACGATGCGCTTGGCGTAGTGCGCCACCTCGGGCTCGTGGGTGACGAGCAGGATGGTGATCCCCTGGTCGTTCAGCTCCTGGAAGAGCGCCATGACCTCGAGCGTCGTGCGGCTGTCGAGGTTCCCGGTGGGCTCGTCGGCGAGGAGCAGCGTGGGCTGGGTGACCAGCGCGCGAGCGATGGCGACGCGCTGCTGCTGCCCGCCGGAGAGCTCGCTCGGGTGGTGGTCGAGCCGCTCGCCGAGGCCGACGCGCCGCAGCGCCTCGGCGGCGAGCTCCTTGGTGTTCTTCCAGCGGCCGGCGCGGTCGTAGAGGAGCGGCAGCTCGACGTTGTCGAGCGCGCTCGTGCGCGGCAGCAGGTTGAAGCCCTGGAAGACGAAGCCGAGCTTCTGGTTGCGCAGGTCGGCGAGCTGGTTCTTGGAGAGCCCGTCGACGCGCGTGCCGTCGAGCACGTAGCGCCCCTCGGTGGGGACGTCGAGGCAGCCGAGCACGTTCATGAGGGTGCTCTTGCCGGAGCCCGACGAGCCCATGACGGCGATCATCTCGCCGGGGAGCACCGTGAGGCTCACGCCACGCAGCGCGTAGACCTTGTTGGTGCCCATCGTGTAGACCTTCTTCACGTCCTCGACCCGGATGACGGGGCGGGACGTGCCGGTCGGCGTCGTGGTGTCAGGCATGGTCAGCGTTCTCCGTCGTCAGAAGCCGCGGCGGCCGCGGCCGCGCTGCGGGGCGAGCGGGTTGCCGCCGGTGCCGCCGTTCTCCGCCTCGGCGATGGCGGTGCCGATGACGACCTCCATGCCGGCCTCGAGGTCGGGGCCCTGCACCTGCGTCTGCTGGCCGTTGCTGAGCCCCGTGCGCACGCGGTGGGGGACGAGCTTGCCGGCCGCGTTCACGGTCCAGAGCGTGGCGACGTTGCGGGGGGCGCCGCTCATGCCGCCGTTCGCGCCGTCGCGCGGGGATCCGGTGCCGGCCGCGCCGGCCGCGTCGCGCATCGTGCCGTTGGGGGGGGCCCCCGGCGCCGCGCCGCCGCGCCGAGCCGTGCCGTTGGCGCCGCGCGCCCCTTCCACCTCGCGCGCCTCCGGCTGGTCGCCGCCGCCCGCCGCGCCGCGTCGCGCCGGCTCCGTCGCCATCGCGCCCGGCTCGGCCAGCATCTCCGGCGTCGGCCGGAAGCGCAGCGCCGCGTTGGGCACCATCAGCACGTCCTCGGCCGACCCGGTCTGGAACTCCACCGTCGCCGTCATCCCCGGCAGCAGCTTCCCCTCGGGATTCCGCACGCTCACCACCGCCGTGTAGTTCACGACGTTGTCCTGCAGCGTGGACTGCAGCCGCACCTGCTCCACCGTGCCGGTGAAGCTCTCGTTCGGGTACGCCTGCACCGTGAACGCCACCGGCTGCCCCTCCTTGATCAGCCCGATGTCGCTCTCGTCCACCGTGGCCAGGATCTGCATCCGCGACAGGTCGGTGGCGACGAGGAAGAGCTGCGGCGCCGAGAGGCTGGCGGCCACCGTCTGCCCGACGTCCACGTCGCGCGAGACGACGACGCCGTCGATCGGCGCGTAGATGTTGGTGTAGGCCAGGTTCTGGTGCGCCTTCTCGAGGGAGATCCGCGCCGACGTGAGGTTGGCCTTGGCCACCTCGTAGCTCGACTGCGCGGTGCCGAACTCGCTCGCCGTCACGATCTTGGCGTCGAAGAGCTGCTTCTGGCGGTCGTACTCCGCCTTGGCCTGGTCGTACTGCGACTGGGCGCGGGCCAGCCCCGCCTCCGCATCCTGCACCGACTGCTGCTGCAGCGTCGGGTCGATGCGGGCGATGAGCTGCCCCTTCGTCACGCGGTCGTTGAAGTCGACGTAGATGGCCGAGACCTGCCCGGACACCTGCGTCCCCACCTGTACCGTGCGCACGGCGGACAGCGTGCCGGTGGCGGCCACCGTGGACCGCACGTCGCCACGCGTCACGCTCGCGAAGCGGAACGACGCCGTCTCCTGGGCGTCGGCGCGCTGATAGAACCAGAGCCCCGCGCCCGCCGCAGCGACTACGGCGACGGCCAGCGTGATCCGCGTCTTGCTCATCGTCTCCCCCGTCATGGTTCACCCGGACCCGCATCGCCCCAGCGGCGCGCAGCCGGCGTCGTAGGGAGATACGCCCGGGGGCCGCCGTAAGTTGCGCCGCTGAAACGACTTGCACGTGCGTGTCACGAACGGCACGTGGGCGGCACGAATGGCGGCCCCGCACCGGGCGCGGGGCGCCCGGCCGGCGGGGGCGGTGGGCGTGGCTGGCGCGGTGGGCGCGGCTGGCGCGGTGGGCGCGAGGGGCGCCCCGGCTACTCCGACCGTAGCGTGATCGCCGGGTCGATCCGCGCGGCCCGCCAGGCCGGCAGCCCGCAGGCGAGCGCCGCGACGGCCACCAGCAGCCCGACCACGCCGAGATACGTCACCGGGTCCAGGCGCGACACGCCGAAGAGCATCGCGGCGATGGCCCGGCTGGCCGCCGCCGCCCCGGCCAGCCCGAGCGCGACGCCGAGCCCGGTGAGCCCCAGCCCCTGGCCCAGCACCAGGGCCAGGATGCGCCCGCGCGACGCCCCCAGCGCCGAGCGCACCCCGATCTCGCGCGCCCGCTCGGCGACGCTGCCGGAGAGGACGCCGTAGATGCCGGCCGCCGCGAGCACCAGCGCCACGAGCGCGAACGCCTCGAAGAGCACGAGGGCGAACCGGCGCCCCGCCTGCGACCGGGCGATCAGCTCGTCCATCGTCGCCACGCGCACGATCGGCTGGTCGCGGTCCACCGACCAGATCGCCCGCCGGATCGCGGGGGTGAGCGCCGCCGCATCCCCCTGCGCCCGGACGACGAGCGACATCACCTGGTCCGTCCAGCTCCACTGCGACGGCGTCACGTAGATCGCGCTCTCGTCGCCGGCCGCCAGCGACGTCTGCTTCACGTCGCCCACGATGCCGACGATGGTGTACCACCGGTCGTCGTCCGGCCCGAAGTGGACGCGCCGCCCGATGGCCGCCCCGTCCCCGAAGCTGCGCCGGGCGAACGACGCGTTGACGAGCGCGACCAGCGGCGACCCGGCCACGTCGTGCGCGTCGAGCGTCCGCCCCTGCAGGAGCGGGATGCGCATCGCCTGCAGATAGCCGGGCGTCACCGCGTACCGCAGCGCGGCGCCGTCCTCCGGCTGCGTGCTCCCCTCGAAGCGCACCCCGAAGACGTCGAGGTCGCCGCTCAGCGGGAGCAGCGTGGTGAAGCCCGCGGCCGTGACGCCGGGCACGCGCCGCACCTCGTCGAGCGCCCGGGCGAAGAAGCGGTTCCGTGCGCTGTCCGACCGGAAGCGCTCGCCCGTCACCTGCACCTGCATCGTGAGGATGTGCGACGCGTCGAAGCCGACGGGCACGGCGAACAGCCGCTCCAGGCTGCGCAGGAGCAGCCCCGCGCCGACGAGCAGCACGAGCGCCAGCGCGACCTCGGCCACGACGAGCCCGCCGCGCGTCCGGCGGTGGCTGCCGGCGGCGCGCCGCCCGGCCTGCTGGAGCGCCGCGTGGAGATCGCCGCGGGCGGCCTGCAGCGCGGGCACGATGCCGACCAGGAGGCCGACCAGCGTCGTGAGCAGCAGGCCGAAGGCGAACACCGCCCCGTCCACCCGGATGGCGCCGATGCGCGGCAGCCCCGGCGGGCTGAGCGCGATCACGGCGCGCACGCCGAGCTCCGCGACGGCCATGCCGAGTGCGCCGGCGATGAGGGCGAGCAGGAGGCTCTCCGTGAGCAGCTGGCGCGTGAGCCGCGCCTGGCCCGCGCCGAGCGCCGTCCGCATGGCGAACTCGCCGCGCCGCTGCACGCCGCGCGCGAGGAGCAGGTTGGTGACGTTCACGCCCGCGATGGCGAGCACCAGGACCACCGCGCCGAGCACGGCGAGCAGCGTCGAGCGCACGCCGCGCGTGATGTCCTGCTGCAGCGAGCCGACGAGGAGCCCCTGCGCCAGCGAGGCCCACGGCACGCGCGGGAAGTCCGCGACCGGCGTGCGAGCGATGGCCGCGAGCTCGCGCGCGGCGTCGCCCACGTCGACGGCCGGCCGCAGCCGGGCGACCATCCGGAGATGGTGTCCCCACTCGCGGTCGTTGGGCCCGAACGACGTCTCGTACTGCAGCGGCGCCCAGAGCTCGGCGGAGGGCAGCAGGACGTTCTCGAATCCGGGCGGCAGGACGCCCACGACCAGGTAGTCGTTGCCGTCGAGCCGGATGGGCTGCCCGACGACGGCGCCGACCCGCCGCGCGAGCGCGTGGGCGAGGATGACCACCTGCGGGCCGCGCGGGCGGTCGTCGGACGGCAGGAAGTCCCGCCCCAGCGCCGGCGCGACGCCGAGCACGCGGAAGTAGCTCGCGCTCACCCGCTGGCCGTCCAGGCGCTCGGGCTGCTCGCGGCCGACGAGCGTCGGCTGCCACGGCTTGGCCACCGCCGTCGCCGCGAAGGACCGGCTCCGCGCGTCCAGCTCGCGATACGTGCCGAAGGTGACGTCGATGGACGTGCCGTCGGCCGCGGCGTCGGTCACCGTCACGATCCGCTCGGCGTGCGGGTACGGCAGCGGCTCGAAGAGGATCGGGTGCACGGCGCTGAAGATCGCCGTCGTGCCGCCGATGCCGAGCGCCAGCGTGAGCACGGTGACCGCCGTGAAGCCCGGCGCGCCGCGCAGGCGGCGCACCGCGTAGCGCAGGTCGGCGAGCCCGGTCTCGACCACGTTCTCCCAGCCGTAGCCGCGCACCTCCTCGCGCACGCGCGTCACGCCGCCGAGCTCCAGCCGGGCGGCGCGCAGCGCCTCGGCCGGGGGGAGCCCGCGGGCCACGTGCGCCGCCGTGGCCTGCTCCAGATAGTGCTGGACCTCGTCGGCGATGTCCCGGTCGGCGGCGGACCGATGGGTGAGCGCGCGGAGGCCGCGCGCGAGCTGGCGCCAGAGTGACATGGGCTCAGCCCTCCGCCCTGAGCAGGCGCGCGACGGCGGCGGCGCGGCGCGTCCAGTCCGCCGTCTCCACCGCGAGCTGCTTGCGGCCGGCGCGCGTGAGCGCGTAGAACCTGGCGCGGCGGTTGTTCTCGCTCGTGCGCCACTCGGCGTCGAGCCAGCCGGCGCGCTCGAGCCGCTGGAGCGCGGTGAGGAGCGAGCCCGGGTTGACCTTGAAGACGCCGTGCGAGATCTGCTCGATGCGGCGGGCGATGCCGTAGCCGTGCAGGGGCTGGAGGCTGAGCGTCTTGAGGATCAGCATGTCCAGCGTGCCCTGGATGACGTCCGTGTTCGTCTCGCTCACCGCCGCCGCCGTGTGGAAGGTGGCCGAGGATGGGGTGTCTCCTCTTGGTTGTCAAGATGTGAGCGTCAGGAGGAGCGACGTCGGACCCACGGTCGCGGCCGCTGGCCGCCGCTGGCCGCCGGTCGCGGCCGGTGGCGGGTGCCCTGGCCGCCCGGGGTGGGGCCGGGGGCACGGCGCCGCCGCCGTTCCTTCGCGGCTCGTGCCATCCATGCACGCGCCCGTGCGGCTCGTGACGGCGGCGCTGGTCGGGGCGCGGGCGAGCCGTATGCTTATGTGTATGGCCCCGGCACGACCGATCGAACCGAAGAGGACGGCATGCAGCCGCTGACGCCCGACGAGCGCCCCGAGGCGGCGCCGGCGCCGGGGATGGCGCTGACCCGGCGCGAGTGGCTCTTCGTCGGGGCGTTCTGGCTCCTCCTCGCCCTCGTCACCATCGCCAACCGCGTCTTCGATCCGCGTGGCGGACGCTCCGAGCTCACCTTCTGGTCGGTGCCGGTGGCCACGGCGTTCGTCGAGTCGATCCTCTGGGCGCTGCTCACGCCCGG
>DASTRO010000090.1:0-29781 GCA_035761165.1 Gemmatimonadaceae bacterium | reverse complement strand
GGCGGCGGCGCGCCTCGCCCAGCGTGACGAGCACGCGGTGGGTGGCGAAGACGCTGTCGTCCACCCCCTGCAGGTCGTCCTCGGCGACGGCGGAGCGCTGGCGGCGCATGATGCTCGCCAGGTCCTCGATCAGCTTCCGCTCGGAGTGGTGCGCGTCGACCAGCGCCGCCAGCGAGCTGGCGGCCGAGGCGCCCGGGCGATGGTGGGACATGGACTGGTGGGCCTGCAGCTGCATCACGTGGGCTCCGGCCGTACGGCGTCGGTGGGGGAGGATGTCTCGAGTATCGGCGCCTCGGGCTCCGGACTGGAGCCCAGCGCGCCGCGGAGCTGGCGGAAGAGGGCGTCGGCGAGGCCGTGCTGCCACTGCGACGGCGCCTCCGCGGAGAGGCGCTGGTCGAGCAGCCCGGTGAACATCGCCTCGCCGGAGCCGCCATCCACCACGCCCTCGCCCTGCGGCACGGTCTCGCGCATGGCCTTGAAGAGCTGCTCGACGAAGACGCCCTCGAGGTCGCGCGCGGTCCTGCGCAGGCGCTCGGCGTCGGACTGCGAGGGAGGAGGGACGGGGGACGAGGGAAGAGACACCGTGCCCTCCTCCCTCCTCCCTCTTCCCTCCAGGCCCGGGCCCCTCCCGATCGGCCCGATCATCGGACCACCACCTCGGCGCCCAGCGCGCCGACCTCACGGAGCGAGGCGAAGATGGCGGCGATCTCGCGCGGCGTGCTCTGCGCGGCGTGCAGCGCCGCGGCCACCGCCTGCACCGAGGTGCCGACGGGGACGTGCAGCGCGCTCGCCGTCCCCTCGGGCGCGGCCGGCGCGGCGTCGCCCGGCGGGGTGATGGCGAGGGTGATGCCGGCGTGGCTGACGACCGCTGCGCCGACGGCGATGTCGCCGCCCGCGACGACGGTGCCGTCGCGCCCGTCGATGACGATGCGCGCCGCGCGATCCGGCTGCACGCGCAGCTCGCCGATGCGGGCGAGGGTGACCGCGGGCCCGCCGGGCGCACCGTCGGGGAGGGCGAGCGAGACGGCGCCCGGGTCGACGACGGTCGCCACCTGCGCGCCGAGCGCGGAGTCGATGGCGGCGGCGATGCGCGTCGCCGTGGCGAGGTCGGGCTCCTTCAGCAGCAGCCGGTTCGATGCGATGGCGGCGGGGCGCGGCAGCTCCTGCTCCAGCAGGCCGCCGGCGGGGATGCGCGCGGTGGTCTCGACGACGCGGGCGTCGCGGTCCACGCCGGCCTCGCTGAGCAGCACGGGCCCCTGCGCGGTGGCCACCGGCGCGGCGCCGACGTCGGGCTGCAGGGGGGTCATCCAGAGCACGCCGCCGCGCAGCGAGCGCGCGTCGCCCATGGAGGCGATCTGCACCTCGAAGCGGCCGCCCGGCCGCAGGTAGGGCGACACCTCGGCCGTCACCAGCACCGCGGCGACGTTGCGCGTGCGGAGCATCGCCGGCGGCACCTCGATGTCGAAGCGGCGGAGGAGGTTGACGACGCTCTGCACCGTCTGCCCGCCGGCGCGGCCGCCGATCGTCAGGTCACCAGTGCCGTCGAGCCCCGTGACGAGCCCGTAGCCGACGAGGCGCACGGGCACGGTCGCGTCGGCAATGGTGAGGTCCCTGATCTTGACCTGGGCGGGGAGGGTGGCGGGGGCGAGCAGGCAGCAGGCAGCAGGGAGCAGGAAACAGGATGCGAGGCGCAGAATGCGAGGCGCGAGGCGCGCGCGAGAGCGCGGGCGCGGGGGGCCGCCCCCGAACCACACGATCGCCCGTCGCGCCACCGCTCGCAGCATCGAATCCCCGCCACCCGGAGCCATCCGTCGCGCCCCCCTCGACGCTCGACGCTCGACGCTCATCGCTCGCCTCACGGCCACACCATCCCCAGGATCCGCCCCAGGATCCCGCCCTTCGGCTTGCCCAGGTTCCCCTTGGCCGTGTACAGCAGCTGCGCGTCGGCCACGCGGAAGCTCTCCACCGTGTTCTGCGGCGACACGTCCTGCGGCCGCACCCACCCGGTGAACGTCACCTCCTGCTTGTTCTTGTCCACGTCCACCAGCTTCATGCCCTTGAGCTGCAGCAGCCCGGTGGCCGAGTCGACGGCGACGATGCGCACGCTCATCTCGCTCTGGAAGCGGTTCTGGCGCAGCGCCTCGCCGCTCTGGCGGGAGTCGGTGTTGTTGTCGGTGCCGATGTCGGCGCTCATCGACGTGCTCCCCGTGCCGCCGGGGAGCCGCGCGTCGAAGCCCAGGTCGCGCCGCCGGCGGTCGCTGGCCGAGTTGTTCGTGTTGGCCGAGGCGAGCGTGTACTCGTCGACGAGCACGGTGACGACGTCGCCGACGGCGAAGCTGCGCCGCGCCGAGGTCCACGACTGGCGCACGGGGCGGGCGGCCGGTGCCGCGGCCGGCTGGGCCGGTGCGGCGGCCGACGGCGTCGCGGCGCCGGCGGGTGCCTGCGCGGCGGCGGGCGCGAGCGCGGCGGCGAGCAGCAGGGCGGCGCCGAGCGCGGAGCGGGGGAGGGAGCGATGCATGGCTGGGGCGGGGAGCGGGAGGGAGGAGCTGGTGTCCAACGGATGAACGGCGCTACGGCGTGCCGACGGTGACGACGCCGGGCGCCGTCGCGCGGCCGGTGACGCGACGCGTGGCGTCCACGCGCACCGTCACCACCTCGCCCGAGTCGGCGGCGCCGAGGGCGACGCCCTCGCGCGTCACCCGGAGCCCGTCCGTCTCCCAGACGACGGTGACGCGCGCGCCGCGCGTGAGCAGCGGCGGCGGCGTGACCGTCGGCGGACGCAGCGGCTCGCCGGCGCGCACGACGCGGTGCGTGATCCAGCCCGGCCGAGCGTCGAGCGACGAGCGACGAGCGTCGAGGGCCTGCGGACCGAGGGTGACGACGGTGTCGATGTCCCCCGCCGCCAGCGCCACGCCGCGCGGCAGGTCGTGCGCGGCAACGAGCTGCGTGTCCGGCACGACGGCCGCCGTGTCGGGCACCGTGGTGCCGCGCGCCGGCGGGGCGGCGAGGGCGAGCGCGAGGAGCAGCGTCGTCACGGCGACGGGCCTCAGCGCACCAGGCCGTTGGCGATCTGCGTCATCTCCTCGCTGTTCTTGATCGCCTTGGAGTTGAGCTCGTAGGCGCGCAGCGAGGTGATCATGTCCACCATCTCCTGCACGATCTCGACGTTGCTCCCCTCGAGGTGGCCCTGGAGCAGCCGCCCCATGCCCTCCTCCTCGGGGAAGCCGAGCACCGGATCGCCGGAGGCGACGGTCTGCGTGTAGACGTTCTCGCCGGCGGCCAGCAGCCCGGCGGGATTGGCGAAGCGCGCCAGCTCGAGGCGCCCCAGCTCCACCGACTCGCCCTGCCCGCCGCGCGTCGCGCTGACGATGCCGGAGCGCGAGATGGTGATCCCCGACGCGTCGTTCGGGATCTGGATGCCGGGGACGACGACGAAGCCCTCCTGCGTGGTGAGCACCCCCTCGTCGGAGATCTGGAAGCTGCCGTCGCGCGTGTAGCCCACGCTGCCGTTGGGCAGCTGCACCTGGAAGAAGCCCTCGCCCTCGATGGCAAGGTCGAGCGGCCGCTGCGTGGGCTCGAGCGGCCCCTGCTCGTGCAGGCGCTGCACGGACGCCAGCCTCACGCCGCGCCCGATCTGGATGGCCGGCAGGCTGCCCGCGTCCTGCGCGCCGATCATCGCCGCGCCCTGCACGGTCTGGTAGAGCAGGTCCTCGAAGTGGGCGCGGCTCCGCTTGAAGCCGGTGGTGTTGACGTTGGCGAGGTTGTTGGCGATGACCTCGGTGCGCGTCTGCTGCGCCATCATGCCGGTGGCGGCGGTGCGGAGGGAGGGGTCCATGGTAGGGGGAGTGTGGTGGCAGTGAAGAGGAGCGACGAGCGACGAGCGATCAGTGACGAGCGATCAGCGATGAGTGACGAGCGGGGCCTCGGGCTGGCCAGTCCTGGCGTCCCGAGGGGTGCGCAGGTCACTCGTCGCTCGTCGCTCGTCGCTCGCTACACCGGCTTCCCGATCTCGTTCGTCACCATGCCGCGCGCGCTGTCCAGCGTCGTCATCGCCTTCTGGACCGACGCGTAGGCGCGCTGCACGGTGATCATCTCGACGAGCGCGCTCACGGAGTCGACGTTGCTCTCCTCGAGCACGCCCTGGCGGACGTCGCGCTCGGCCGGGGGGACGGGCGTGCGCTCGGTGGCGGCCGGGGGGAGGAAGAGGGCGTCACCGGCGTGCTGCAGGCGCGTGCCGGGCGCGACGCGCTCGACGCGCAGCGTGCCGACCGTGCGATCGCCGACGCGCACCGTGCCCTCGCGACTCACCTGCACGAGCGCGCCGAGCGGGCCGCCGTCGGTGCCGGCAGCGGTGAGCGCCGCGTCCACCTGCTCGGCGTCGGCCGCGTCGAGGACGACGGGGCCGCGCTCGCCCAGCACCGGGTAGCCCTGCGCGGTGACCAGGCGGTGCTGGTCGTCCAGGCGCAGCGCGCCACCGCGCGACAGTCGCTCGCCGTCGGGCGACTGCACGACGAGGAAGCCGTCGCCGCCCATCGCCAGGTCGAGCGGCGCGCCGGTGGGGCGCAGCGTGCCGGCTCGCAGGTCGGTGGCCGTGTCGATCTCCGGCAGCGCGCCGTCCATGAGCGAAGCGAAGGCGCGCTCCGCCTTGAAGCCGTCGGTGGAGACGTTGGCGAGGTTGTTGGAGACGACCTCCTGCCGGCGCTCCCAGTAGCGGAGGGCGTGCGCGGCGCTGGTCATCCCGTTGGGGCGGAAGCTGATGCCCATGGGCGGCTCGGTGGTGAGAGTCGCGCGCTGCAAGGGCAACGGGTGTGCCGGTCGGGGCCGGCTCGCGCCCGGTCGTCTAACCGCTTGCTGCCGAGTGAGTTGGCACCGTGGAGCTCGATCGCGTGCGGCGCATCGCGACGTGCGACGGCCGGCAAGAGCTGCCGTGGGCGGCGGAAGTTGCCGGCGGATCCGGCGCGCCGGGCGTCAGTCGGTCGCGCCCGCCCGCACGATCTCCAGGAACTGCTCGATCGGCGCCACCTCGTCCGTTGCCTCGACCGCCCGCTGGAGGTCGAGCGCCACGTACCCGTGGATCAGCACGTTCCGGAAGCCGGGCAGCGGCTCCAGCGCCCGCACCAACTCCGGCGGGAAGCGTGGGTCGCGTGCCAGGTTGCGGACCGCCTGCGTGTAGTCCTCGAAGCGGTCACCGCGTCGCGCCGAGAGATCACCGGCGATGTCGATGACGAGCTGGCAGACGGTGAGCAGCGAGAACAGCACGTCGTTGTGCAGCGACAGGTCACGCTCGAGGTCTGCCGACTCCCGGACGCGGTGGCGCAGCGCCCGCAGGTGATCGAGGTGTCGGCGCAGCTCGGCCAGCCGTTCCACCAGGAATGGCGTCATCGCGCGAGCGCGTCCAGCTTCAGCCGGCGCGTGCGCCGCAGGGAGGGGGCGAGGTCGGCGGCGCGCAGCTGCGCGTCGCGCCGGAACGCGTGCTCCAGCTCCGCGTCGGCGACGTACACCGGCACCCCGCGCGTGACGACGCGCGCCGCCAGGCCGGGCGGCGCGTCGTTCAGCACCACGAGATCGACGAGCGGCTGGCGCAGCTCGGCCACGAGCCACGCGCCGAGGCGCACCCCCGCGTCGAAGCGTGCCCGCGCGGTGGGATGACGATCGCGCCGCAGCAGCGCGCCGACGTCGAGGTCGCTCTCGCGGTGCGCGCGCCCCTCGGCGTGCGAGCCGAACACGTACACGGCCGCGACGTCGCCAGGGGCCTCGCGGGCGAGCAGCCGTGCGAGCGCGGCGACCGCGCCGCTGGAGTCGTGGGCCATGGTGCGCCGCAATCTACCGATCGCGGCGCCGGCCGTCACGCCACCCGCACCCCGCCGCGCAGCGGCGCCAGCTCGGCCCGCAGCCGCCCGATCGCCTTGGAGCGGATCTGCGACACGCGCGACTCGGTGAGCTCCAGCACCTTCGCGATCTCGTGCAGCTTCAGCTCCTCGAAGTAGTACAGCGCGAGCACCGTGCGCTCCTGCTCCTTGAGCCGCAGGATGGCGTCGCGCAGCACGTCCACCTCCTGCTCGTGATTGAGGAGCGCCTCGATGCCGCCGCCGTCGTCACCCGACAGCACCTCGGCGGGACTCGGCGTGCCGCTCTCGCCGGAGGGGCGGTCGAGCGGCATGTGCACGGCGCCCTCGATGTCGCCCTGCCAGCGCCAGAGCGTCGGCAGGTCCACGCCCAGGTGCTCGGCCACCTCGCGCTCTTCCGGCGCGCGGCCGAGGACGCGCGTCAGCGCCTCGCGTGCGGCGCCGATCTCGCGCGCCTTGCGGCGGATGGAGCGCGGCACGTGGTCCTGCCGGCGCAGCTCGTCGAGGATGGCGCCGCGGATGCGCGGCGCGGCGAAGGTGCTGAAGGCGAGCCCGCGCGCCGCGTCGAAGCTCTCGAGGGCGTTCATCAGCCCGATCGTCCCCGCGCTCACCAGCTCGTCGAAGTCCGCCTCGACCGAGATGCCGCGCGCCACCTGGCGGGCGACGAAGTGCACCAGCCCGAGGTGCTCGGTGAGGAGACGCTCGCGGGCGTCGGCGTCGCCGGCGGCGTACGCGCGCCAGAGCTCTGACGTGTCCATCTCGTTCGGTCCTCGCGTCACGCGTGGCGTGCGTGGGAGCGCGCCGCGGAGCCCCCGGCTCCGACCAGCGCGCCATCGTCGTTGAGCAGGCGCAGCCCCGCCTCGCGCGCGGCGAGTGCGGCCGGCGAGCCCGCGGCGGCATCCTGCACCGTCATCCCCGCGCCGAGCCCACCCTGCAGGCAGGGGTCGTCGGGGAGCGCGCCGGCAAAGTCCAGCGTGCGCCCGAGGAAGCGCGCGGCCGCGTCGCGCAGCTGCGCCGCGATCCGCTCCGCCTCGGCCACGCCGGCGCGGTTCACCAGCACCTCCACCGGCAGCCCAGGGCGCCGCGCCTCCACGGCCTTCAGCAGGGCGTGCATCGCCGCCATCGTGATCGGGTCGTCGCTCGTCACCAGCAGCAGCCGCGTCACGCCGCCGTCGCAGGCGGTGAGCACCGCCTCCAGTCGCGAGCCGGCATCCACCACCACCAGGTCGTAGCGCGCGTACAGCTCGGCCACGCGGCGGAAGAGCAGCTGCCGCTCGGCCGCCGAGAGCGGCGCGACGGCGGCGCCGTCGTCACCGCCGCCCGGGAAGAGCGCCAGCGTCTCGGCCACCGGCGCGAGCAGCTCCTCGGCCTGCGTGTCGCCGCCGCGCAGCGCGGCCAGCGGATGCCGCGGCGTCACGCCGAGCATGAGATGCAGCGCCCCGTAGCTCTCCGTGCCGTCCACCAGCAGCACCTGCCGTCCCTCGCCGGCGACGGTGAGGCCGAGCAGGGCGGCGGTCAGCGACACGCCCGTGCCGCCCTTGCCGCTGGCGATCACGAGCACCGTCGCGTCGGTGGGTGGAGCGATGGGCGCGTTCACGTGTGCAGGACGCTCGGGCGGGGTGTCGCGCAACGCGACATGGAGTGGGACGAGAAGGGGGACGACAGGGGAGGAGCGGGCGAGGGACCAGGGAGCAGGGAGCAGGGAGCAGGCGTGGGGCGCGCGAGGGAGGAGCGGGAGGAGCGGGACGACCCGTCCTGTCATCCCGCAGGAGCCCCGCGATAGCGGGGCGAGTGTCGGGATCTACTTTCACGGGCTGGTGGCTGGCCACGCGGCAGGGACAGTAGATCCCGACACTCGCTCACTGGGCTCGCTCCTGCGGGATGACAGGGGCGCTGTTGCAAGCCCGGCGGGGATGGTGGCTCGGCGCCCTGAGGGCGCATTCGACAGGACTGATGACGGGGACGGGCCACGCTGTGTGGGTACTCCATAAGCATCCCGCTCCCTGGTTCCCGCCCCTCCCGTCTCACCCCAGCCGCGCCGAGAGAATCCCGATCCGCCGACGCGGGCCGCGCGCGTGCGGGGCGGCCGCACGCTGTCGCGCCGGGGTCGCGTCGGGCACGGGCGCACGCGGCGGCGGCGCGGGCGCGTCGTGGGTGAGCGGGGCGCCCAGCGCGGCGAGCAGGCGCGGCATGGCGGCGTGCACCGCGACCGACCCGCGTGCCGCGTCGCTCACCCAGCGCAGCGGGAGCGCCAGCGCGCCCGCCAGCTCGGCCACGCCCTCGCCGCCCGGCAGTTCGTCCAGCTTCGCGAGCAGCGCGTGCGTGGCGCCCAGCTCGCCGGCGCGCATGCGCAGCGGCGCCGCCAGATCGGGGCGCATCGCGGCCGACACCACCAGGTGCCGCTCGTCCGGCGCCAGCGCGTCGAGGACCTGCGCCGTGCGCGACGCGCCGGCGTCGTCGTGCAGCGACAGCGGCGGCGTGTCCACCAGCACCACGTCGCACCGCGACAGGCGGCGCAGCGCGCCGGCCGCCTCGGCGGCGTCGTATACCACCTCGAGTGGCAGGCGCGCCGCGCCGGCGCGCGCCTGCAGCCGCTCCAGCGCCCCCGCGCGCGTGTCGAGCGTGAGCAGACCGACGCGCCAGCCGGCGAAGCTGTCCGCGCCGACGAGCGCCTCGAGCACGGACGTGCGGCCGGCGCCGCCGGGGCCCACCAGCGCCAGCACGAGCGGGCGCTCGCGCGGTGCGCGGCGGCGGTCCAGCGTGACGAGCGGCGTCGGCGCGAGCCGCGTGCGGAAGCGCTCGACGTCGGCCGCCGTCGCGGCGGCCACCTCCACCCGCTCCGCCGGCTCCGCGTCGCGGCGCGCCGTCGTGCGCAGCACCACCGCGTCGTCGCCGAGCGCGGCGCCGGCGACGCGGAAGACCGCCGTGGCGTCGGGGCCGCGGAAGCGGCGCACGAAGGTCATGTCCACCGGCGCCTCCGGCGCCCGGCTCCGGTCCCGCGCCGTCCGATCCAGCGCATTCCGATCCAGCTCGTCAGGCCGCATGGCTCAGCTCCCAGGTGGCGACACTGCTCAGGGTGACGGTGGGCGGCAGCTCGGCGAGCGAGACCACCGGCAGTTGCGGCATCACCGGCTCGACGAGCCGGCGCACGCCGACGCGGAGGTTGGGCGGCACGATGAGCGGCAGCGGGCGCCCCTCGGCCGCGTGCGCCTGCGAGATGGTGTGCAGGTCGCGCAGCAGGTTGGCGAGCGTGTCCGGCGAGAGGAGCGGCATTCCCGCCTGACCGCCGCGCGGGCCGAAGAGGCCGGCCAGCGCCTGCTCCAGCCGCGGCCCCACCGTCACGCCGCGCACGCCGCCGGTGGTGTCCAGGTAGAGCCGCGCGATCACGTTGGAGAGCGCGCGGCGCACGTGCTCGGTGAGCAGCTCCGGGTCCTTCGTCTGATCGGCCGCGTCGCCCAGCGCCTCGAGGATCGTGACCAGGTCGCGGATGGGGATGCGCTCGCGCAGCAGCCGCTGGAGCACGCGGTGCAGCACGCCCAGCGAGAGCTTGGCGGGGACGATCTCCTCCACCAGTGCAGGGTGGCTCTTCTTCAGCGCCTCCACCATCTCCTGCACGTCCTGGCGGCCGAGCAGCTCGGCGGCGTTGGCCTTGAGCGTCTCCATCAGGTGCGTGGCCACCATCGTGCTCGGCTCCACCACCACGTAGCCGAAGCCCTCCGCCTCGGCGCGGCGCTGCGCGGCGATCCAGCGCGCCGGCATGCCGAAGCTCGGGTCCACCGTCTCCATTCCCTCCACCGGCTGGATGACGCCGCCGGTGTCGAGGGCGAGGAGGAAGCGCGGCATCACCTCGGCGCGGGCGATCTCCGAGCCGCGCAGCTTGATGACGTACTCGTTGGCCGGCAGGCGGATGTCGTCGCGGATGCGGATCTGGGGGATGAGCATCCCCAGCTCCACCGCCGCCTGCTTGCGCAGCAGCGAGATGCGCTCGAGCAGGTCGCCGCCCTGCCGCTCGTCGACGAGCGGGATGAGCGCGTAGCCCACCTCGAGCTCGATCGGATCGATCTGCAGCAGGTCCTGCATCGGATCCGGCGTCTCCACCGGCGCGGTGCTGGCCACGCGCTCGGCCTCGGCGGCGGCGGTGATGCGGCGCTCCTCGGCCTTCGTGGCCGTACGCGCCAGCAGCGCCAGCCCGCCGGAGAGGGCGAGGAAGGGGAGCTTGGGGAGCCCCGGGATGATGGCGAAGACGCCGAGCACGCCGGAGGCGATCCACATCACGCGCGGCTGCGCGCCGAGCTGGCCGGCCAGCATCGGGCCCATGCGCGTGCCGCCGGCGTTGGTCACCATGAGGCCCGCGGCGGTGCTGACGATGAGCGCCGGGATCTGCGAGACGAGGCCCTCGCCGACCGTCAGGATGGTGTACGTCGACGCCGCCTGGCCGAAGGGCATCCCCTTCTGCACGACGCCGATGAAGATGCCGCCCAGGATGTTGATGCCGGTGATGAGCAGCGCGGCGATGGCGTCGCCCTTCACGAACTTGGACGAGCCGTCCATGGCGCCGTAGAAGTCCGCCTGGCGGGCGATCTCCTCGCGCCGCTTGCGCGCCTGCGTCTCGTCGATGAGCCCGGCGCCGAGGTCGGCGTCGATGGCCATCTGCTTGCCGGGCATCGCGTCCAGGGTGAAGCGGGCGGCCACCTCGGCCACGCGCCCGGCGCCCTTGGTGATGACGATGAAGTTGATGCCGATGAGGATGAGGAAGAGCACCAGCCCCACGGCGTAGTTGCCGCCGATGACGAACTCGCCGAACGCCTGGATCACCTGCCCCGCGTGCGCCTCCGCCAGGATGAGCCGCGTGCTGGCGACGTTGAGGGCGAGGCGGAAGAGCGTGAGGATGAGGAGCAGCGCCGGGAAGGAGCTGAACTCCAGCGGGTCGGTGGTATAGAGCGCCACCAGCAGCACGACGATCGACGCGCTGATCGCCGTCGCCAGGAAGAGGTCGAGCAGGATGGGCGGCAGCGGCACCACGAGCAGCGCGATGATGAACATCACGCCGATGGCGAGGCCGAGCTCCGCGTTGAGCTTGGGCCGCGCGGGGGCGGCGGCGGTGGTGGCGAGGGCGGGGGCGGTCATGGGGTGCGGTGAGCGGCGGATGGCGAGCGACGAGCGACGAGCGAGGAGTGACGAGCGGGGACCTCGGGCCGGCCAGGACTGGCTCGACTGATGGTGTTCCGCGGGTCACTCATCGCTCGTCGCTCTTCACGCGACTGCATTTCCCTGCCAGGAGCCCTTCGCCATGGCACGCTGACGGATGACGAAGGCGAGGATCTCGGCCACGGCGGCGTAGAGCTCGGCCGGGATGAGCTGGCCGAGCTTGGCGCTGGCGACGAGGGCGCGGGCGAGCGGGCGGTTCTCGATCACCGGCACGCCGTGCTCGAAGGCGATCTTCTTGATGCGCTCGGCCACCTTGCGCTTGCCGAGGGCGACGACGACGGGCGCGGGCGCGATGCTCGGGTCGTAGCGCAGCGCCACGGCGATGTGCGTCGGGTTGGCGATCACGACGTCCGCCGTGGGGACGTCCTTGAACATCTGCCGGCGCGCGAGCTGGCGGGCGACGCTGCGCATGCGCGCCTTCACCATCGGGTCGCCCTCGCTCTGCTTGTGCTCCTGCTTGATCTCTTCCTTGGTCATGCGGATCCCCTGCTCGAACCGCCACAGCTGCCAGAGGTAGTCGAGCCCGGCGAGCACGAGGTAGCTGAGCCCCGCCGTCAGGAGGAGCTTGATGCCGTAGCGCTTCACCACCTCGAGCAGCCCGAAGGGGGACTCCTGCGCGAGGGCGAGGATGTCGGGCCAGGCGGCGCGCAGCGAGCCGTAGACCGCCAGCCCGATGATGAGGAGCTTGAAGAGCGCCTTGAACAGCTCGGCCCACGCCTGCAGCCCGAGCATGCGCTTGGCGTTGGCGAGCACGTTGAGCCGGTCCAGCTTGGGTTGCAGCGCCTTGTTGTTGACGATGCCGCGCGTCTGCGCGAGGCCGATGACGACGGAGAGCATGGCCAGCGTGGCGAGCAGCGCACTGAGCGCGGCGAGCACGCGCCACCCGATGGCCTGCACGAGCCGCGCGGCCGACGCCCCGTCCAGCTCCCCGCCGGCCGCCACGAGCCCGGTGCCGAACACCTCCAGCACGGCGCGGCCGAGCCGCGGCGTGAGGAGCTGCAGGCTCAGCGCGCCGCCAAGCAGCAGGAAGGCCGTCGTCAGCTCCTGGCTGCGCGGCACCTGCCCCTCCTCCAGCGCCTCGCGGCGGCGCTTCGGAGTGGCTGGCTCGGTCTTCTCCTGCTCGGTGTCAGCCATGGAACGGCGAGCGACGAGCGACGAGCGTGGAGCGGCGAGCGATGACGCTACGGCGAGCGAGGATTCGATGCCGACGAATCAGCGGGGTGCGGCGATCGTCGCATTCGGGGGGGGCCCCCCACGCCGCGAGCGGTCCAGCCGCCGCCCGCGTCGCTCGTCGCGCGTCGCTCCTCGCCCTCATCGCCCGCCCCCCAGCACCTGCAACACCCCGCCGACCATCCCGTCGTACGTCCCCGTCCACCCCTGCAGCACCGTGGCGATGAGGGGAAGGGAGGCGAGGAGGGTGAGCAGGCCGATGGCGATCTGGATGGGGAAGGCCAGCTGCAGGATGTTGAGCTGCGGCGCCGCGCGGCTCAGCGCGGCCAGCGCGACGTTGGCCACGAGCACGGCGGCGATCACCGGCGCGGCGAAGCGCAGGCCGAGGACGAAGAGCGTGCTCCCGGCGCGTACCAGTGCCGACGCCCCGCCGGCCACGTCGAGCGGCGCGCCCACCGGCACCACGCGCGCGCTGGCCGCCAGCGCGTCGAGCATCACCAGGTGCAGGTTGAGCGAGAGGAGCAGGGCCAGCGCGACGAGCTGCATCAGCTGCCCGAGCGCCGGCACCTGCGTCTGGTTGATCGGGTCGAGGATGGCGGCGCCGGAGAGGCCGATCTGGATGGCCATCACCTCGCCCGCCGCCTCCGCCGCGCCGACGAGCAGCGCCGCGCCCAGGCCGATGGCGAAGCCCACCAGCGTCTCGCCGAGCATCGCGGCCGGGGTGACGGCCACGTCGTGCGCCGCGCCGGCGATGGCCGCCGGGGCGAGCAGCAGCGTGATCAGCACCACCAGCCCCGCCTTCACCATCGCCGGCACGTTGCGCGACGAGAACACGGGCGCGACCAGCACCAGCCCGCTCACCCGCGCGCCGAAGAGCGCGAGCAGCGTCCCGCTGTCGGGGGCGAAGAGGTCGATCATGCGGGGAGGGACCAGGGACCAGGCGCCAGGGACCAGGGAACCCCCTCGGGGCGCGCCTCCACCTGGGACCAGGAGCTGGTCCCTCCCTGGTGCCTGGTGCCTGGTGCCTGGCTCCTCATGCCTCAGCCGGCGAAGTTCGGGATGCTGCGGAACAGCTCGACGGTGTAGCGCACCGCCAGCTGGAGCATCCACGGCAGCGCGACCAGGAAGACGACGGCCACGCCGACCAGCTTGGGGACGAAGCTCAGCGTCTGCTCCTGGAGCTGCGTCACCGCCTGCAGCACGCTGACGATGAGCCCCACCCCGAGCGCGACGACGAGCATCGGCGCGGCGAGGAGCAGCGCGGTGAAGATCGCGTTGCGCGAGAGATCGACGATGAGGGCGTAGGGCACGGAGGGCGGGACCAGGAACCAGGGACCAGGGACCGGGGCGGTTCGCGGGAAGGCAGGGCGCGTACCACGGACCGCCTGCCCGGGCACTTCGGTAACCGGCTGTGTGTCAGTCGCTTACGCGACGGAGGCCGTCGCCGGCGGGGCGTGCCGTCCGTGCCGCGCGGCAGAATCTGCCGGGCCGCTCCCGGCGACATCTGCCGACGGTGGCGACCCTGGCTCGTGGGCGGCCCGCCGCGCATCATTGGGCGACGCCGACCCGGAGGGGCGCGTGCGACAGCTGGTGGAGTTCCCGCTGGCCGATGGCGGCTGCGTGGTGGTGGAAGTCGAGGTCCCCGCCGGCCAGGAGCGGGTGGTGCGCGCCGCGCGCCCCGGCGAGCTCGCGGTGAAGGCGGGGCGGACGTTCGAGGACGCGCTGGCGCAGGTGCGGCCGATGGCCGACGCCGTGCTCGCGAAGCTGCGGGCGCTCGCCGCCCGGCCCGACGAGGTCGAGATCGAGTTCGGCCTCAAGCTCTCGGCGGAAGCGGGCGCGATCCTCACCAGCGCGGGCGCGGAGGCCAACTTCCAGGTCACCCTCCGCTGGACGCGCGAGGCGGACGCCCACGCGAACGGCGGTCGCGCGAGCGCCGACCGCGCGAGCGCCGACCGCGCGAGCGCCGACCGCGCGCCCACCACGCCTCCGGCCGCGACCGGCTGATGCACGCGGTCGACGCCGCACTCGCGCGCATCCGCCGCAGCGAGGCGGTGGACGGCCGCCGCGCGGTGGTGGGCGCCGGCTTCCTCGTCGCGCCGGCCACGGTGTGCACCTGCGCCCACGTCGTGGCCGACGCCGTCGGCGTGGCGGCGGACGGCGCGGCGCCGGAGGCGGTGGTGACGCTCGACTTTCCCCAGCTGGCCCCCGGCCGCGAGCTGCGCGCGCGCGTCTCGGCGTGGCGCGCGCTGGGCCCGCGCGGCGACGGCGACGTCGCGATCCTCACGCTGCTCGACGACGCGCCGACCGAGGCGCGCGCGGCGCCGCTGGCGGACGTCGCCGAGCTGTGGCGGCACACCTTCGCCACCGCCGGCTTCCCGGCGGGGCTCGACGAGGCCGTCTGGGCCACGGGCACGCTCCAGGGGCGGCACGGGCCGGCGCTGGTGCAGCTCGTCGGCACGAGCGCCACCGGCTACCGCGTGGAGCAGGGGTTCAGCGGCGGGCCGGTGTGGGACGAGACGTTGGGCGCGGTGGTCGGCATGGTCGCCGCGGCCGACGTGGTGCCCGAGCTGCGCGCCGCGTTCATGATCCCCACGCGCCTCCTCCTCGCGGCGCACCCCGAGCTCGCCGCGCTCGTGTCGCGACCGGCCGCGCGTCCGCCGCGCCGCACCGCCGTGCCGCCCGCGCCGGCCAACCTCGTGGCCCGGCCCGCGGTGGTGGCGCGGGCGCGCCAGGCGCTGCTCGACACGGCCGGAGCCCCCGCCGGGACTCACGTCCTGGGGCTGTTCGGGATGCCCGGCGCGGGCAAGTCGGTGCTCGCGACGACGCTGGCGCGCGACCCGGCCGTGGTGCCCGGCGCCTTTCCCGACGGCGTCCACTGGGTGTCGCTCGGCCGCGCGGCGCCGCTGCTGCCGCGGCAGACGGCGCTGCTGGCCGCGCTCGGCGAGCGGGCCGACGGCGTGGCCGACGAGCGGCAGGCGGCCGAGGCGCTCACCGACGCGCTGGCCGGCCGGCGCGTGCTGGTGGTACTCGACGACGTCTGGAGCGCGGCGCAGGTGCGGGCCTTCGGCGCGCCCGAGGGGGGCGCCGCGATGCTGGTCACCACGCGCTCCCGTGGGCTCCTGGCCAGCCTCGGCGCGCGCGAGTGCGCGGTCGGCGAGCTGGAGACGGGGGAGGCGCTGGCGCTGCTCGCCGATTGGGCCGACGTGCCGTCGGCCGCGCTCCCCGCCGAGGCAGCCGACGTCGTGCGCGAGTGCGGCCGGCTGCCGCTGGCGATCGCGATGGTGGGCGCGGCGCTGCGCGGCAAGCCGGCGTCGCGGTGGCGCGATCTCCGCGCGCGGCTGGGGGCGGCCGACGTCGCCGCCATCTCGCGCGCGGAGTTCCCGGACTACCCGTACCCCAGCGTGGTGGCCGCGATGGACGTCAGCGTCGACGCGCTCGACGACGCCCTGCGGCCGCGCTACCTGGAGCTCGCCGTCTTTCCCGAGGACGCGCCGATCGCCGAGCCGGCGCTGCACGCGCTCTGGGGCGCGGCGGGGCTCGACCGGTGGGCGGTGCAGGACGCGATGGACGCGCTGGTGGACGCGTCGCTCGCCCAGCGCGACGAGGGGGGACGGCTGCGCCTGCACGACCTGCAGGTCGATTACGTCCGCTGGCGCACCGGCGCCGACGCGGTGCGGGCGCTGCACGCCCGGCTCCTCGCCGCCTACCGCACGCGCTGCGCCGACGGCTGGGCCGACTGCCTGGACGACGAGCACCTCGCGCATCACCTCGCCCATCACCTGCTCGCCGCCGGCCGTCGCGACGAGCTGCACGCGCTGCTCGACGAGACCTCCCCGGCCGGCGGCAACCGATGGTTCGAGGCGCGCGAGGCGCGCGACGACGTCGCCGGCTACCTGGCCGACGTGGAGCTGGCCTGGCGCGACGCCGGAGCCGCGTTCGCCGACGGCGCCATGGCGCCCGACGCGGCCCTCGCGCGCGAGCTGCGGTGCGCGCTCGCCGCGTCGTCGCTGCACGCGGTGGCGGAGGGGATCCCCGCGGCGCTGCTCGCGGCCGTGGCGCGCGCCGGCGTCTGGCCGCTGGAGCGCTGCGTCGCCTACGTGCGGCACGTGGCCGACCCGACGCAGCGGGCGCTGGGCTTCGGCGCGTTGCTGCCCCTGCTCGGCGCGGAGCAGGTGGACGCGGCGCTGGACGAGGCGCTGGACGCGCTGCACGCCGCGGCGCCGGCCGACGCCCGCGAGCGGACCGCCGCGCTCGAGGCGATCGTCACCGGCCACGCCGCCCATCGCCCGGACGACGCCGCGCGCCTGGCGATCGACGAGACGCGTCCGGGCGCGTGGATGGACGCGGAGCACGCCTGCACCGCGCTCGCGCAGCTCGCCGCGGCGCTGCCCCCGGCGGTGCGGGCGCCGCTCGTGCGCACGGTGGGCGACCGCCTCGCCGCGCTCCCCGAGGCACGGCTGCGCGCGGTCGCCCACTGCGCCGCCGTGCTGCCGCCGGGCGAGCTGCCACCGGAGTTCACCCCTCTCCTCGAGGAGGCACACACGGGCGCGTACGCGCTGCGCCGGCGGAACCGGTCGATCTTCGCGATGCTCCTGCTCGACCTCGCCCCGCATCTGCCGGCCGCGGAGCGCGCGCGGGCGCTGGACGACGCGCTGGCCGAGCTGGCCGGTACGCCGAGCGACTGGGCGGACGAGCTGCCGCGGCACGCCCGCCGCTTCGGGCCGGCGGTGGTCCGTCGGCTGTACGAGGCCGCCGCGCGCATCCCCTTCGCCTACGCGGCCGCCATCGCGCGGGCGCGGCTCGTCGCACTCCTGCCGCGCGACGAGCGCGAGCCGGCGGCGTGCGAGGCGCTGGCCGCGCTCGACGAGCAGGTGGCGGCGCTGGCGGCCTGGGACACGCTCTCCCGCGACATCCTCACCGGCGAGGCGTGCGCGCTCGCGCCGTGCCTGCCTGCCGCAGCCGCCGCGCCGCTGGCCGAGCGGGCGCGGCGGATGGACGACGCACGACGCCGCGCGAGCGCGCTCGCCGCGCTGGCCGCCGCGGCCGGCCCGGCGCGGGACGCCCTCGCCGGCGAGGCGCTGGACGCCGCGATGCACGTGGCCAACGACGCCGACCGTCGCGCGACGATCGACGCCGTGCTGCCGGTGCTGCCCGCGGCCCTGCTGCCCGGCGCGCTGCGCCTCGCTCGGCTGGCCCGCGACGCCGATCACCGGCTGTGGCATCTGCATCTCCTCGCCAGGCCGGCCGACCCGCCCACGCGCGAGCGCATCCTCGGCTGGGCGCTCCAGCGCATCGGTGAGCGAGGGGAGGACTGGAGCGTGGCGGAGGCGCTGCCGCACATGCGGCCGCTGCTCCCCGCCGCGCTCCTGCCGCGGGCGCTCGCCATGGCGCGCGCGCTGGCCGAGCCGCGCTGGCGCGCCGAGGCGCTGGCCACGCTCGCCCCGCTGCTGCCGCCGGCGGACGCGCGACAGGCGTGCGCGGACGCGCGCGCCGCCGCGCACGCCTGCGCCACCGCCCTGGAGCGGGGCCACGCGCTGGCCGCGCTGCTGCACGCCGTGCCGGACGACGAGCGCGACGCGCTCCTGGCCGAGCTGCTCGCCGCGGCGGACGAGCTGGAGGAGGGGGATCGTCGCGCCGAGCTGGTGGCGCGCGCCGCCCCGGCGCTGCCGCCGGACCTGCGGCGTGCCCTCGTGCGGCGCACGCTGGACGAGCGGCGCGACTACAAGGAGCACCGGCGCGCGATGCGCGAGCTGGCACCGGTGCTCGAGCTGGCGGAGGCGCGCGAGGTGGCGGAGGAGTTGGAGTGGATGGACCGGCACGACGCCGGCGAGCTCGCGCCGGCGCTGGCCACGCGCCTCGCCGAGCTGGGCGCGGTGGACGAGGCGCTCGCGCTGGGCACCCGCTTCCTGCGTGAGGGTTCGTCGCGGGCGAGCGACACCATCGCGGCGGTGGCCCCCCGGCTCGCGCTGGCGCCGGTGCGCGAGGTGCTGCGCGACGTCGGCCCGTTGAACCCCTACGCGCGCGACAACCTGCGCAGCGCGCTGCTGCCCCGGCTCGCGGAGCTGGGCGACGCGGCCGGTGCGCTCGCCGTCGTGGCGGAGATGCGCACCGCTGAGCCGCTGGCGTGTGCGCTCGCGGGCATCGCGCCGCACCTGCCGCCGGGGCAGCGTGCGCCGGTGCTGTGCCGGGCGCTGGACGCGCTGGCCGATACGAACGCACGCGCGCTCTCGCAGGGGACGCTCGGCGCGCTGGGGGCCGCGGTGGCCGCCCTGCCTCGCGCCGACGCGCACGCGCTACTCGACCGGTGGCTGCGCGCGCACGCGGCACGCAAGCGTGCGGCGTGCTTCGCCGCCGTCTACGCCATGGCCCCCGTGCTCGTCGCCCTGGGCGGCGGCCGTGCGGTGGGCGCGGCGTGGGAGGCGATCGAGGACGTGACGCGCTGGTGGCCCTGAGCGGGGGAGGATGGCGCGCGCGGGACGCCGCCGGCGGCCGATCCGCCCCCCGGTCTCAGTCGCGGTCGCGCGGGCGCGCTGGCGGTGCGAGCGGCTGCAGGATCGTCATGCTGGCGCCGTCGGCGTAGGTGAGCGTCACCCCGGCGTAGGCGGCGCGCGCCGGCCGATCGAAGAGCGCCGTGTAGGGCGGGTCGAGCACGCTCTGCGTGGCCAGCACGCGGCGCGCGGCGTCGGCGACGAGGAGCGCCACCTCGACCACCCCGCGATCGTCCCCCGCCCACCGCACGCGCAGCAGCGAGTCGGCCGGCATCTCGACGGTGAGGGTGGGTGCCGGCACCCCCGGGGCACCGCGCACGTCCGGCGCGGTTGCGGGGGGCAGACGCTCCGGCGCGTACCCCGGCTCGTAGCCCGGCGCGCGCTCGGGCGCGTAGCCCGGCTCGTACGGCCCGTCGTCGTAGCCCGGTGCGTAGACCGTCGTGCGCTCCACCGTGGTGAAGCCCGGGAGGAGGATGACGACCGGAGCGAGCCCCGGCAGCCGCCGGTAGCCGCCGCCCGGCACGTGGTAGCGCGAATACGGCGAGTACGGCGTGTAGGACGGGTACGGCCCATACGGCCAGTACGGCGTGCGGTAGCCGGCCGCCGGGCGCGAGGGTCGTGGCGAGGTGGCGTAGGCCGGCGCGCGCGGCGGCGGCAGTGGGCGTCCCGTGCTCACCGGCCGCGGACGCTGGCCGATCGTGCGGCGCCCGCTGCTGGCCGCGGGGGCGGGGCCGCGGGTCGCCGGCCGGGCATGCCCGGCGGCGGTCGTCGGGGCACTCGGCCGGGTGGCGCTCGGCCGGCCCCCACCGCGGGTGCGCGGCTGCGCGGCGGCGAGGGAGGAGGCGGCGAGGAGCAGCACCGCCGGGATGACGAGGACGAGGCGCACGCGGACCTCCGGGCTGCAGCGGCAGGATGGCGCCGGGGCGGCGGCTCGCGTCGCGCCGGGCTCCATCGCAATCTACAGGGCGTACCGGCGCCCGGCATCGCCGCGCCGCGCCGGCGCCATCATCGCCACATCATTCAGGGACCTCGCATGCGACGCCAGACCGCCGCCCGCCGCCGCTCGCTCCCCCTCCTCGTGCTGGTCGTTCTCGCCGTGGCCGCGGGGCGCGCCGACGCGCGCGCGCAGGGCGCCTGGCCGGCACCGGCCCTCGCCCCCGAGGTGCGCCGGTTCGTCAGCGTCGATGCGCCCGTCGTCGCGCTCACCCACGTGCGCGTCATCGACGGCACCGGCGCGCCGGCCCGGGCCGACCAGACGATCGTGCTCGAGCGCGGGGTGATCCGCGCCGTGGGGCCGGCGGAGAGCGTCGCCGTGCCGGCCGGCGCGCGCGTGCTCGACCTGGCCGGGCGCAGCGTGCTGCCGGGGCTCGTCATGCTCCACGAGCACATGTTCTACCCGTCGGGCGGCGGCACGGTCTACAACGAGCAGGCGTTCAGCTTCCCGCGCCTCTACCTGGCCGGCGGCGTGACGACGGCGCGCACCGCCGGGAACATGAACGGCTTCGCGGATCTGGAGCTGAAGAAGGCGATCGACGCCGGCCGCGCGGTGGGCCCCGCGCTCGACGTCACCGCGCCCTACCTCGAGGGGCCCGGGCTCCCCATCTACCAGGTGCACGAGCTGAGCGGGCCCGAGGACGCGCGCGAGACGGTGGCCTACTGGGCCGACCGCGGCGCGACGTCGTTCAAGGCCTACATGCACATCACCCGCGCCGAGCTCGAGGCGGCCATCGCCGAGGCGCACCGGCGCGGGCTCAAGATCACCGGCCATCTCTGCTCCGTCACCTTCCGCGAGGCCGCCGCGCTGGGCATCGACGACCTGGAGCACGGGCTCGTGGTGGCGAGCGACTTCGTGCGCGACAAGCGGCCGGACGAGTGCCCGACGGCGAACGGCGGCGTCAGCGCCTCGCTCATGGATCTCGACGTCGGCGGCGACTCGGTGCAGGCGCTCATCCGCGACCTGGTGGCGCACGGCGTGGCGCTCACCTCCACGCTCACCGTCTTCGAGACCTTCACCCCCGGCCGGCCCTCGGCGTCCAGCGGCGCGCTCGACGCGATGCTCCCCGAAGCGCGCGAGCAGTACCTGCGGCGGCGGCTGGCCATCGCCTCGCAGACCAGCTCCGGCTGGGCGACGCTCTTCCCCAAGGAGATGCAGTTCGAGCGCGACTTCTTCCGCGCCGGCGGGCTGCTCGTCGCCGGCACCGACCCCACCGGCTACGGCGGCGTGGTGGCCGGTTACGCCAACCACCGCGAGCTGGAGCTGCTGGTGGACGCGGGGCTCACGCCGCTGGAGGCGATCCAGGTGGCCACGCTCAACGGCGCCCGCTATCTCGGTCGCGCCGACAGCATCGGCACCGTCGCCGTCGGCAAGCGCGCCGACCTCGTGGTCGTGCGCGGCGACCCGTCCACGCGCATCGCCGACGTCGAGCAGGTGGAGCTGGTGTTCAAGGGGGGCGTCGGCTACGACGCGCCGAAGCTGTTCGCGTCGGTGCAGGGGCAGGTGGGGCTGCACTGAGCGGACGCGGATGGATGACGAACGGCGGGCCGACGGGTACGCCCCGTCGGCCCGCCGTTCGTCGTGCCTGCCCGCCGTTCGTCGTGCCTGCCCGCCGTTCAGGCCAGCTGGCGCGCGCCGCGCCGGCGCCGGCGGGCGGCCGCCGCGACGGCGAAGAGGCCGGTGCCGGCGAGGAGGAAGGTGGACGGCTCGGGCGTGACGCTCACCGGCGGCGCGGCGAAGCCGCTGACGCGCACGACGTGGTTCCCGCCCCCGAAGGTCGAGAAGAGGAAGTCGCCCGTGAGCGGGTCGATGACCGCGCCCTCGGCGCCGTTCAGGCCGGTGATGAAGTCGCGCCGCGTGCCGACGATGGGATTGCCGTCGGCATCCACGTCGTACGCGCCCACCTTGCCCGAGGAGTACTCGGTGACGAGCACGCTCGTGCTGGTGAAGCCGGCGGAGCCCATGGGGACGTAGACCATCCCCTCCAGCCCGCCGCCGAGCGTCGCCTCGAGGATCACGTCGCTGATGTCGTACGTCCCGCTACCGTCGGCGGTGAGCACCGCCGAGTAGAACCGGTTCGAGGTGTAGCTGAAGATCTTCAGCCCACCCGCGCCGGGATAGCCGCTGGGCACGAAGGCGAGCCCGCCCACCGAGCTGGAGACGTCGGTGCCGGGGAGGGAGCTCAGATTGATGATCTTGTCCGGCGCGGAGCTCCCGGGCAGGTACTGCAGCAGGGTGTTGTTGGGATAGCCGGTGGCGAAGAGCACCCCGCCCGGCCCGTACGACAGCCCGCCGTCGATGTTGGGCGCAGTGGCGAAGACGCTGGCCGGACCGGAGAAGCCGGTGATGCTGTGCGTCACCGGGTCGCGGACGACGCCGATCGAGTAGATCGCGCCACCCGGCTGGTTGGCCGACCCGCCGATGAGCAGCGTGTTGGCGTCGCCGGCCAGGAAGGTCAGCCCGCCGAGCTGCGCGGGGACGCCCGTGGGCGTGCCGAGAGTGGTGGTCGAATAGGCGGACGAGAAGTCGGCGCCCAGCGTCTGGGCGGCGAGACCGGCGGGGAGCACGGTCGCCGTGACGCCGAGCGCGATGGCCGGAGCCAGCAAGCGGCGCGGCATGGGAGTTCCCTCGAGGAGGAGTGGTCGGTGGCCGGGCGCGGCGTACCGCGCCCGGACAGGGATCAGCCCGCCACATCATCTCACGTGCCAGCGCTGCCGGGCCGTCGGCCGCCCCCTCCGGCACCATCGCCGGCTCCCCGGGGCGCGCGGGCCAGGTGCGTGCGGTGCCGTCACTTGCGCGCGTCGCGCCTGGCGCCCACGAGTGACGGCTTGCGCGCCGGACGGTTGCCCTCATGGTCGATTCGCCGCCACAGGCTGTGGTGGCCGTGCTCTGGGCCATTCGACCCATGCGCGGCGGCGCGCCGGTCGCTACGCCCCGCCTAACGGGGACGACCGCTCAGTGGAAGCTCTGGATCAGGCTCTGCGTGAGCAGCGTCCAGCCGTCCACGAGCACGAAGAGCAGCAGCTTGAACGGCAGCGAGATCATCGCCGGCGGGAGCATGAACATCCCCATGCTCATGAGCACCGAGCTCACCACCACGTCGATGACGATGAAGGGGAGGAAGAGCGCGAAGCCGATCTGGAAGGCCGTCCGCAGCTCGCTCGTCACGAAGGCCGACGTCAGCACGACGAGCGGCACCTCCTCCACCGAGGCCGGCTCCGGCGTCTGGCTCATGTCCAGGAAGGCGCGGATGTCGCTGTCGCGCGTCTGGCGCAGCATGAAGGCGCGGAAGGGCTTCACCCCCGTCTTCAGCATCTCCGCCTGCTCGATGCGCCCGTCCAGCCACGGCGTGATGGCCGTCTCGTTCACTTCGTGCAGCGTGGGCGCCATCACGAAGCCGGTGAGCAGCAGCGCCAGCCCGGCCACCAGGTGCGCCGGCGGCGCGCTCTGCGTCCCGAGCGCCTGCCGCAGGAAGTGCAGCACGATGAGGATGCGGGTGAAGCCCGTCATCATCAGCAGCAGCGTCGGCAGCAGCGTGAGGAGCCCCATCATGACCACCACGCCGACCGTGCCGCTCAGGCGCAGCCCGCCCTGCTCCTCGCCGCCGCCCATGCGCAGCTCCATCTGCGGGGCCAGGCGCGTGATCATCGTGTCCACGCGCGCCAGCGGCGGCGGCTCGCGGCCGGGGCCCGGCTGCGCGGGTTGGGCCGTGGTGGCGGGAGCCGGGCGCGTGGCCGGCGCCGCCGGCATCCGCGCGTCCGCCGGCCGCCGCGGCACCACGCTCGGCGTCGGCGTGCGCGGCATCCCGGCCGCCGGCGTGGCAGCCGACGTGGCAGCGGGCGCGCTGGCCGGCGGGGTCGCCGCCGCGCCCTGCGCCGCGGCGGGGCGCGCGGCCGCCGCACCCAGCACGACGGCGAGCGCCAGCGCTGCCGCACCGCCGCGCAGCGCCGTCTGCAGCAGCGCGTGGAAGGGTGACCCCGCGTCGGGACGCTCGCGCGCCGGCGTCGCGTCGTGCGGCGCCGGCACCGGTGCGTGGGCGGCGGTCGGCCGCAACGCGTCCGGCACCTCCGGCACCACGCGCACGGGCGGCAGCGGCGAGAGGAGCGCCGCGCGGCGCGCCATCGGTCTCGGCGCGACCGCGGTCGGCGTGTCCGTCACCGGTGCCTCGACCGGCACCGTCGTCGACAACGGCGCCGATGTCGCCGCCGCGGCCGGCGCGCGATGGCCCACCATCGCCGCCAGGCGTCCGCCCAGCGTGCGTGCCGCGTTCACCGCACCGCGGACGTCAGCGGTGTGGCTCGCCGGCGCGCCCGCCGCCAGCAGCGCGCGCTCCGCCTCGCCCAGCTCGGCCAGCGGCCGGATGCCGCCCTCGCCGAGCGACACGGCCATCAGCCGCTCGCCGATGCGGACGACCGCGATCCCCTGCTTGGGCCCCAGCGCCAGCCGCTGCACCACCTCCAGCGGCAGCCGCCCGCGACCGCCCGCCGTGCCACCGGCCACGCGGCGCACCAGCCGCAGCGCCACGGCCATCAGCCCGAGCACGACGGCCAGCGTGAGCACCACGCCGGCCAGGGCGCCGAGGCTCACGCGTCGCTCTCGGCCAGCGGGTTGTGGCTGACGATGCGCGTGATGCGCACGCCGAAGTGCTCGCCGAGCACCACCACCTCGCCCTCGGCGAAGCGGCGCGCGCCGACGTAGATGTCGATCGGCTCGCCGGCCAGCCGCTCGAGCTGGATCACCGAGCCGCGGCCGAGGCGCAGGATCTCCTGCACCGTCATCGACGTGCGGCCCAGCTCGATCGAGACGGGCAGGGTGAGGTCGAGCAGCATGGCGAGCGGAACCTCGCCCTGCGGCGGCTGGCCGGCGGCCAGCTCGTCGAAGGTGGGGTTGGCGGGGGGGGCGGCGGTGTCGGTCATGCGACGGGAGGGAGGAGCGGCAGGGGGTCAGGGTGTGGGGCGCGAGACGCCGGACGCGGGACACGAGACGCGAGACTCGAGACGCAGGACGGTCCGTTCGTCTCTCCTGTCTCGTGTCCCGGCCTCATTCCGGCACCTCGTGCACCAGCTCGGCGATGCGCACGGCGAGCGACGACCCGACGCGGCCGGCCACGCCGCTGTAGCGGTGCTGGTCGCCGACGTAGAGGTGGACGTCCGCGTCGCGGCGGATGCCGGTGGCCAGGACGCTGCCGACGTGGAGCGAGGCGAGCTCGCGCAGCGGCAGGTGGAACTCGGGGAGGCGCGCCGACACCGGCACCGGCGTAGCGCGCAGCGACGTCTCGGTGAGCTCGCGGCTCAGCTCGCGCTCGCGCTCCGAGCCGGCCACCGCATTGATGCGCCGCGTGGTGCCGGAGAAGAACTTGTCCAGCACGCCGAAGGGGAGGCAGACGAGGACGAGGCTCTGCAGGTCGCCGGCGCGCACGTCGATGCTGGCGACGAGCACCGGGTCCTCGCGGTTCACCGCCTGCAGGATCTCGGGGAAGCTCTCGAAGCCGGCCAGCTCCATCTCCAGCTTCACGTGATCGCCCCAGATCTCGCCGAGCAGCGCGACGATGCGCTCGGCCAGGCCGCGCACGGCCAGGCGCTCGATCGGCGTCAGCGAGCGCTCCATCGACGTCGACGGGGCGCTGCCGCCGCCGAAGAAGCGGTCGACCAGGTAGAAGGCGAAGTCCTGCCCGATGTCCACCACACCCTGCTGGCTGCCCGAGTCGGCGATGTCGAACAGGTAGGAGGCGCAGGGGTTGGAGAGGGAGAAGATGAACTCGCCGAAGCTGAGCGACTCGATCCCCAGCAGCCGGAGCTCCACCTGGCCGCGGACGCGGCTGATGAGCCACCCCTCGAGCGACTTGACGAGGCGCTCGTACATCGCCTCGATGGTGCGCAGCTTGTCCTTCGACACGCGGCTCGGGCGCCGGAAGTCGTAGACCTGCACGTCCGGGCGCGCCTGCACCACCTTGCTGTAGAGCGGCGTGCGGGCGCCGCGCCGCAGCAGCTGGTCGATCTCGGACTGGGAGAGCGTCTCGGAGCCCATGGCGCGCCTTACTGGATGACGAACTGGGGGAAGTAGATCTCGCGCACCGTGCTGGCGCCGAAGCGCTCGCCCACGGCCTCGCGGAGCTCGACCTTCAGGGAGTCGCGCCGGGTGACGTCCGTCAGCTCGTCCACCGTCTTGGCGCCGAAGCAGCGGATGATCACGTCGCGCAGCTCGGGGTCGCGCTCCTCGAGCGTCTTGGCCGTGGCCTCGTCGGCCACCGCGAAGCCGATGCTGACGAGGAGGAAGCGGCTGCCGCCGCTGTGGGCGGGGTTGAGCACGAGGTTCTCGACCAGGTGCACCACGCCGCCCTCCGCCTCGCCGTGGGCGCCGCCCTCGCCGTGCTCGGCGTCGGCCGCGCCGTCGCCGTGCGCCCCGCCGGCCGCCGCCGTGGAGTCGCCGGCGGCCGGGGTGCCGCCGGCGAGCAGGGGGCCGGCCAGGTAGACGCCCGCCCCGCCGCCGAGGACGACCCCGGCGACGATGACGGCGACGAGCGTGACGAGCTTCTTCGACTTCTTCGGCGCGGGGGGCAGCGTCGCGTCGGCTTCGGTGGACATGGGAGACGGAGAGGATGGTGCGGCGCTCCGACGGGGAGCGCGACGCGTCGGGGAAGGGCAGGCCACGTACCACCGGGCCGCCCTCCGTCGGGGGCCCGGGTCGCGTCATGCAACTGATTGTCGGGGGCCGCCTTGGGTAACAACGCCGACGCCCCGCGCGAGACGGTCTCGCGCGGGGCGTCTTGCCGGGGCGGCAACAGTTGCCGGGCGGCGGCGGGAGGAAAGTGCCGGGCCTACCGCTTCAGGTTCACCACTTCCTGCAGCATCTCGTCGCTGCTCGTGATCACCCGGCTGTTCGCCTGGAAGCCGCGCTGGGCCACGATCATGTTCGTGAACTCCTGCGCCAGGTCCACGTTCGACATCTCCAGCGCGCCGCTCGTCACGAAGCTCTGGCTCCCCTCCAGCGCGTAGCCCAGCACCGCGCCGCCCGAGTTGCCCGAGGTGGCGTACATGTTGTCGCCGATGCGCAGCAGGCCGCTCGGGTTGTTGAAGTCGGCCAGGGCGATCTGCGCCAGCGGGACGTTGACGCCGTTGGTGAACGCGCCGGTGATGAGCCCCGTGCGGTCGATGCTGAAGTTCTGCAGCGTGCCGGCGGCGTAGCCGTCCTGGTCGCGCAGCACCGCGGTGCTCGTGCCGGCGAACTGCGACAGGCCGTTCACGCCGCTCCCCGGGTCGAGCTTGATGGAGACCGGATTCGCCCCCGGCGGGGTGAAGGAGATCGTCGGCAGCGTGGCCGGCGGGATGATGGTGCCGTCGGCGGCGAAGTCGAACGACGTCAGGCCGGTGACCGAGATGCCGGTGACCCCGGCGGCCAGGAGGTCGGTCTGGTCCACCTCCCAGTTCCAGCTGTCGTTGTCGGCCTTCCACAGATTGAGCTTCAGCTCGTGCTTCGTGCCCAGTGAGTCGTAGACGGTGATGCTCGCCTTGGAGTACGACGTCGCGTTGATCGGGTTCGCCGTCGTCGCGGTGGAGAGCACGGTGGCGTAGTTGGCCGTGTCCGGCGTGGCGGGGAAGCCGGTGCTGGCCGACCAGTTCGTCGCGTCCAGGGTGAGCGAGACGTCGCCGAAGTCCAGGGTGGCGCCCGCGGTACCCGTCTGCGGCGAGCCCACCGCGCGGCCGTTGCGGTACATCTGGATGTTGCCCGCACCGTCCTGCGAGAAGGTGTAGTAGCCGCTCGCGCCGCCCGGGTTCAGGGCCAGCGTGGCGAAGCTGCCGTACGCCGTGCCGAAGGTGCCGGCAGTGAGGCTCGGCGGCACGTCGTCGGTCAGGAAGGGCCCGCTGAACGGCGGCGCCGAGGCGTCGAGATTGCCGTTGATGCTCACGCTCGTGGTGGCCGAGGCGGCGGTCTTCTGGCCGAAGGGGAGGACGATGTTCTGGATGCCGTCGATCATCACGCCGTTCTCGAACATGCGCCCCTGCACGACGAAGCCGTTGGTGGGCGAGACGAGGCGCCCGTCGGCGTCCACCTGGAAGTTGCCCGAGCGCGTGTAGTAGTGCTCGTTCCCCTTGGCGACGACGAAGTAGCTGTCCCCCTGGATGGCGAGGTCGGTGTTCAGCCCCGTCGTCTCGATGTTGCCCTGCGTGAACAGCGTGTCGATGGACCCGATCTGCATGCCGAGGCCGACCTGGATCGGGTTGATGCCGCCGTGGTCCCCCGGCGGCCGGCTGGCGCCCTGCAGGAGCTGCGCGAAGCCCTCCTTGAAGGTGACGCGACCGGCCTTGAAGGCGACGGTGTTAACGTTCGCGACGTTGTTGCCGATAACATCCATGCGCACCTGGTGGTTGCGCAGGCCGGAGACACCGGCGAAGAGAGAGCGGAGCATGGGGGTAGGGAGAGTGAGGGAGTAGGGAGAGCAGCGATCGGCGATCAGCGCTCAGCGCTGAGCGGAGCGACCTCCGTCGGGCCGGTACTGGCCGGCCCGAGGCGGTTACGCTGACCGCTGAGCGCTCAGCGCTGATCGCTCGCAGTATCAGTTCGTGACTTCCACGACGCTGCCGACGCCCATCGTCAGCTCGCCGCTGGTGAGCACCGCGCCGTCCGACGTGTAGCGCACGCCGTCCACGGTGCCGGTGATGAAGGTCTGCACGGGGACGTCGTTGCCCTTGGAGTCGACGACGCTCACCGCGTAGCTGTAGCGGCCCGGTTCCAGGCCGGCCGCGGCGGTGCCCAGCGTGGCGGTCTGCTTGCCGCCGCCGATGTAGCCGAGGGCGCGCGTGCCGACCTCCTCGCCCGCCGCGTCGTAGACGGTGAGCGTGGCGCGGCCGCCGGCGTCGCCGACGCTGAACGTCACGCCGACGTCGGCCGCGTCGCCGTCCGCCGGGATCTCCACCTGGTCGCCGGCCGCCAGCACGTGGCGCCCGATGGCCGAGAGGGCGCCGTTGTTGCTGATCGACTGCGCCAGCGCGGTGGCGCTGGCCGCCTGGTCGGCGTAGTTGGCGTTGAGCTGGATGAGCTGCTCGACGCTGGAGAACTGGGCGAGCTGCACCGCCAGGTCCTGTCCCTGCATCGGGTTCATCGGATCCTGATTCTGCAGCTGGGCGACGAGCATCTTCAGGAACTCGTCCTTGCCCATCGCGCCGCCCGGGCCGAGCGCCCCGGTGAGGGGCCCGCTCGTGGCCGTGGTCGTGCCGCCGACCGCTGTGATGTCGCTCATTTACCGACCGTCCTTGGGCTCGCGGCGCGAGCGCTGATGGGGTGACGACGAGTCCCGATGGGACGCGTCGGGGGAGGGGCGGCCGTCGCGCTCGCGCTGCGGCGCGGGCTGCTGCCCGGTGGAGGAGTGGCTGCCGCCGCGCGCCGCCTCGCGCTCCAGCGCGAGCCCGGCCACGCGGCCCATGGCGATGGCATCGGGGGCGACGTCGGCGTGCTGGCGCACCTGCAGCGCCTCGGCGCGCAGCCCGCGCTGCTCGAGCGCCTGCTGCAGCTCGCCCAGGTGGGCACCGACGCGGTGCGCGGTGACGGCGTCGCTCAGCTCCAGCGTCGCGCCGACGTCGTTGCCGCGCAGCGCCACGCGCACGCGGTCGGTGGCGCCGCCGGCGCCGTCCAGGGCGAGCGTGAGGTGCGACAGCGGCCGCGCCGCGGCGCCCTCGCGCAGCAGGTCGATCTGGTCGAGGCGCGCCAGCGCGTCGCCAGCGGCCACCGGCGCACCGGCACGGACCGCCGTCGGCCCACCGGCATGATGGCGCGCGCCGTCCGGCGCCCCGCCGGCGAGCTCGTGGCCGAGCGCCGTCGTCGCGTCGCCGCCGCGCGCGCCGCGCTCACCGTCAGTGGCCGCGTCGTGCTCGTCGCGCGCACCGCGGCGCGGCATCGGCGCCGCGAGCTGGCCGGCGGCCTGGCGCGCCGCCGCGTCGGGACGCAGGTCGGGTCGCGTGGCGGTTGCGGCCGGCGACGCGGGTGCCCCGGCGGCCGTGCTGCTGCCGTCGCCTGCCGGACCGACCGCCGGCGCGGCCTCGTCGCGCGCCGCGCGCCGCCCGCCCGGCGTGGCGACCGC
>DASTRO010000089.1:0-16557 GCA_035761165.1 Gemmatimonadaceae bacterium | reverse complement strand
AGAGGGAGGCGCTCCGGCGGGGTGATTCCGAGGCGCAGGAGGCCCTGCGCAAGACCGGGACCGACCTTCAGGTGCTCTCGATCGAATTGCAGCCGCACGAGGACGAGCGAGCGGACGCGCTGGACAAGGTGCGGTTGTGGGAACTGGATGGTACCGATGGCTGGTCCAAGCTTGATCGGCTCGTGGATGTCCTCGAAGCTGAAGTGGTAAGGGAAGCTGATGGGCTGTCGATCGAGTTGCAGATCGCCGGCATCCAGGCCGGGACCTTCCGGCCGCGTCGGTTCATCACCTGGGCAGTCGCCGTACGGGACATCGTTTTCGTCAATCTGGTGCGGCGAATTCCACTACGAGGCGAGAACGCGTCCGGCATCCGAATCGCGCCGCTCCTGAAGCAATACCGACGCAATGGCAGGACCTACACCCGTATGCTCCAGCCCAACTGGGCGACGACGGACCGTGAGGGTTCTCTCTGGCGTGGGGGGGTCGAACTCTCCTTCGACGCCGAGGAGGTCAAGCAGCCGCGTGGCTTCAAAGCCTCCTTCATCACGCCGCGCGAAGTTGGACAGTCGGACGCAGAGCGTGCCATCCGTCGCGCGGCCCTTGAGCTGTACCTCATGCCAGGTGGTGCCCGGGAGATGCTGCTCCGGCTGCGGAACGGGTCGATCGCGTGGAGCCCGTACCTCTTTCCGGTAGCAGCGAGCATCAACACCACGGACCCTGAGAAGCGCGCAGCGCGACACTACCGGTGGTCGCGTGCGACGGCATCCACGCGGTTCACCGAGCTGCTCGAACGGCATGGTAGAAAGATCGGCCTGGACTTCAGGCGTCTGCGAGAGGTGTTCGGTGCTGGATCATTGCACGTGGTCCGCCATCTGTTCGGCTCGCATTTCGTGGCCGTAGGCCTGATCAAGCTTGCCTCCTTACTGCTCGGCCATGCGAACACGCAGATCACCGAGGAGATCTATACCGGCATCTCGACCATCAGCATCTCAGTGGATGAGATGGAGCGGCGCTGGGCGGACGCGGTCGAGGCCGGACAGCGGCGCACCGTGCCGACCGCTTCGGATCACGGAAGCGGGGCCGTGGGCGACTTTGCCAGTGAGACCCTGCAACTCCTCGCAGCCCACAAGGACGGACTTATTGACCAGCGCGTGCTCACCGAGGCTCTGGAGGCGCTCCGCCGGCGCCATGGAATGAACGACGTGGCCTCGGGTGAGCCGCACGCGAGCGCTACGGCACTCAGAATCGCCTGAAACGGCTAATCCGAGCATCCGAACCCGTTTCATCCAATCTGAGTCCGCCGTCCGGACACGGTACCAGGCTACAGAAAGGGGCGGCAGGATCGACCGGTGATGGTAGGGTCTAATCTTGTGAGTAGGAGCGAGTCCAGTGCACAAGGCAATCGCCTGACGGCGAGAGGCGACCGTGTGGCAACGTCCGAGTCGCTCTCATTCTCATCGACTCGTGCGGCCACGCGCGGCGCGCGCGAGAGCCACTCAATGGGCTAAGTAGGTGTGACATGGCGACGACGCGACCACACGCCACCGATGTGCCTACCATCAGGACCTTGCCTGGTGCGATCGAGGCCGAGCCCGATACGGCGAAAGAGTTTCCTCGCCGCCGCCGCGGAGCGAACGTGTCCTGTGAGGCGCTCCAGAGTCTGGATGAGTCGATCGGTGGTGCGGTCCTCGGGAGCAAGCCGGTCGAAGCGCGCGAGGAAGGTGGACAGTTGATCAGGCGTCCACGTTCGCGGGCGTCCGCGCGCGCGGCCCTGCGTGGGCCGAGGTCTCGCCTTCCATCGAAGCACCGTTCGTCGGTCGCAGCCGAGGGCGTGGGCGACCTGATTGATCGACTTTCCTTCGTGGAGCATGGCGAGCGCGCACCGGCGGCGCACCTCACGCTCCGCGGCTGTCAGACGAGAAGGCATGGTGGGATGCCGGTGGCAGGATTTGATTCCCTGGGATCATGTCTACCGGGTGGCGTCGACGGAAGGCATTGGGCGTGAAGGGCTTACGAGTCGGAGGAGCAGTCCTCGTCGGGGCTAGGCTGAACTGGGCGGTGCTGTCGAGCTCGCGCCGTCTCGTTCCCTGCCTGCCATGCCTCGGCGCATCTCCAAGAAACGAAGACGATTCAACCCCCTCGTACACACCAGGTGTGCTGCGCGGAGCATCGCGCTATCCGCCTCGAGCGACGCTGCGAGGGGAGCAGGATGTGACGCGTCCAAGCTGAATCTGCCGCCTCATCTGGCGGTGCTGGTCAACCCCGACGTCCTGGCGGACCGGGAGCAGGTCGTCGCCGCACGTCTGCAGGATGCCGCGAGCGAGCGTGTCCGCCGCCGGCGTTGCGCGGAGATCGTTGCCGAACACCTCATCGAGACTCATACACATGCCTGAAGCAACGAACCGGCGATCCCCTGCTGTCCCGATCTCCGACTTCGCGCCACCTGTCCGCACATCTGTTGACTTTCGCTGCTGGATGGAACGACGTACCGCCGCCGACGGCGTGCTTCCGGACCGTCTACGCTACAGCCGCAAATCGACCGAGAGCGAGGACCGGCAGGCGACTTCGCACGTTCAACAGGCGGGAGCGATGGATGCCAAGTGGGGCGCCATTGATGCGGTCTGGTGGTGGAAGGACAGCTGCAGCGGGACGAGCTTTGCGCGGCCGGCCTTTCAAGACCTCCTGGACTTCTGTCGGGCGAATCCCCGCAGCAAGAAGTCACCGGGCCGTGTCGAGATGTACGACCCGTCCAGATTCGGGCGCACCCTGGATGAAGACGGAAAGCCAGACATCATGGCGTTCATCTCCGTCTTCAATGAATTCGAGCGCCATGGCTGGTCCGTCGAGTTCGTGACTGTCGACCGCACGAACAACGACCTCGTCGACATGATCACGATGGCGCTGTACGCGTATGCCGCGGCCCTCTACTCCAAGAATCTGTCCGAAAACGTACTCCGCGGCCGCCTGCAGCACGCCGCTAACGGCTGGTGGGTGGCCGGCACTGCACCGTGGGGCACGAAGCGCTTCGATACCGCGAGCAATCGCGTGCTCGAGGATGGGGAGCGGTCGTCCCCTGGCGGCGGCGGCACGATCCTCGTGCCGGACAAGCAGGTCCTCCGACACTGGAAGCCGGCGGTCAACCGGATTCTCGCGGGCGCGTCGCTGGACTCAGTTGGCGCGGCGCTGTACGAGCAGGGCGTCCGGGGGCCGCGCGGCGGCAAGGTGGGCCACGCAGCACTGCGGAACTTCCTCACGAACCCGGCGCTGATCGGCGTCGTCGAGTACTATGACAGGCCGGACGCGCACGGGAGCCGTGAGCGGCGTCGGGTGAAAGCAAACTGGGAGCCGATGGTCGATGTGGCGCTCTTCGAGGAGGCATCCAAGCGGCTCGACGGGCACACGCGAGCGCGGGCCCCGCGTCGCCGGCGGCGTCGCGAGCTCTACCCCCTAGCACCGGTGTGTGCGCACTGCGGTGTGGAGTACAACGGGGGGCGGCTCTCTGCGGCACAGGGCGCGGCACGCGGATACGTCCATGCTCAGCCGAAGGAGCGGATGGACGAGGAGGCGCACCGGCGATTCAAGGCGCAGGGATGTCGCGTGTGGTACGTCGACGCGGAGGAACTGGAGAACAAGATCAAAGACGTGATCACCGCGGAGCGGACGAGCGAGGAGTTTGTCGCCGAGATCCGTGCGCTGATCCAGGAGCGGGATGTCTTCCGAACGACCGCCGCCGGTGCCGTAACCGCCGCAGAGAAGGATGTAGCGGCCGCGAAGGCCGAGTACGCGGCGCTCGCGCGCACCGCGGCACAGGTGGCCGCCCGTCTGGGTGCTGGGGCCGAGGAGAATGAAGACGCAGATGACCCGCTCGCGCAGCAACTCGTCGCGGCCAAGCAGCGGCAGCGAGCAGCCGAGGCCGAGCTGGAGAACGCGAGGGCGTTTGCCAGGTCGAGAGCGCGTGCGTGGGAGCGCCTCGAAGGGATCATCCACGAATCGCGAAACCTGGGTGCTGCCTGGGAGAAGGCAGGGCCCGAGGAGCGTCGCATCCTCTTCGACTACTGGGTGCTTGACGTGCTCATCGTCGTCGAGCCGATCCCCGGGATGAAGCGGGCCAACCACAAGACCGCGCTGGTGCGCCTTCGCAGCGCACCGAATGCGCCGCGGCACTTCGAACTCGAGGGCGCTCGTCAGCGCTCTGTGGCAGCCAGCGATACGAGCGCCGCTGCCAGGTCCTCGCGGACCGCGGCGTCCGGCTCGACTTCCAGACGATCGCGGAGGGCTGCAGCCGCGGCAACGGAACCGAGCCGCCCGAGCGCCCAGGCGGCGTGCGACCGCACCAGCGGCTCGTCGTCCGACAGCGCGGCCGCAAGTGCCGGCACGTCCTCGAGCGTCCCCACATTGCCGAGCACCACGGCCGCGTTGCGCTTGAGCCCCCGCAACTTCGCACGCTTCATGGGCGACCCCTTGAAGGCCGCGGAGAACTCTGGCTGCGACATGGACAGCAGCTCGAGCGCCAGCGACCTCGCATCCTTACCGGCGAGCGCGGAGCGGGCCGCGAACGATGGCTCCGACAGCTCTCGTGCGAACTTATGGTTGTATGGACAGACGTCCTGACACACGTCGCACCCGTACAGCAGCCCGCCGATCCGCGACCGCAGCGCCTCAGGGATCTCCGTCTTCAGCTCGATCGTCAGGTACGAGATGCACCGCGTGGCGTCCAGCTCCCGCGGCCCCACCAGCGCACCCGTCGGACACGCGTCCAGGCAGCGCGTGCACGAGCCGCAGCGGTCCGCCTCGAACGGCGCGCTCGGCGCGAGGTCGAGCTCCACGAGCAGTGCGCCGAGGAAGAAGAACGAGCCGCGCGTCGGGTTGATCAGCATCGTGTTCTTGCCGAACCAGCCGAGCCCCGCGCGGCGGGCCAGGTCGCGCTCGAGGAGCGGGCCGGTGTCGACGTACGCCTTGCCGGCCACCGGCGCGCCGACGTGCTCGTCGAGCCAGGCGTGGAGGGCGCGCAGCCGGTCGACCATCAGGTCGTGGTAGTCGTCGCCGCGCGCGTAGCGCGCCACCGGGCCGGCCGGCTCGCGTCCTCCATAGTCGAGGGCGACGACGACGGCGCTCCGCGCGCCCGGCACCGGACGGCGCGAGTCGGCGCGCTTTTCGGCGCCGCGCGCGAGGTAGTGCATCTCGCCGGCGTAGCCGTGGGCGAGCCAGCGCTCGAAAGCCGGGGCGGTGGGCGTGGGCCCGAGCGCCACGATGCCGACCAGGTCGAAGCCCAGGCCATAGGCCTGTGCCGCGAGGAGATGCGGGTCGACGGGACGGTGGGGCGGGGCAGGGTGGGCGTCCGGGGCGTCGGCCGTGGCCGGCGTGGCGGGATCGGCCGGAGCGGCGGGGCTCGCCGGGCGCGGGGGGCCCCCCCCAACGGCAGGATCGCCCATCGTACCCGGCATCGCGCCATCATTCCATCGCGCGCCGGACCGCTCCGTCGCACGTCCGACCCCGCCGCTCACGACGTCCGCCCCACCCACCGTGCGTATCGTTCCACGTCGGCCGCCGGCGGCACGGCGTGGTGGTCGCCGTAGGCCGTGTGCATCCGCCACTCCACGTACTCGCGCGCGGGGAGCGGCAGGAAGGGAAAGCGCGCGAACCAGCGGCGGCGGCGGAACCGCCACGCCACGCGCAGCAGGTCCGCCGCCAGTCGCGGCCGCACCGCCGCCCGTGCCGCCAGTCGTGCCGTCAGAGAGAGCCACCCCATCCCTCAAATCTCACCCGCTGCCCGATGCTCGAGCAACTCGTCTCCGTCGCCGGTGCCCTCATGATCCTCGCCGCCTACGCCGCCTATCAGCGCGGCCGGCTCGGCCGGGAGGACGTGTCGTACAACCTGCTCAACGTGGTCGGCTCCGGACTGCTGACCTGGGTGGCCGTCGTCGACCGCCGTTGGGGGTTCATCATGCTCGAGGGGATCTGGGCGCTCCTCTCCGTGCCGCCCCTCGTCGCCGCCTGGCGGAGCCGCCGCGGGCCGGGGTGAGCGACGCCGCCCGCGGCCGCGACGAACGGGTTCGCGACGCGGCGGCACGATGACGCGACGGCGCGCGGCCGGGGCGATGTTGCTGTCGGGGGGGGCCCGCGATCCCCGGATCGTGCGCGCGCCGACGCGCGAGCACGGTCCATGAAGTAGGTGGCCGAGCTCGCATGTACCGTCGCGTCCACCGTGAGGCCTCTCATGCCCGGCACTCTCCATCGGCGCCGCCGTCGTGGCGCCCTCCTCGTCCTCCTCGGCGTCGCCACGCTCGCCGGCTGCGCCACCAACCCCGTGACCGGTGAGCGCGAGCTCGCCCTCATCTCCGAGGAGCAGGAGATCGCCATGGGGCGTCAGTCGGCGCAGGAGGTGGCGCAGACGCTCGGCCTGGTGGACGACGAGGCGCTGCAGCAGTACGTGCAGCGGGTCGGTGCGGATCTCGCCGCCGACACCGAGCGTCCCGACCTGCCGTGGACCTTCCGCGTCGTCGACGATCCCACGCCCAATGCCTTCGCGCTCCCCGGCGGCTTCATCTTCGTGACGCGCGGCATGATGACGCTGATGAACTCCGAGGCCGAGCTGGCCTCCGTGCTCGGCCACGAGATCGGCCACGTCACGGCGCGCCACTCCGTGCAGCAGCTGAGCCGCGCCCAGCTCGCCCAGCTCGGGCTCGGCCTCGGCGCCATCCTCGCGCCGGAGATCGCCCAGCAGTACGGGCAGCTCGCCAGCACCGGGTTGCAGCTCCTCTTCCTGAAGTACAGCCGCGACGACGAGCGGCAGGCCGACGAGCTGGGCTTCCGCTACGCGTTGCAGGACAATTACGACGTGCGTGAGTTCGCCGACGTCTTCGCCGACCTCCAGCGCCTCAGCCAGTCGTCGGACGCCAGCCCCGTCCCCGGCTTCCTCTCCACCCACCCCGATCCGGGCGAGCGCGTGCAGACGGCGGAGCGCCGCGTCGCCGCGCTCGACCGCCCGCTCACCAACGCCATCGTCGATCGCGCGGAGTACCTGCAGCAGATCGAGGGGCTGGCGTACGGCCAGAACCCGCGCAACGGCTTCTTCCGCGACGGCGCCTTCATCCACCCCGACCTGCGCTTCCGCCTGGACTTCCCGGCGCGGTGGCAGACGCAGAACCTCCCGCAGGCCGTGGTCGCCGTGAGCCCGGAGCAGGACGCCGTGGTCCAGCTCGAGCTCTCACCGGCGCCGGATGCGGTGAGCGCGGCGCGGGCCTTCCTCTCGCAGCAGGGGATCCAGGCCGGGCAGACCTTCCAGCAGCCGATCAACGGCGTGCCGGCGGCCGGCAGCTACTTCCAGGCGCAGACGGAGCAGGGCGTGGTGGAGGGGCTGGCGGCCTTCTTCACCTACGACGGCCACACCTACCGCCTCCTCTCCTACGCTCCCGCCGGCCGCTTCGCCGCCTACGATCCGGTGGCACGCCAGATCATCGGCAGCTTCCGCCCGCTCACCGACCCGCAGCTCCTGAACATCCAGCCCCCGCGCGTGGCGATCGTCCGCATCACGGAGCCGATGACGCTCGCCGCATTCGACCGGCGCTACCCGTCGACCGTGCCGCTCGACGAGCTGGCGCTGATCAACGAGCTGTCCGGGCCGGACGCGACGCTCGAGGCGGGGACGATGGTGAAGCGGGTGGTGGAGTAGAGTGACGAGCGAGGAGCGAGGAGCGATGAGCGATGAGTGACCTGCGCACCCCTCGGGACGCCAGTACTGGCCCGCCCGAGGCCCCCGCTCGTCACTCGTCGCTCATCGCTCGTCGCTCGTCGCTCACTCCACCGGTAGCGTGAAGTGAAACGCCGCCCCCGCCCCGGGCGTGCTCTCCGCCCAGATTCGCCCGCCGTGTGCCTCGGCGATGCCGCGCGCGATGAAGAGGCCGAGCCCCGTGCCCAGGTCCGCCGTGTCGCGCGCCTGCCAGTAGCGGTCGAAGAGGTGGGGCAGGTCGTCCGGCGCGATGCCGGGGCCGCTGTCCACCACCGTGAAGCGCACCATGCCGTCCTCCACCTGCGCCCGCACCGTCACCTCGCCGCCCGTCGGGGTGAACTTGATCGCATTGCCCAGCAGGTTGCCGAACAGCTGCGCGATGCGGCCGCGGTCGGCGCGCACCTTCGGCAGGCGCTCGCCGTAGTGCGTCGTCAGGCGCTGTGACTTGTCCTCCGCCAGCGGCGTCGCGTCGTGCACCGCGTCGTTCACCAGCTCGGCCGCGTCCACCGGCGCCGTGCTCACCGTCAGCCGCCCCGCCTCGATGCGCGTCACGTCCAGCAGGTCGCTGATCAGCGCGTTGGCGCGTTGCGCGCCGCGGCGGATGACGGCGGCCTGGCGGCGGGAGAGCGCGGCGTCGGCGTCGGCCGGGTCGTCGGGGAGCACGTCCAGCAGGAAGCTGGCGGCCATGTAGATGGCGTGGATCGGGTTGCGCAGGTCGTGCGAGACGATCGCCAGCACGTCGTCGCGCGCCCGCGTCGCCTGCTGCGCCGCGTGGTAGAGCCGCGCGTTGTCCACGGCCAGCGCTGCCTGCCGCGCCAGCTCCTGCGCCAGCGCCAGGTCCTCGGGGCCGTAGCGCCGCCGCGTCGCACCGCCCAGGAGGAGCAGAGCGCCCAGCGTGTGGCCGCGCGCCACGAGCGGGACGACGAGCAGCGAGCGAAGCCCGGCGGCCTGCGGGTCGCGCAGCGCGTCGGCGCCGGGGGCCAGCGCCTGCAGGACCTCCGCGGGCACGTCGGGGAGGAGCACCGGCAGGCGCTGGCGCAGCACGTGCCCCACCAGCCCCGGCCCGCCCGCCGTCGGCGTGTGCGCGCGCAGCGCCTCGGCCGCCGCGGCCAGCGCCGGCGACGCGGCCGCCACCTCCACGCGGCGCACGCGGCCGTCCTCGTCCACCAGGTCGGCCGCGCAGACGTCGGCCATCGTCGGCACGGCGAAGCGCGTCAGGTTGCCCAACACGGTCTCCGCGTCGAGCGACGCGGCCAGGATCCCCGTCGCCTCCGCCAGGAAGCGCGAGCGCTGCTCCGCCTGGCGCACCGCCTGGTTGGTGCGCACCAGCTCCTCGTAGCTCGAGACGAGCAGGTCGAGGATCTGCTCCTTGTCGGCGGTGATGTTGAAGCGCGCGCCGAGGAAGGTGATCTCCACCCCCTCGCCGGCCGCCGCCTGGCGGCGCATGTCGCGATTGTCGAGCACCTGGCGCACGCGACTCAGCAGGTGCGTGCGCTCGTACGGCTTGGTGATGTAGTTGTCGGCGCCGCTCTCCAGGCCGCGGATGATGTCCATCGGGTCGCTCAGCCCGGTGAGCAGCACCACCGGCAGGTCGCGCCGCCCGAGCTCCGTCTTGATGCGGCGGCAGACGTCGTAGCCGCTGAGCCCCGGCATGACGACGTCGCTCAGCACGAGGTCCACCGGCGTGTCGGCCACGCGGGCCAGCGCCTCCTCGCCATCGCGCGCCGTCACCGTCGCGTAGCCGTGCTCCTCGAGCAGCGCGGCCAGCGCGGCGGCCTGCGTCGCGCTGTCCTCCACGATGAGCACGCGCCGCACGCCCGGCGCGGCGTGCAGCCGCGCGTCGCCGGCGTCGGGCGCCGGCGTGGCGGTGGGCGAGCGCGGCGCGCTCACGCGACGAGCTCCTGCAGGCGGCCGGCGATCTCGTCCAGCGGCAGCAGCTCGGTCACCGCGCCGGCCTGCACCGCCTCGCGCGCCATCCCGTAGACCACGCTCGACGCCTCGTCCTGCGCCAGCACCGGCGCGCCGGTCCGGCGCAGCGCCATCAGGCCGTCCACGCCGTCGCGTCCCATGCCGGTGAGGATGACGCCGGCCGCGTCGGCGCCCAGCGCCCGGGCGACGCTGGCGAACAGGTGCGTGGCCGACGGCCGGAAGCCGTCCACCGGCGCGTCGTCCGTCAGCCGCGCGGCCACGGCGCGCGGGTCGCGCGGGTCGCGCGCCACGCCGAACTGCCGGTCGTCGCCGGCCAGGTAGACGGTGCCGGCCTGCAGCCGCTCGCCCTCGGTCGCCACCCGGACGCGGAGCGCGCAGGCGCCGTCGAGCCAGGTGGCGAGGCCGTGCACGAAGCCCGGCGCCATGTGCTGTACGACGGCGATCGGCACGGGGAAGTCCGCGGGCAGCTCGCCGAGGATGCGCTGCAGCGCCGCCGGCCCGCCGGTGGAGCAGCCGATGGCCACCAGCCGCACGGTCGCCACGTCGCCGGCACGACGGGCCAGTCGCGGCGCCGTCGTGGACGCGGGCCGCCTGCCCCCCCGGCGCGACGCCCACCGCCGCACGACCTTCACCTGCGCCATCGCCTTGGCCATGCTCACCAGCTGCGCCCGCTGCTCGGCGAAGCCGGGCGCGAGCGGGCTCTCCGGCTTCGGCAGCACCATCAGCGCGCCGGCGCGCGTCGCGTCGAGCGAGAGCGACACGGCCCGCTGGTTCGCGGTGGACGAGACGATGATGATCGCCGTCGGCGCCTCGGCCATGATCTCCTTCGTCGCCGCCAGCCCGTCCAGGCCGGGCATGTTGACGTCCATCGTGATGAGGTCGGGCGCGAGCCGCACCGCCGCGCGCACCGCATCCAGCCCGTTGTCGGCCTCCCCGACGACGTCGATCTGCGGATCGCTGCCGAGCATCGCGACGAGGAGCTGGCGTACGGTGGGCGAGTCCTCCACCACCAGCACGCGGATGGGCCGCGTGCCGCCGGTCCCGTCGCGGCGCCGCGCCGCGGACGGGTCGCCCAGCCCGGCGTCCGGGTCCGCGCCGCCGGGCCCGCTCATGCGCCCGCGCGGCCGAGCAGCTCGCGCACGGTGGCCAGCAGCGCCTCCTGGTCGAAGCTGCTCTTCACGACGTAGGCGTCGGCGCCGGCCTCCAACCCGCGCGCGCGGTGCTCCGGCGTCTCCAGCGACGTCACCAGGATCACGGGCAGCTGCGCGAAGCGCTTGGAGGCGCGCACGGTCTCGCACAGCGTGAATCCGTCCATCCGGGGCATCTCCACGTCGCTGATCACCAGATCGGCGCCCCGCTCCTGCAGCAGGCGCCAGCCGTCGGCGCCGTCCACCGCCGTCGTCACCTCGTATCCGGCTGCCTCGAGCACACTCTGTTCCAGCGTCCGGGTGGTGATGGAGTCGTCCACCACCAGCACCCGGGGCCGCCGGGCGTCCGGCTCGGGGGTGGCGACCGCCACCTCGGCGCCGGTGCCGGTACCCAGGCCAGCCGACACGATGGCGCCAGCATCGAGCACCAGGGCGACACTCCCGTCGCCGAGCAGCGCCGCCCCGACCAGCGCCGGCAGCGCGCCGCCACCGCGGCGCGCGATCGGCCGCACGACGAGCTCGCGCTCGGCGTCGATCCCGTCGACCGCCACGGCGAGCCGGCGCTCCGCGGCCGCGAGCAGGACGAGCGGCACCGCTCCCGCCAGCGGCCGGTCGGGGAGCGGCGGGCCGAGCAGCCGCGCCAGCGTCGCCACCGGCACCGGCCCGGTGGACGTGGCCAGGAAGCGGCGCCCCTCGGCCAGGCGCAGCTCGGTGGCGGCGACGCGGACGAGCCGCTCGATGCGCTCGGTGGGGATGGCCAGCGGCAGCTCGCCGACGCGCACCACGAGGGCGCGCTGGGTGGCCAGCGAGATGGGCGCCTCGAGGGTGAACGTGGTCCCCTCGCCGGCCGTCCACCGCACGTCCACGCGGCCGCGCACGCGGCGCATCGCCGTGCGCACGACGTCGAGCCCCACGCCCCGGCCGGAGATCTCGGTCGCCCGCCGCTTGGTGGAGAAGCCGCCCTCGAAGAGGACGCGGGCCAGCTCGCGCGGGTCGTCGGGGGCGGGATGTCCGCGTCGCTCGAGCTGCTCGCGCACGGCCGCCGTATCGAGCCCGCGCCCGTCGTCGGCCACGGTGACGAGCAGGTGCCCGCCGCGCAGCGCGGCACCCACGTGCACGGTGCCGCGCGGCGGCTTGCCGGCGCGCTCGCGCTCCTCCGGTGTCTCCAGTCCGTGGTCCACCGCGTTGCGCACGAGGTGGAGCAGCGCCTCGCGCACGCCGTCCAGCACGGCGCGGTCGGCCTCCACCTCGCCGCCGGTGAGGCGCAGCTCCACCTCCTTGCCGCCGGCCGCCGCGACGTCGCGCGCCACGCGGGGCAGCGCCTCGGCCGCTTCGGCGAACGGGCGCAGGCGCAGGCGGCGCACCTGCTCGCCCAGCTCGTCGCTCACCCGTCCGATGGCACGCGCGTCGTCGCGGGCGGCGGCCGCGGCCCGCGCCAGCTCGCGCGCCACGTGCCGGGCCTGCGCGTCGAGGGCGGCCAGGCGGTCGAGGAGATGCTGGGCGGCGGGCGAGCCGTCGCGCGTGGGAATGGTGGTGCCGGCGGTGGACGGACGGTGCGGCGCGAGGGCGCCGGCGCCATCGTGCTGTTGGGGGGGGGCCCCCACGCCCACCTCCGCTCGTGCCGCGGCGCCCGTCTCCGCACCCGACCCGGTGTCCGCCCGCGCCCCGCCCGTCGTCTCCCCCATCGCCGTCCGCAGCCGCGGCAGCAGCCGCTGCCACTCGCGCGTCCACCGCGCCATCTCCGTCGCCAGCGCCTCCAGCGCCTCCGGCTGCCGCTCCGCGCGCGCTGCCGACACCAGCAGGTCCCCCACCGCGTTCCCCACCGCGTCCAGCTTCTCCGTCTGCACGCGCACCGACGCCGGTCCGGCCGCCCCTTCCGGTGGCGGCGGCGCCGATTCGGCCTCGCCGCCCACGCCCACCAGCTCGTGCGCGCCGCCGTCCGTGGCCGCCGGCGCCTCGGTGCGTGCGTCGGCGGTGCCCGCATCGGTCCGCCCCGCGACCTCGGACGGAGGACGCCCCGTCCCGACGTCCCCGGCTGTCCGCGCGGCGGATTCCGGCGCGGGCGCCGGCAGCGACTCCGGCGCGGGCACCGGCGCGGGCGCCGGCGCGGGCGTCATCTCCAGCCCCGCCATCGTCCCCACCGCCCCCTCGCCGCCTACCCGGCCGAGGAAGCCGGCGCCGAGCCGGCGCGCCAGCTCCGCCAGCGGCCCCTCGTCCACGGACTGCCGCTCGCGCAGTCGCCGCCCCGCGTCGGCCAGTGCGTCCACCGCCGCGAAGAGCAGCGCGAACTCCTCCGCGCCCAGCGCGCGCCGGCCGGCCCGGACGTCGGCCAGCAGCGTCTCCAGCGCGTGGCAGACCGCCTCCACCTGCGGTGCGCCGGCCACCCGTGCCGCGCCCTTGAGCGTGTGGAAGACGCGGAAGATCGCCGCCAGCCGCTCGGCGTCCCCCTCCGGGTGCGATTCCAGCGCCACCAGCTCGGCGTCGAGCACCCCGAGCTGGTCGTCCAGCTCGACCAGGAAGGTCTGCAGCAGGCGCGCGGCCAGCGAGTCGGGCGTCATCGGGCCGCCCTGGCGAGGACCACGCTGGTCGACACGGCGTGAGCGGACACGTCAGCCCTGGCGCGCCGCCCGATGCTGCGCCGCCTCGCGCTGCATCGCCGCTCGCTGCCCGGCGCCGCCCCCCACCAGGTCCACGAGCGTGGAGCCGAGCCGGTTGAGCTCCGTGGCCGCGAGCTCCGCCTGCTTGGACGCCTGCAGGTTCTGCTGCGTCGCCTCGTGGATGTTGCCGATGGCCTGGCGGATCTGCTCCATGCCGATCGCCTGCTGGCCGGCCGAGGCGACGATCTGCGCCGCCGCCTGCGCGGCCTGCGTCACCGCGTCCGCCAGCGCGCGGATCGTCTCCCCCGCCTCGCCCGCCTGCCGCGAGCCGGCGTTCGCCTGCTTCGTCCCCTGCTCGGTGGCCATCACCGCGGCGCTCGTCGCGCGCTGGATCTCGCTCAGGATCTGGCGCACCTCCACCGTGTTGCGCTTGCTCTGCTCGGCCAGGCTCTTGATCTCGCCGGCCACTACCGCGAAGCCGCGCCCCTGCTCGCCGGCGCGCGCCGCCTCCACCGCCGCGTTCAGCGCCAGCAGGTTGGTGCGCTCGGCGATCTCGTTGACGCCGGTGATGATCTCGCCGATGGCCTGCGCCTGCTCGGCCAGGGCGAGGATGCTGTCGGCGATCGACTCGACGCGCCCGCGCACCGCGTCCATCGCCTCGATCGACCGCTCCACCGCCGTCCGCCCGGTGCGCGCGATCTCCGCCGCGCGCTGCGCCGACTCGGCCACGGCGCGCGCCCGCTGCGACGCCTGCTCCGACGTCTGCGCCACCTCGTCCACCGTCGCCACCGTCTCGCTCACCGCCGCCATGCTCTCGTTGGCGCTGGCCGCCTGCTGGGTGGCGATGGCGAGGATCTCGGCGGCGCTCGAGGCGAGTCCGCCCCCCGTCTGCTGCAGCGCGGTGTTGATCCCGTGCCGCAGCCGCCAGGCCACCAGGAAGCCGACGCCCAGCGTGATCACCAGGCCGATGCCGAGCACGAACTGCGCGACCCGCGCCGTGTCGCGCGCGGTGGTCGCGGCGTCGTCGGCGTGATCGCGGGCGTCGCCCACCCCGTTGGTGATCAGCTGGTCGAGCTGCTCGCGCACCGGGTTGAGCTCCTGGCGCAGCCGCAGCGCCTCCGTGTCGTTGCCGGCGCGCTCGGCGTCCATCGAGCGGGTCGACGTCTGCTCCCATTCGGCCAGCAGCTGGAGGGCATTGCCCCACGTCTCCTGGCCCGCGCCGTTCTCCACGGCGCGGGCGCGCAGGCGCAGCGTGTCGAGCCCCGCGCGGGCGTGGCTCAGCGCGCTGTCGCGCGCCGCGCGGTGCACGTCGGTGCGCTCCAGGAGGTAGCGCAGGTAGGCGAGGTTGGCCGATCGCATCTCGCTCTGCGCCTCGCGTGCGCGCGCCAGCACGTCGCGCGACTGCACCACCGCGCGCTCGTACGTGTTGGACGTGCGCGAGAGCGCCCAGATGGCCAGGATGGCCAGCACGGCGAGCAGGGAGAGCACGATCGCGAAGCCCGTGGCGATGCGGCTGCTGACGCTGCGGTCCATGTCGGGAGGTGCGGAGGTGGAGGAGGTCAGCCCTCGTCGGCGTGCAGCCGCAGGATCGCGGCGCCGTCGAGGAGGACGGTGGCGTCGTCGGTGATGGCGCGCACGTACTCGCGCTGCGCCGTCGCGCCCTCGGGGAGCGGGTGCAGCGCGGTCGCCGCCAGTGGCGTCAGCGTGCCGATGTCGTCGGCGAGCAGCCCGAGCTCGGGGCGCTCGTCGCCGAGGACGAGGAGTCGCGTGGCCGGCGCGGGACCGGGCGGCGCGCCGAGCGCGCCGCGCAGGTCGAGCACGGTGAGGATGCGGCCGCGCCAGGCGACGACCGCCGTCACCGGCGCGGCCGCGCCGGGGAGCGGCGTGAGGCGCACGTCGCGCAGCACCTCGTGCACGTGGTGCGACTCGATTCCGAACGTGCGCTCGCCGAGCGTGAAGCCGAGCACCTCGAGCGCGGGCTCGGCATCCGGCGCCGCCGGCACGCGCGCCAGCTCGCGCGCCCGTGCGGCGAGGACGGCCGCGGGATCGGCCGCGCTCCCGCCGGCGAGGGTGCGCCCCACCTCCTCGACGCGGGCGTGCAGCTCCGCCCAGGCGACGTTCTCGAGGTCGCGCGGCGAGCGTCTGGCGCGCGGCCCGGTCACGCGACCGCCCCGGCGAGGTGCCGCTGCTGTGCCCGCGCCGCCTCCAGCAGCCGGCGCGCCGGCTCGCCGTCGGCGAGCGGCACCGGCGCGTCGGGCGGCTGCGCGGCCAGCAGCCGCTCGGCCGTCTCGTAGGCGCGCCGCGCCTGCACGCCGTGCCCCTCGCGCGCCAGCGCCGCCCCGAGCGCCAGCTGCGCCACGGCGAGCGTGCGGTCCAGGTAGAGCGCGCGCCGCGCCGCGGCCGCGCTGGCCGCGAAGTGCCCGCCGTGCGCCAGCAGCACGGCGTGCAGGTACGCCAGCTCGGCGGAGTCGCGGTGGCGCTCCAGCCCCGCGGCGCACGCCTGCTCGGCGTCCGCCTCGCGGCCGGCGTTGGCGAGGGCGCGGACGAGCAGCGTCCACGCAGGCAGGAGTCCCGCGTCGCGCTGCACGAGCGTGCGCGCCGCGTCGGCCGCCGCGGCATAGTCGCGCGCCGCGTAGTGGGCCAGCGCGGCGGCCAGGGCGGGCTCGGACGGCGCGGGCGAGGCGGGCGTCGAGCGCGTGGAGGGCGTGGAGGGCGTGGACGGTGCCCGCGTCACCTCCGGTGGCGGCTCGACCGCCGCCGTCCCACTCGCAGCGGGTGCGGCGGGTGCGGCGGGTGCGGTGGACGCAGCGGGTGCGGCGGATGGTGCGGCCGCGGTGGGCGGCTCCGGCGGCTCCGGCAGCTCGCGGCGCAGCCAGACGCGCGGGCGTGGCAGCGCGACGTCCAGGCGACGGTAGGCCAGCCCCGCACCGGTCACCACCGTCTCGCACGGCACGAGCTCGCCGAGCATCGGGTCGGAGGCGCCGAGGAAGAGCCAGCCCTCCTCGCCGAGCGACGCGAGCAGGCGGTGGGCGACGGCGGCCACGGTCGCGCGATCGAAGTAGATCAGCACGTTGCGGCAGAGCACGACGTCCATCTCGCCGATCCCCGACGCGGCGCTCGGGAAGTCGTCGGTGGCGAGGTTCCACGCACGGAA